>NZ_JBEYVO010000059.1:0-38649 GCF_040644055.1 Streptomyces sp. NPDC047043
CGGCGTTCGGTGCGTGCTCTCGGCGTGCCGGGCGGAAGCCCTCGTAGCGGAGCTACTAGGGCTTTTGACCGGTGCGGCGAGAGGGCGTGCCGAACGCCGCGACGCCGCGGAGATCCATCAGAAGAGCCCTAGGCCGTCCCCGGCGGCACGGGGGTGCCCTGGTGGTAGTACATGCGCCAGCCCGTCTCCTCGTCGCGCTTGCGCCACAGGGAGCTGCGGCGGGCCCGGCGACCGTCGAAGACGGTCTCGAAGGTGAGGTGCACCAGGCCGGGGGGCGAGCAGGACGCCGGTGATCTCCGACGGCCGATGGACCGGACCGTCCACGGAACTGCCGGGCTTGTCGGGCAGCCCGGCGACCGTCTCCTCGTACGTGTACCGCCGCCCGGAGGCACCGACCTCCACGAACTCGGGGTCGATCAGCCGGGCGCCTTCGGCGGAGGAGCGGACGGCGGGGTCCAGGAGGCGCAGCTCGCCCGCGATCGCCGCGTTCACGTCGTCGTTCTCGTGGTTCACGCGGGCATCCTTGCGCGTGAACCCGGTGCGTCGGCAAGCGAGTTGTGCCTTCACGAGACAGAGGCGCCGGCCCAGGTGTCGGTTCGACGGGCGTCTGCCTCACAGGTGCACGCCCGCCGCCCGTCCCGGTGGCGGCTGTGAGCACGAGTGCCGCCCACCACGGCAGCAGCGGGCCCGTGATCCACCCGTACGACTGCTGCGGCGGACAGCGGTTCGGACTTGCTGGGCTCCCGGGCGACGGGCGTGGCCCGCAGCGTTCGCGCGTGCGGGGGCGGGGTGGTGGGGGGCGCCAACTCGCCGAGCGTGGCGAGCCGGTGGCGTGCCTCTGTCGCCGAGGCCGGCCGGTGGCCGGGTTCCTTGGCTTACAGCGCGACAATCAACTCGCGCCAGCCGCCCGGCAGTTCGGGATGCAGCCAACTCGATGGCAGCGGCGGCTCGTTCATGTGCTTGAGCAGCACCAGGTGCCAGGCCGGCGCTTCCCACGGCCCATGCGGCGGAGGTGGTCCACCGGGACGGGCTCGATCGTAGGCCTCGCCCGGAACGCGGTCCGCCATTCGCGTTGATCGTATGGAGATGTGCCGAACTCCTCCGACAGACCTGGCCTGGGGCTGCGCACGCCGTGACACTGACAGCCGGCCGCGGCGGCCTGTCCGAGCGGCGCGCCGGCCGCCGAACCGCACTGGCCGATCGACGATCGAGGAGTTCAGATGCGCCTGCGCAAACGATCGGTCGCCACCGTGTTCGTGACCACCACGGCGCTTGTTGCTCTCGCTCCCCAGACCATGGCCGCCCCCATGCCTTGGGAGACCAGCAAGACGCCCGCGATCACCACCCACCACGCCACCTCCACCGCGGCCGGCGAGAACGGCGCGGTCACCGTGCTGTGCACCGGCGGCTGCCACCAGTAGGCGGCCGTCGCGCGGCCCTGATGGCCATGGGGCAACCGCAGTGTTCTCGACAACTGTCATGAAAGAAGAGGGGGTTGACGTTGCGTCCAGGCATCCGACGGACAGCGAAGAGAGCGACCGCGGTCGTGGCCACGCTCGTGGCTGCCGCGGGTTTGACTCTGACAGGCGCGCCCAGCGCGGCCGCCGCCGATCGCGCCTCGTTCGACCTCACGGTCGGCGCGACCTACTTCCGCGGCACGATCGACTTCTACAACCGGTCGGTCAGCGTCGACGGCGTGCTCCGAGGCCTGACCACCGGATGCCGCCGGGGAGCCGCATGGGCGAACGACGCCTCCGGCAAGGTCCTGGACCACAGGAGTACGAGCCTCGTGTGCAACGGTGCCGTTTCTCGACAGATCCCGCTCACGGCGGACGTGCCGGGTGGAGCCGCGATTGTCGAGGTCGACCTCCTTGACGCCGACGGCCACATCATCGCCTTCTGCTTCGCCGTCCGCGGAGACGAGTATTGCGAGTAGTCGCGGGAGGATCCACTACGCATCGAGCGCGAGGGGCCGCCGACGGTCAGGTCGGCAGCCCCGGCCGACTTGCCGAGGAGCACCGAAGAGGAACACCAAAACGGCCGTCTCATCGAACGATCCGAAACCTCCTGAGCCCCAACTGACCCACGCGTCTTGCCAATTACTCATCCGGCGGCGCCGAAATGACCTTTAGGGTGGGGCAATGGCCCGCCCCGTCCGCCACTCCAGCACCAGGATCGTTCTCGCTGGTCGGTGTGGAGGAGGGGTAACGCTCAGTTGCCAACCGTCCCGCCGATGGAGGCTGACACTGCATGCACGAGCACAAGACCTTCGTCGAACTCATGTGTGCACGGGCAGCCGAGCACGGTGACCGGACCGCCCTGATCTTCAGCGCGGACCCACTCCGCGCCGAGGCCGACGAGACCGTGACGTACGCGGAACTCGACCTGGCCGCCCGCCGGATCGCAGCGCTGTTGCAGGAACGGTTCACCGTCGGCGACCGCCTGCTCGTACTGCACCCCTCCGGGCCGGGGTTCGCGCAGTCCCTCCTGGGTTGCATGTACGCGGGCCTGGTCCCGGTGCCCGCGCCGCCGCCCGACGGCCATCAGCGGCGGCAGGCCGACCGGCTCGCCGCGATCGCCCGGGACGCCGGAGCGGCCGGTGCCCTGGCCGACGGCACGGACCTGGAAGCGCTCGCGTCCTGGGCCAAGGAGCAGGACCTCCGGGGCGTGACCGTGCTCGCACCCCACTCCGCCGCGGACGAACTGCCCGCGGCGAGCCGGTGGCGGCCGCCTCCGGCCGACCCGCACGCGCTGGCCTTCCTCCAGTACACCTCAGGGTCCACCGCCGACCCCAAGGGCGTCATGGTCGACCATGCCAACCTGCTGGCCAACGCCGAGATCCTCGCGGCGATCTCCGGTATGAGCGCCGACGGCCCGGTGGGCGGCTGGCTGCCGCTGTACCACGACTTCGGGCTGATCGGGCTGCTGCTCACGCCGCTCGTCCTGGGCGGCCGCAGCGTGCTGATGCCGCCGACGGCCTTCCTCAGGCGCCCGCACACATGGTTGACGCTGATCGACCGGCACGGCATCGACTTCTCTCCCGCGCCGAATTTCGCCTACGACCTGTGCGTCCAGCGGATCACCGACGAGGAGCTGGCCCGGCTGGACCTCTCGCACTGGCGGTGCGCGGTGAACGGCGCCGAGCCCGTCCAGGCCGCCACGGTCGAGGCGTTCACCCGGCGGTTCGCCGCTGCCGGGCTGCGCCCCGAGGCGATGCTCCCCGGCTACGGCATGGCCGAGACGACCCTGGTCGTCTCCGGCGACCGGCCTGCCCGCCGCGCCGTGATCACCGAGGTGGACGCCGCCGCGTTCGAGCGCGGCGAGCTGGTGCCCCCGTCCCCCGGCACGCCCGTGCACCGCATCGTCAGCAGCGGCCCCGCCGAGTACCTAGACGTCCGGATCGTCGACGCCGAGGCGGGTCGGACACTGCCGGACGGCCGGGTCGGCGAGATCTGGGTGCGCGGCCCGAACGTGGCCCGGGGCTACTGGGGACGGCCCGCGGAGACCCGGCGCGTCTTCGACGCCGTCACGCCCGACGGGGAGAGCGGCTTCCTGCGTACCGGGGATCTGGGGATCCTGCACGAGGGCGAGCTGTACGTCACGGGCCGCACCAAGGAGCTGATCATCGTCCGCGGCCGCAACCTCTACCCGCAGGACCTGGAGGCGGCGACGCGGGAGGCCCACCCGGCACTGGAAGGCGGCGTCGGTGCGGCCTTCTCGGTCCCGGTGCCCGAGGAGGAGGTCGTGGTCGTCCGCGAGTACCGGGCCCCCCGGGTCGCGCCGGACGAGCTGGCCCGCGTCGCCGCGAGTGTCCGCGACCGCCTCACCCGGGATGTCGGGGTGCCCGCCCACAACGTCGTACTCGTGCCACCCGGCACGGTGGCGCGAACCACCAGCGGCAAGATCCAGCGTCGGCTGCTGCGCCGGCGGTTTCTCGGCGGCGAGCTCCCGATCCTGCACGCGGAACTGTCGCCGGCCGTGCGCGCCCGGCTGGGCGACGCGGCAGGCGGTGACGCCGCGTGACGGTGACCGACATACCGATCGACACCGGACGGGTCGACCTCGCCGGCTTCGACCGGGCGCTCGGCGATCCCACCGACCCCGCGGCGCTCCTCTCCTTCGCCCGCAGCGCCCAGCTGGACCGCGGCGAGCGGTTCCCCGCCGACATCTGCCGGGAGCTCGACCGGATGGGGCTGCCGCGCCTGTACGTCCCCGCCGAGTTCGGCGGGGCGCTGACCCGTTACGACGAGCTCGTCGCGGCGCTGCGGGCGGTGGCGCGCCGCGACCTGACGGTCGCGATCGGGCACGGCAAGACGTTCCTCGGCGGCGTGTGCATGTGGCTGGCGGGCCGTCCGGAGCAGGCGCGCGAGCTCGGCGCCGACATCATCGCCGGGGCGCCGGTGTCGTGGGGCCTGACCGAGCGCGGCCACGGCAGTGACCTGCTCGCCGGCGAGACGACCGCCACCCCGGAGCCCGGCGGCTTCCGCGTGCACGGCGAGAAATGGCTGATCAACAACGCCACCCGCGGCACGCTGCTCTGCCTTCTCGTGCGCACCCGGCCGGAGGGCGGGCCGCGCGGCTTCAGCCTGCTGCTGGCCGACAAACGGCGACTCCCGGCGGACCGCTGGCGGCCGTTGCCCAAGGTGCCCACGCACGGCATCCGGGGCGCCGACATCAGCGGGATCGCACTGGACGACTGCCCGTTCCCGGCCGATGCGCTGATCGGCGAGCAGGGCGCCGGCCTGGAGATCGTGCTCAAGGCGTTGCAGCTCACCCGGACCGCCTGTACCGCCCTGTCCCTCGGCGCCGCCGACCAGGCGGTGCGGCTGGCCGAGGAGTTCGCCGCGCAACGCGAGCTCTACGGCCGTCGGCTGATCGAGTTGCCGCACGTACGCCGCGTACTCGGAGAGGCGTACGCGGCGCTCTACGCCGCCGAGATCGTGAGCGTGCTGGCGGCCCGCAGCGTGCACACACTGCCGGAGGAGATGGCCGTCATCTCCGCGGTGGCCAAGTCGTACGTCCCGACCCGCGTCGACGAACTGATCGCCGCCTGCGGCGAGTTGCTGGGCGCCCGCGCGTTCCTGACCGAGGTCCACGAGCACGGCGCGTTCCAGAAGCTGGAGCGCGACCACCGGGTGGTCGGCATCTTCGACGGGAGCACCTTCGTCAACCAGCACGTCCTGATCAACCACTTCCCGGTGCTGGTCCGCGGGCATCAGGCGGGCACCGCCGACGAGGAGGCCGTACGCCGC
This sequence comes from Streptomyces sp. NPDC047043, assembly GCF_040644055.1. Lineage (NCBI taxonomy): Bacteria > Bacillati > Actinomycetota > Actinomycetes > Kitasatosporales > Streptomycetaceae > Streptomyces > Streptomyces sp. NPDC047043. The sequence continues at coordinate 5,253 of NZ_JBEYVO010000059.1, forward strand.
GCCGCCGACCTGTCGGCCCCGCCGCCCCCGGCCCGGCTCGACCGGCTGAGCCTGCTGTCGCGCGGCGGATGCAGCTTCACACAGAGCCTGCACACCGCGAGCGGTGAACTGCGTGCGCTGGCCTCCGCGGGAGAGGCGCCCGCACGCGTGGCCGAGCTCGCCGAGGAGCTCGCCCACAGCTGCGACCGCCTCCACCGCGAGCTGGCACTGAGCCCGCCCGCCGCCCAGGACGTACCGCCGGAGGCCTTCGCGTTGGCGCGCCGCTACGAGCAGTGCTTCGCGGGCGCGGCCGCCCTGCGGGTGTGGCTGCACAACCGCACGCCCGGCACGGACCCGCTGTGGCTGGAGGCGGTCCTCACCCACGTGCTGCAGTCGCTGCGCCCGCCGGGACGACCGACCGACGGCGAGGTGTTCGACCGGCTCTTCGACGCCCGTGCGGCCGGCCGCCCCGCCGCCCCTCCGGCCTCGGTGGTCACATCGTGATCGACAAGAACGGGTCGCGCGACGCCCCCGCTGGATCCGCGCGGCCGGACCACGACCCTGCGGCCGCCTCCGTCGAAGACCTTGAACGCCGGTTCGGCGACCCCTGGGATCCGGGCAATCCGACCGGCCACGCCGCGGTGCTGGCGGCCGACGAGGCCGGCGAGATGCTCGCCGCGGGCGAACGGCTGCTGGACGGCTACGGGTTGAACGCCGAGTTCGTCCCACCCGAGCTGGGCGGGCGGCTGACCCGGCTCGACCACCTCATCGAGGTGATGCGGGCGGTCTTCCGGCACGACCCCTGCCTGGGCCTCGGATACGGAGCCGGCAGCCTCATCCCGGCGGTCAACGTCTGGGCCGCGGGCGACGCGCGGCAGCGCCGGAGAATGGCCGAGGTGCTGCTGGCGGGCGGCCGGGCCGTCTCCGGCTACCACGAGCTGGCGCACGGCAACGACTTCGCGCGGGCCGAGTTCTCGGCGCTGCCGGGCGACGACGGGCGGCTACGGCTCAACGGGCGCAAGGAAGTGATCGCCAATGCCCGGCGCGCCGAGGCCATGGTGCTCTTCGCGCGCACGTCGGCCGCTCCGGGCAGCCGGAGCCACTCGCAGCTGTTCGTGGAGAAGGCGGACCTGCCCGCGGGCGCGCCGGTCCATCTGCCGCGCTTCCACAGCGCGGGGATGCGCGGAATCCAGCTCGGCGGGCTGGAGTTCCGGGACTGCCCGATCCCGGCGGACGCGGTGCTGGGGGCGCCCGGACTCGGCATGGAGACGGCGCTGCGCTCCTTCCAGGTCACCCGCACCGCGCTGCCGGCGATGACCGCGGGCATCCTGGAGACCGGCCTCGAGGTCACCGCCCGGTTCGCGGACGAACGCGTCCTGTACGGGCGGTCGCTGGCCGGCCTGCCGCACATCCGCTCGATCCTCGCCGACGCCTACACCGACCTGCTGATCTGCGAGTGCCTGGCCACCGTGACCGCCCGCTCGGTGCATCTGCTCCCTGGCGAGAGCAGCCTGTACGCCTCGGCCGCCAAGTACTTCGTGGCCACCCTCCTCATGGACGCCATGGACGCGCTGTCGCGGGTGCTGGGCGCCCAGTTCTACATCCGCGACGGCGGATACGGGATCTTCCAGAAGCACCTGCGCGACCTGGCGCCGGCGGGCTTCGGCCACACCGCGCGCGTGGCCTGCCTCAGCACGGTGCTGCCGCAGCTCCCGCGCCTGGCCCGCAAGGGGTGGCTGGACGACGCCCAGCCGCCCGCCGGAGTGTTCCACCTCGGCGCGGACCTGCCGCCGCTGCCCTTCGAGCGGCTGTCGGTCAGCTCGGGCGGGCGGGACAGCCTCAGCGCCTCGCTGTCGGCGGCCCTCGGCTCCCCTGAACTGGACGGCGAGCTGCGCCGCTCGGCTCTCGTCATCGCGGCCGAACAGGCCGACCTCCGCCGCGAATGCGCCGCACTGGCCCCCGGGGACCTCACCGTCGCCGCCCGGCCCGAGGCGCTGCGGCTGGCAGCGCGGTACGCCGCCGTGCTCGCGGCGACCGCCTGCGTGAACATCTGGCTCCACAACCGGGAGCGGCCCGACGCGTTCCTCAGCGATCCTCACTGGGCCGTCGCGGCGCTGGGCCGGATCGCCGAACGGGTGGGCCGCGAGCCCGGGCAGCGGCCCCGCCACGTCACCGAACGGCTGTCGGCGGAGGTCCTTTCCCGGCACCGCGACCGCCGCGGGTTCGGCCTGTCGAACCGGCGCCTGCCCGGTTGGCGCCGCCACCGTCGATGACAAGGAGAGCCACCGCCGTTGATGACAAGGAGAATGCGATGAACAGCCCCGAATCGGCCCCGTCGGACACCTCGGCCCCGTCGGACACCGATCTGCGGACTTGGCTGCGCGCACGGGTCGCCCACTACGTGCAACTCGACGTCGCCGACATCGACACCACCGTCGCGCTGACGACGTACGGTCTCGACTCGGTCTACGCGCTGGTCCTCTGCGGCGACATCGAGGACCACCTCGGGCTGGCCCTGGAGCCGACCGTGGCCTGGGACCACCCGACGATCGACGCCCTGGCTCGGCACGTGAAGGAGACGCTCGCCCAGGCATCCCCCTCCGGAGAGAGCTGATGACGTCGCTGGAGGAGGTGGCGGCCCACCTGCCGTCGCAGCGGATACCCATCGAGGAGCTGAGCGGCGAACTGGGCCTCAGCGCCGCGGAGATGAAGGTGTACCGGCGCTACCACGGCCTGGCCGAGGTCCGCCGCGAGCCCGGCGGCACGCTCACCGATCTGCTGCTGGCCGCCGCGGGCAAGCTCGACGCGCTGCGCGGCAGAGAGGAGCGGGTGCGGTACGTGGTCCAGGCGCGGACCATGCCGATCGTCGTCCCCCATCCGGTCAACCCCGTGCACGAGGTGCGGGACACGCTCGGGCTCGCGCACGCCACGGCGTTCGCGGTGACCCACCATGCCTGCGCCTCGGGGCTGCTGGCGGTGGACCTGGCCGGCAAGCTGCTGGCGAGCGACGGTGATCCGGACGCGCTGGCGCTGGTCCTCACCGGGGAGAAGACCTTCACCCGGGCCGCACAGATGGTGCCGGGTACGGCCATCAACGGCGAGGGCGCGGCCGCGGTGCTCGTCGGGACCCACGACGACCGGGACCGGATGCTGAGCTACGCCGCCCGCACCCACGGCCGTTTCTACGACTGCCTGTCGCTGACCCACGAGCTGTCGGTCGAGTACCAGCGGATCTACATCGAGGCGCTGGCCGAGGTCATGCTGGCGGCGGTCAGGAACGCGGGGCTGGGACTGGACGACCTCGCCATGATCTTCCCCCACAACGTGAGCCGGCTGTCGTGGACGAGGCTCGCCAAGCATCTCGGGCTCCCGCTGGAGCGCTTCTTCCTGGACAACGTGCCGATCACCGGACACTGCTTCTCCGCGGATCCGTTCATCAACTACCGGACCGCCCTCGATCTCGGCCGGCTGCGCCCGGGGGACCGCTATCTGCTCGCCACGGTCGGGCTCGGCTCGACCTTCTCGGCGATGCTCTTCGAGCACTGAAAGGGGCATCGGCGAGATGACCGGGAACTTCACCGGCCGCCTGAAGGCGGCCCTGACCGGGACCTCCGACGCGGAGCTGGTGTTCCTCGGCAACTTCGAGGTCGAGGACCAGTGGGCCCGCGGCGAGATGGGGCTGCCGAGGCTGACGTTCGGTTCGGGCAACGTCATCGTCAACCGGATGGACGAGTTCGCGCTGCTGCTCGCGGGCAAGGGCGACCACGTCGTACTCAAGGGCGAACCCGACGCCGACTACCTGGGCCATCTCGAGGAACTCGGTCTCGACCTGCCGAGGATGCTCGTGATGGAGCGCCAGGACCCGGGCAGCACGGTCACCCAGGACGCGCTGGAGGACCGGGCGGTGCTGCGCGAGCTGGGCAGGCTCGGTGCTCGCGGTGGCGTCGTCTGCGCGCACGGGGTCTCGGAGCTGGAGGAGCGGCTGGCCGAACGGGCCGGGATCCCGCTGGCCGCGCCGTCGGCGGCGGTCTGCAAGGCGGTCAACAGCAAGATCTACAGCCGGCGGCTCGCCGCCGGGCTGGGCATCCGGCAGTCCCGCGGCTGGACCTGCGCGAGCCTGGCCGAGCTCGACGCGGCGGTCGAGGCCGCCCGCGCGCTGCTCGCCGACGGCCGCCGGGTCGTCCTCAAGGACGCCTTCGGCGTCTCGGGCAAGGGCATCGAGGTGGTCGCGGAGGAACGCCGCCTGGACCGGCTGCACCGCATGATCGGCAGCCGGGCGCGGAAGGCCGAGGACGACCGGGTCGGCCTGGTGGTGGAGGAGTGGGTGGCCAAGCGCGCCGACCTCAACTACCAGTTCACCGTCGGCCGGGACGGCAGCGTGCACTTCGACTTCGTCAAGGAGGCCCTGACCGAGGGCGGCGTGCACCTGGGCCACCGGATCCCGGCACGGCTCACAGAGCGGCAGAGGGCCGAACTGGCGGAGGTCTCCCAGGTGTTGGGCGGAAGGCTGGCCGACGACGGCTACTTCGGGGTCGTCGGCGTCGACGCGATGGTCGATCCCGACGGGGGCCTCTACCCGCTCGTCGAGATCAACGCGCGCCACAACATGTCCACGTACCAGGCATCGATCCAGGAGACCTTCATCGGGTCCGGGAGCACGGCGCTGGTCCGCAGATACCCCCTGCGGCTCGGCGCGCCGCTGCCGTTCGGCACGCTCCAACGCGCCCTGGCGGACCTGCTGTTCGACCCGGCCCGGGGCACCGGGCTGCTGATCAACAACTACGCCACCGTCAACGCGGCCGCGTCGCCCGGAGAACGGGCCCCGGGGGCGGAGTTCGACGGGCGCCTGCACGGGGTCGTCGTCGCCGACTCGGCGGACCGGACGGCGGCACTGGACGACGAGGTCGGCCGCAGGCTGGCCGCCGTCGCGGAGCGCACCAGAGGGAAGGGACGAGAATGACACGTGAGTTCCAGGTGCAGGGCGTACCGGTGTCCGAGCTGGCCGAGCGGTACGGCACCCCGTTGTTCGTCTATGACGGGTCCGTGCTGCGGGACCAGTTCCACGGGCTGCGCGACCGGCTGCACCCGGCCATGGAGATCTTCTACTCGCTCAAGGCCAACCCGAACATCTCGGTCTGCGCGCTGCTGCACTCGTTCGGCGCGCGGGCCGAGGTCTCGTCACTGGTGGAACTGACGACCGCACTCCGGGCCGGAGTGCCACCGCAGCAGGTGATCTTCCTCGGCCCGGGCAAGAGCCGGCAGGAACTGGCCGTCTGCCTGGACACCGGGATCCACGCCGTCGTCTGCGAGTCCCTTCCCGAGGTGGCCCTGGTGGACGAGCTGGCCCGGGAGCGGGGCGTGCGGGCGCCGGTCGCGCTGCGCGTCAACCCGCGCTTCGCCGTCAAGCGCTCCGGGCTGGCGATGGGCGGCAAGCCGCGCCAGTTCGGCATCGACGAGGAGGAGTTGTTCGCCCGGACCGACCTGGTGAAACGGTTCCCCGATGTCGACGTGATGGGGGTGCAGGTGTACATGGGCACCCGCATTCTCAGTGAGAACGTCATCATCGAGAACACCACCCGCATCCTCGACCTGGCCGAGCGGCTGTCGGCCGCGTTGCACCTCGACCTGCGGATGGTGGATGTGGGCGGCGGTCTGGGCGTCGCCTACTTCGACGGCGAGAGGGACCTGGACGTCAAGGTGCTGACCGACGGGCTCAACCCCGTCATCGAGGACTTCACGGCCCGCCACCCCCGCACCAGGTTGATCATGGAGCTGGGCCGCTACCTCACCGCCGAGGCCGGCACCTATGTGATGGGCGTCCGCTACACCAAGACCTCGATGGGCGAGCGCTTCGCGGTCGCCGACGGCGGCACCCACCACCACATGGCGGCCGTGGGCATCGGCTCGTTCGTCAAACGCAACTTCCCGATGTCAGTGCTCAACCGGCTCGACGAGCCGCCGACCGAAGAGTGGAACATCACCGGGCCGCTCTGCACCCCGAACGACACGATCGGCAAGAAGGTCCCACTGCCGCCGGTGCGGCCCGGCGACCTGATCGGCGTGCACCGTTCCGGGGCCTACGGCCCGACCGCCTCGCCGGGGCTGTTCCTCAGCCATGGCTACCCGGCCGAGGTGCTGGTCCACGAGGGGCGCTGCCACCTCGTCCGGGAACGGGACACTCCCGACGACCTCCTGCAGCGGCAGCGACTCTACGACCCGACCGCGCACGACGCGGCCGACGTCTCCCCCTGACCTCCTCCCCCAGGAACACGACACACGAGAGGTGAACGATGGAGCACACCGCACCGGACTCAGACACCGCCGACCTGTACGACCGGGCCGTCGCCACGATCGCCGACTCGCTCGCCAAGGCGATGCAGATAGACGCCGCCACCATCGGTGAGAACAGCCGGCTGTTCGACGAGCTCGGCCTGGACTCCACGACCGTGCTCGGACTGCTGATGACGATCGAGGAGGAGCTCGGGATGGAGTTCGACACCGACGATCTCGAGCAGCACCACTTCGAGACCGTGGGGACGCTGGCCGCGCTCGTCCGGGAGCAGGCCGACGAGCAGGCCGGGGCCTGACCGCCGATGTACCTCACGACGTCCCCCGGCCCGGTCGGCGCACCGGCGCCTGCCCGGCGGGCGCCGCTGCGCCTGTCGCGTCTGGTCAGCCGGACCTTCTCCGGTGGCAGGCCCTTCCTGCCCGATCCGCTGGAGCCGAGCCTGGGCCGACTGCAGGCCGACCTCGTGCGCCCGTACCCGGTGGAGTTCCGCCCGGAGCTTCTGGAGCGGGGCGAGCGCAACACCTTCATCGAGATGACCCAACAACTCCTCGCCGACCTGCCCCCGCTGGAGGAACCCCTGGATCTGGTGCTGGTGGCCCACACCGCCCCGGACGCCGATCCACGCCGCTCCACGTCCTGTCATCTCGCCGATGTGCTGCCCGGCGACCCACTGGCCTTCAACCTCTCCGACCAGGGAACCGCCGCCGGGTTCACGGCCCTGCGTCTGGTCTCGGAGTACGCCGCCGCCGACGCCTTCCGGCACGCCCTGGTCGTCCTGCTCGATCAGCGGACCTTCCTGTACGACACCGCGGGGGCACATGACGTGCCGCAGCAGGACTGCGCGGTGGCGCTGCTCCTCGGCCCCGAGGGCCGCGCCGGCGAACCGGTGACGCGGCAACTCGCCGACGTCGCGCCGGACGAGGTCCGCACCACGCTCGACGCGATGCTCAACGAGCCGGACGGCGGCGGTGCTTGCCGGCCCGTCACGCTCGTCACCGGTCAGGGCCTGGACGCCGAACGGTTCGGGCCGGGCATCGACGTACGGCCCGCGCCGCCGGGCCGACCGTGCACCGGCCCCTGGTCGGCCCTGGCCGACCTGCTCCCCGAGGTCGCGGAGGACGGGCCCCGCCGGCTGGTCGTAGCCGAATACGACAGCACGCTGCGCTACCTGTGCATGACCACATTGGATCTCGAGGAGGGGACATGACCGGCCGCACGGCCGCCGCCGACGAGTGGATCCGGTACCGGCGGACCGCCCGCCACGACGGCCTCGTCCCGGCGCTGTCCCTGCTGTGCGAGACCGTCTGCGACGGCGCACCGCCCCGCGGGCCGGGCGGGCACGTGGTGGCGCCCGCCGACCTCGCTGGTGCCGGGGACGTCCTGGCGACCATGACGGTGGAGGACGCCACCATCGTCGCGTTGCGGAGCCGCGCCGAACCACCCAGCGGATCCGATTGCCCTTGGGCGGCATGGGCGTTGGGCGTGACCTGCCTGCGCTTCGGCCTCTCCGAGCGGCTGCTCGACGCCGTCCTCGCCCATCTCGGCGGCCGTACCGTCGGCGACGCGAAGCTGCTCCACCAGCAGATGGTCAAGGGCGGCGTCGCGGACGCGGTGATCGAGCAGTTGGAGATCGCGACCATGCTGGACGGCGCCACACCGGGCGACCTCGACGACCGCGTCCTGGCCGGCCTGAACGCCCAGATCACCGAGACCGACCGGATGCTGCTGCGGCTGCTCGGCGCCGTCAGCTTCCTGGCGGACGGGCCGGGCCAGGTCGCCCGGGTGTCCGAGCTGATCGCCGACGTCTACTTCGGCCCGGCCCGCGCCGGAGAGCACGAGGGAGCGGCATGATCGAGCTGGACGACAGGACGCTGGCCATCCGGCGCCAGGCCCGGGCATGGGCACAGGAACTCAAGCCCCTCGCCCTGGAACTCGACCAGGACCCGGACGCCATCCACCGCCATCTGGACGTGGCGATCGTGTCGTACCTGACGAGGATGACGGTGCCGCCCGAGTTCAACCCCGACCCGCTGGTCATCGACGGGCATCGCTTCTACGGCACCGGAACCCTGGAACGGGTCGTCTTCGCCGAGGAGGCGGCGGCCGGCGACGCCGGCATGCTGCTGGCGTCACCGGGGCCGGTGATGTCGGGCGTGCTGGTCGATGCGATGGGCGACGAACAGCAGAAGAAGTGGTTCTACAGCCGGGTCATGGAGAAGCCCACGTGGACCTTCTTCGCGCTGACCGAGCCGGACCGCGGCTCGGACGCGGGGGCGATGAGCACCGCACTCGTCCCGGACGGCGACGACCACTTCGTGCTCCGGGGGGCCAAGCGCTACATCGGCAATGCGGCCCGCGCCGACCTGGGCATCGTCTTCGCCCGCACCCGTCCGGGACCGCTCGGGGTGATCGCGGTCCTCATCGAGACCTCGGCCGCAGGATTCACCGCCGAGCCGTTGGAGACCATCGGGCTGCGCGGCCTGCGCATCACCGCCGTCACCCTCGACGACGTGCGTGTGCCGGCCGGCCAGGTGCTGGGCAGGCATCTGCGGGCCACCCAACGGGGCATGTGGAGCGCGGTGCAGGGGCTGAACCGCCTGCGCCCCGGCGTCGCCGCGTTCGGTCTGGGCATCGCGCGGGCCGCGTACGAGTACGTCCTGGACCACCGGCGCACCCTGAGCGCGACCGAGCGTCACCAACTCGACCGTCTCGCCCTCCGCCTGACGGAACTCCGGCAGCTCATCTGGCGGTCGGCGATCGCCGTGGACGACAACGAGCCGGCGGCCGGCTACCTGGCGTCGGCGGCGAAGGCACGCGCGTCGCGCCTCGCCGAGGAGGCGACGCTCGAAGCGCTCGGCTACTTCGGCCCCGGCGCCCGCCTGGACCACCCCCTGCTGGACAAGCTCGCCCGGGACGCCCGTGGTGTGGAGTTCATGGAGGGAACCGGCAACATCCAGAAGCTCAACCTGTTCACCGGCCTGGTCCAGGGAAGCCTCCGCCGTGATTGACGCCGACCTCGTCGTCGGCGGCGAGCCACTGCCCACCAACGTCGCCGGGGTGGTGGGGACAGACGACTCCGACACGGACGGGCCTCGGGTGGACGTGTGGACGGTGCCGCTGGACGGGCCGCCGGCCGCGGTGGCGACGCTGTCCCGGATTCTGTCGGAGCGTGAGGCCGAGCGCGCCGGCCGCTGTCGTTTCGAGACCGACCGCAGGCGTTTCATCATCGCCCATGGAGCAGTGCGGCTGATTCTGGCCGGCTGCCTCGATGTTCCTCCCGAGGAACTGCGCCTGCAGCGAGGACCTCAAGGCAAGCCACGGCTCGCGGGCGGCTCCGAGCTGCGGTTCAACCTTTCCCACTCCGGTGAGCTCGGTCTGGTGGCGGTGACCCGGCACGCCGAGGTCGGGGTCGATGTGGACCGGCTGCGGCCGGGCCTGCCGGTCGAGCCGTTCGCCGAGCGCTTCTTCCCCGCGTCCGAGGCCCGTTTCGTGGCTGCGCCCGCCGACCCCACGGAACGCGCCGAACGTTTCCTGCGCCTGTGGACCCGCAAGGAGGCCGTGGTCAAGGCCGCCGGCGCACGCCTCACCCAGGGCCTGGCCCTGACGGTGCTCACCGACGCCGTCCGCGATCCGTCCGGCCGGATCCCGGGCGCCTGGTCGGTACGCGATCTGCCGGTACCGGACGGCTATCGGGCGGCGCTGGCCGTCGCGGGGCCGGCGGCCCCCCGGATCTCGGTCAGGCATGCGGAGCTGGGGAGCGCGTAAGTGCGACCACGCCTCGCCCATGCCGCCGGAGCCGACCCGGTCGGCCAGTCGGCAGCCGTACGTCAGCCCGTGGCGTCCACCAGCGCCAGTTCGTGCAGTCGGTCCGGTGGGCCCGGGCGGGCGTAGTACCAGCCCTGGGCCGTGTCGCAGCCCAGTATGCGCAACTGCTCGGCCTGGGCGCCGGTTTCGACGCCCTCGACCGTGACCGCGAGGTCCAGGCTGTGGGCAAGCGAAACGATCCCCTCGACGATCTTGAGGTCGACGGGGTCGGCGGGGAACTGCTGCATGCTCTGGGTGAAGGAGCGGTCCAGTTTGAGGATGCTCACCGGCAGGCGGCGCAGGTTGGCGAGGTTGGAGTAGCCGGTGCCGAAGTCGTCGAGGGCGATGTCGACGCCCATCTCGGCGAGGCGGCGCAGGGGCTTCAACAGGTCGTCGTCGGCGCCGATCAGTGCCGACTCGGTGACCTCCAGGCAGAGCGCGTCCGGTGCGACGCCCGCGCGCTCCAGGATGTCGACGGTGTCCTGGACCAGGCCGGGGTGGGTGAGCTGGCAGGGCGAGAGGTTGACGTTGATGCGCAGGGGGCCCGCCTCGTCGTACCGCTCTCGCCACTCGCGGGCCTGGCGGACGGACTGCTCCAGCACCCAGCGGCCCAACGGGACGATCAGGCCCGTGTGTTCGGCGAGCGGGATGAAGCGGTCCGGGCCGAGGACACCGTGCTGCGGGTGCAGCCAGCGCACCAGGGCCTCGGCGCCGCGCACGCTGCCGTCGCCGAGGTGGACCAGCGGCTGGTACTCGATGAAGAACTCGCCCCGGTCCAGGGCCGTCGGCAGTGCGGTGGTGAGGCCGTGCCGGGTGATGGCGCGGGCGTCGGCCTCCTCGTCGGCGAGCTCGAAGCGGTTGCCGCCCGCGGACTTGGCCCGGTACATGGTGATGTCGGCGCTGCGCAGCACCTCCGCCGGGCTGCGCTCCCCCGCCGGTCCCTCGACGATGCCGATGCTGCCGCGCACGGTGAGTTCGCGGCCGTCGATGCTGACCGGGGTGACCAGCGCGTTCATGATGCGACCGGCGAGCTCGTCGACCTCGCGCTCGGTGTCGGGGCCGGTGGTCAGCGCCACGAACTCGTCGCCGCCGAGCCGGGCGACCATCTCGCCGGGCGCGGTCGCGCACGCCTGCAGCCGGTCGGCGACCTCGACGAGCATCCGGTCGCCGGCCGCGTGGCCGAGGCTGTCGTTGACGGTCTTGAAGCCGTCCAGGTCGAGGTAGCACAGGCCGAACCGCTGGCCCTGTCCGGCACCCAGCGCCTTCTCCAGGCGCTCGAAGAAGAAGGTGCGGTTGGGCAGGCCGGTGAGCGCGTCGTGCGTCGCCTCGTAGCGCAGCCGGAGGTTGAGCAGGCGGCGCTCGGTGGTGTCCTCCATGAGGGCGAGCTGGTACTGCGGGTTGCCGTCCGCGTCGCGCAGCAGGGAGACGGTGAGGTTGGTCCACAGGACCGTTCCGTCAGGCCGGTAGAACGCCTTCTCGAGGTGGTAGTGCTCGCGCTCGCCGCGGACGAGTTCGTCGTAGAGGGTCCAGGTCTGCGGGGCGTCCTCGGGGTGGGTCCAGTCCTTGACGTTGCGGGCCTGGAAGTTGGTCTCCTGGAGGCCGAACATGCGCTGCAGCGCGCCGTTGACCTGAAGGATGTTGCCCTGCAGGTCGGCGATGCCGATTCCTATGGCCGCGCCCTCGAAGACGGCGCGGAAGCGGGCCTCGGTCGCGTGCAGCGCCTGCGCCACCACGCCCTGCGCCTTGAGGGCGGCCGCGGAGATCGCCTCCTGCTCGGCCAGCGTCCGCTCGCGCAGCGCCTGCGCGAACCCGGCGGCCATGACGTGCTGCAGCCGCCCGGAACGCGCCCGCAACTCCTCGCGGTCGCCGCCCTCGCCGCAGTAGAGCACCAGATAGGCGTCGACGCAGTCCAGGGTGCGGCTGAGCGCCTCGGGGTCGGTGCAGTGCGCGCCGACGAGCGCGGCACCGACGGCCCGGCCCTCGTCCGCATCGAGCGTCCTGGCGTGCAGCGCCTCGCTCAACCGCCGGGCCAGCGGCAGGAGTTCCTCCTCGAACTCCGGCCGGGTCAGCGACGTGGAGGTCACCGGGAACACGGCCCGGCTCCAGATCGTCGCGAACCTGCGCAGTCTGTCCTCCGGCTCGTCCGGCTCCGCGATCACGCCGTACGCCCCACGCCGGCGAACCCCGAGAAGGCGTACGGATCCTCGTCGTCCGGAGCCGTCTCCGGCCGCCAGTGAGGCATCGGCACCAGTCCCGGTTCCACCATGTCGTACCCCTCGAAGAACCGCGCGATCTCCTCGCGCGAGCGCATGATCAGCGGGTTGCGAATGTCCTTGTACACGTCCACCGTGCCCACGGCCCGCTCCTGCGGGAGCGGGATTCCCTCGTACGAGGCATGGGTGAGGATCAGCAGGCTGCCGGGCGCGAGCGCTTCGCGCAGCCGGGCCACCGCCTCGTACGGGTCGTCCTCGTCTTCCACGAAGTGCAGTATGGCAACGAGAAGCAGCCCCACTGGCCGGTTCAGGTCGATCAGTCGCTCCACTTCGGCGCTGGCGAGGATCTCCTGGGGCTTGCGGAGGTCGGCGGCGACGACCGCCGCGTCCTCGTTGCCGTCCAGGACCGCCTGGCTGTGCGCGACCGCGACCGGGTCGTGGTCGACGTAGACGACGTGCGCGCCGGGGCTCGCCGCCTGGGCCACCTCGTGGACGTTGCCGAAGGTCGGGATGCCCGAACCGATGTCCAGGAACTGGGTGATGCCCTCGCCGACCGCGTACCGCACCGCGCGCCGCATGAACGCCCGGTTCGCCTGCATGATCTTCGGCAGTCCCGGCATGAACTCCATGGCTTTGCGGGCCGCGTCCCGGTCGACCTCGAAGTTGTGCGAACCGCCCAGGTAGTAGTCGTAGATCCGCGAGACGCTCGGCACCGAGATGTCGATGCTCCGGGGGGCCCAGGCGGGACGCTCCATCTATCTCTCCAAGGCGTAGGCGATCCGGTGTTCGAGCTGAGGCTACTGATCGCCCGCCAACGGGGCGAGCCGAAACGGAAATTGACCGTCCGTTCCCGGTCACTGCCAACGGCACGTGCCGCATTCGCCCGCTACTGCGCCTTTCCGGGGCTGTGACATCAGCGACTCCGCCGGGGGACCCCGGACCCTCGGCGACAAAACGGCAGAACGACAAAAGGGGTCCGCCCCCTCCGTGCGGTGCGGAGGGGGCGGACTTGGGCCGGGCGCGCTGTCCGGTGGGATCAACCCTGGGGAGGTGACGCTCACTTCTTCGGCGCGCCGACCGGCTTTCCGTCGGGCGACATGGCGTACCAGGTACCGCCCACGCCCTGACCGTTGGTGTCTCCGGGCTTGGTGTCACCGGAGAAGGTGTACGCCGGCCAGCAGTCGACGGTCATCTGCTTGACGCCGTCGGGCCGGGTGAAGCCCATCAGGCCCTTCTTCTCGATGCCCTTGGTGTCGTCCGCCTTCACCGGGGCGACCGCCGGCCACTTCTCCAGGCAGGAGCCGGTGCAGTTGGAGATCGGGTCGGGCCAGGCCACGTCCTTGAGGAAGCGGTAGACCGTCATGCCGTTCTTGTCCACGACGATCTTGCCGAGCTTGGGGTCGTTGCGCACCGACAGGCCGGGCAGGCTCGCAAGGGTGGCCTTCTTGCCGTCGGGGGCCAGCGCGTACCACTTGCCGCCCACGCCCTGACCGGTGACGTCCCCGGCCTTGGTGTCCTTCGCATAGCGGTACGCCGGCCAGCCGCCGATGGTCAGCTGCTTGGTGCCGTCGGCCCGGGTGACCTCGCCGAGCAGGGCCTTGTCGATACCGGCACCGGCGGTGGCATCGTCCGCGGCAACAACGGGCCAGGCCTTGGCGCAGTCGCCGTCGCAGTTGGACTTGGGCGGCTCGGCGGTGTCCTCGTCGAAGCGGTACAGGGTCATGCCGTTGCCGTCGGTCAGCACCTTGCCGAGCTCGGCGTTCTGGGTCACGGCGAGCTTGCCCGCGGCCGAGGACTGGGCCCCGGAGTTCTGACCGTCGGCGCCGTAACCGTTGCTGGGGCTGGCACTGGCACTCGTACCGGCGCCCACGCTGCCGTAGTCGCCGGCCGCGGCAGTGGCGCCCACGTTCTGGCTGCCCACTCCCGAGGTGCTGCTTTCCTGACCGCACGCCGTCGTCAGGGCCAGCAAAGCCGCGGCGCCTGCCACGAGTGAGGCGCTCCGCCAGGACGTGTTCATCGTCAACTCCCCATAATCGCAAAGGTGTTGCAGCGCCCTGCTGCGTCGCCGCACGAGCATGGGTACGCATGAGACCTGCGGTTGTGTTCAACCGCCTCACAAATTTCTTTCCGGAACCTGTGCCACCGGTGCGCCTTCTCGCACATGCGTGCGCATCTACCACCGTGCGGGCGCACGCGGATCAAACCGCCGTACGCCCCCCATCCCCCGTTCGGGCCAATCCCGGCGGTGCCCCGGCGCGGCCCGGCGCACCAGGCCTCATGATCTTCGTCGTGCATGGACCCGAACCGACCCAAACCGCCTTCGCCGCAAGGGTGTTGGCGCTGGTGACGCTGACCTGGCTCCTGGTGGGGGCACCGGCCGGCACGGCGACGGCCGACGCCTGCGCATACGCCTCGGCCGGCCCCGACGGCACCGAGGCGGTGGCGGTCGCCGGACCCCCCGGCTGGCCGATCCCGCCGGTGTGCCAGACACCCACGCCGACGCCGACCCCCACGCCGCCCGCGCCGAAGCCCGCACCGTCTCCGACACCGACCCCAACACCGAAGCCCACACCCACGCCCACGCCGAAACCCGAGCCGCCGCGCCCACCCGCCCCGCGGCCCGCGGCACCCCGCCCGAGCCCGACTCCCCCGCCCGCGCCGACCCCCACGCCGACTCCGACGCCCGCCCCGACCGCGACACCCGCCCTGAAGCCGCCGGTCAAGCCCGCCCCCGGTCCGTCCGCGAGCCCGGTGAGCTATCCGGCATACCGGGCGCCGGTAACCCAACGGCCGACGGGCGGCGGTCCGTCGCCGGTCACCTATGTCCTGCTCATCACGGCGCCCGCCGTGATCGCCGTCGCCGCGCTGCGCCCGCGATGATTCCTGGAGGCACCTCTTGCCGGAATGGCTTGTTCTCACCCTCGCGATGCTGGCCGCCTGCGCCGTGGTCGTCGTCATCACCGTCGTACGGCACCGCGCCGCGCCGCACGACGAGGACACCAGCGAGACCCCGGACGTCATCGAGTACATGACGATGTGGATCGGCGTGGTATACGCGATCGTCCTGGGTCTGGCCATCGCCGGGGTGTGGGAGGGCCGCAGCGCCGCCCAGGACCACGTACAGGCGGAGGCCGTGGCGCTGCACGAGATCTCCGAGCGGGTGCGGGTCTATCCGACGGACGCCCGTGACCGCATTCGGGACGACGTCAACGCCTATGTCGGACACGTCGTACACACCGAGTGGAAGACCATGACCAACGACGGCCATCTCACGGCGCGCGGCGACGAGCTCTTCGACCGGATCCGCCAGGACGTCACCGACTACCAGCCCAGGACGGACTTCGAGGCCCAGGCCTACCAGCCGCTCCTCGACCAGGTCGCCGCGGCGGCTGAGGCCCGCAGCGCCCGGGCCGACTCGATGGGGGCGACCATGCCCGGCGTGGTGTGGTTCGGGCTGCTGTCCGGCGCCATCGTCACCATCGGCATGGTCTTCGCGCTGCAGATCCGGCGCACCATGCGCGAACTGGTCCTCGCCGGGCTGTTCTCCGCCCTGATCGCCTTCCTGCTCTTCCTGATCTGGGACTTCGACGCGCCCTACACCCGGGGCATCACGGCCTCGGCCTCGCCCTTCCTGAACTTGTTCCCGCACATCCAGGTCTGACGGGCCCTCACCCCGACGGGCCACCGAGAGGACGCGCGCCGCGCCGTCGACGTCCCCTGGGTGGCCCACACGGTTGCCCCATTCGCACTACTGCAATCGCGCAGACGCATGCATGTTCCTAGCGTTTCGTTCATCGAGGTGCATTTCTGCCCCAAGCGGAACAGGTCCGCAGCTGCTCCTCGGGACGGAAGGAACCGCCATGCGTGCGATACGCCTCGCTTCGGCCGCACTGCTGGGCATCAGCGCCCTCGCCTTCTCCCCACCGGCCGCCGTCGCGTACGGCGACGGCCACAACATCACGCCGTTCGGTTTCAGCGTCGTCCCCTCGACCGTCACTGCCGGCGGCCAGGTCACCCTGCAGGTCAACCGGGACCACAACTGCCGGGGGCCGGTGACGGTCACCTCGCCGGTGTTCGACACGGCCACCATCCGGCCGGGACACTCCGCGGCGATGCGAACGGTCGACTGGGACGCCAAGCGGGGCGCGGTCTACAGGGTGACGTTCACCTGTGACGGCGTGAGCGGCTCGACGGATCTGACCATCGCCGGCGGCGGCCGCCCGGACCACCACCGCCCCACACCGCTGCCGTTCAACCCGAACCGCGGGGTGCACGCCGGTGCCGGCGGCAGCATCGCCGGATTCGACCTGAAGGAGATCGGGATGGGCGCGGCGCTGATCGCCGGCTCGGTCGGGGCGGCGTACCACTTCTCGCGCCGCCGCAGCGGCGAGGACGGCGCCTGACGTACGGCGCCCGGCCTTCGCCCCGGATCCTCCTCGGAGGATCCGGGGCGAAGGTCTTCGACGTGCGGTCCGCCGCCCGAAGGGGACGTGCGACATGCTCTCGGAAAGGGTCTGAAGCCGGAAGAAGCGGAAGGGTCAGATCCGCTTCTCCGACCTCCGCCGCATCCAGAACACTCCGCCGCCGATGAGGGCCGCGGCCACGAGTCCGCCGCCGATGGCCATGTCGGTCGGCGTCGCTCCGCTGGAACTGCTGCCGCCGAGACCGCCCTGGACGCCGCCGATGACGGTGAAGGCGGCCGGGTTCGTCAGGCTCTTGCCGCTGCAGTTGACGGTGATGCTGTGCGAACCGTTCCTGGCGTTCCGGTTGACCGTCGCGGTGCCCTTCGCCGTCTGGGTGCCCGTGACCGGGGTCAGCGGCGTGGGCGCGAACGCGTCCGAGGTGGCGGTGCCGCCCATCGGGCAGCCGTCGACGGTGATGGTCAGCTGCCCGCCGCGGGCGATGACGCTGGGCAGGGCGACGATGTTGCTGGGGTTGACGTTGATGCCGTCCCGCGCGACGGCCGCCGGTGCGGCGAGGGCGAGGGTGGCGACCGCGGCGGCAGAGACCGCCAGGGCGCGATGAGTTCTCATGTGATCCTCCGCGGAAGACGCCCCGGGGCCCTTCCCCGGTCTGTCGGCGAGAAAGCGCCTCCCAGAAAGACCCTCAGTTGCCCTGCACGCGCCCGCATTTCGGCGATGGTCCGTCCTGGTGAGAGGACACGCCGGGCAACAACCTCACAATCGGATATCGCCGCAGGTCACGCACCGTAGGAAATTTCCTGCCCGCGGCAACTCGGATGGCGCACCAAAGAAGCGCGGGCCACCCGTTCGCATCCGCCCCGTCGCCGGTTTCATCAGCGGCAATTAGCGTTCTTGTATGCGCGTATGACGGGGCGACGGCCGCGTCGAGAGGGGAAACGAATGTCTGCGTCCGATTTCGCCGAACTGGCCGAAGAGGAGGAGCGGCGCAAGAAGCGTGCTCCTTGGGGCGTGATAGCGCTTGTTCTGCTCACCGGCCTCGCGCTCATTCGGAACGGCTCGGGGGAGTTCGACGTGGGCCCGCCGCAGCCCGCCTCCGTGGCGGCGGCGGACGGCCGGGTCCCCGGCGGCACCTTCGCCAACGTCCAGCCGCTGCCGTACGCCCTGCCCGACCGGGTCAGGATCCCCTCGATCCGGGTCGACGCACCGGTCCTGCCGGTCGGTCTGGACTCGGACGGCTGGGTCGGGGCGCCGCCGCCGGAGGACCCGAACCTGGCCGGCTGGTTCACCGGCGCCGTCTCCCCCGGCGAGAAGGGCACCGCGGTCGTGGTCGGCCACGTCGACAACAAACAGGGCCCTGCGGTGTTCTACGCACTGGGGGCCCTGAAGAAGGGAAATCGCGTCGAGGTCGCACGCAAGGACGGAAAGACGGCCGTTTTCGAGGTCTACGGCATCGAGGTCTTCGAGAAGAAGAACTTCCCCGGCGACCGCGTCTACGCCTCCAAGGGGACCCCGGAATTGCGCATCATCACGTGCGGCGGCGGTTTCTCCAAGCAGCACGGCTACGACGGGAATGTCGTCGTGTTCGCCCGCCTGGTCGAGGGCCGCTGAGCGGCCCCCGACCGGGCGGGAGCGATATCAGGAGCTGGTGAGGACGACGAGTTGCCGGGTCGCCCGGGTCATCGCGACATAGTGGTCGACCGCTCCCTCGATGCCCTCGCCGAACCTTTCCGGGTCGACGAGGACGACCAGGTCGAACTCGAGCCCCTTCGACAGTTCCGGAGTCAGGGACCGGACCCGGGACGTCGTAGGGAAAGCGGGGTCGCCGATGACGCAGGCGATCCCGTCCGGGTGGGCGGCGAGCCAGGTGTCGACGATCGGGTCCAACTCCGAGACGGATTCGTGCACGACGGGGACGCCGCCGCTGCGGATGGAGGTCGGCACGTTGGCGTCCGGGAGTGCGGCCCGGATGACCGGCTCGGCCTCCGCCATGATCTCTTCCGGCGTGCGGTAGTTGATGCTCAGGGAGGCCAGGTCGATCCGGTCGAGGCCGATCCGCTCCAGCCGTTCCCGCCACGACTCGGTGAACCCGTGCCTGGCCTGGGCGCGGTCCCCGACGATGGTGAAGCTGCGGGACGGGCAGCGCGCGAGCAGCATCTGCCACTCCGCGTCGGTGAGTTCCTGGGCCTCGTCCACGACGATGTGCGCGAACGGGCCGGCCAGCAAGTCCGGGTCCGTGGTGAGCAGTTCGGACTCGTCGACCAGGCTGACCTTGGCGTCCTCCCCGCGCAACATCCTCACCAGGCCTTCGCCCTCGTCTCCGTCGGCGCCGGAGTCGGCCGCGGCGTCGATCAGGTTGTCGACGACCTGCGCCATGCGCTCACGCTGGGCGGCGAGGACGGCCTCGTGCCGGCGCTTGCGCCGGGCCGCCTCCGGGTCGCCGAGCCGCTGCCGTGCCGCGTCCAGCAGCGGCAGGTCGGACACCGTCCAGGCCTGGGGCTCCGCGCGCTGCAGCAGCCGCACCTCGTCGCGGCCGAGCCAGGGCGCGCACATCCGCAGGTAGGCGGGCACCGACCACAGGTCGCCGACCAGGTCGGCCGCCTCGAGCAGCGGCCAGGCGCGGTTGAAGGCGGTGGACAGCTCCCTGTTCTGCGTCAGCGACCTGCGCAGCAGCTCGGGCGAGACGTCGCCGTCCTGCGCCGAGGCCTGGTCGTCGTGCTTGTCGACCAGGATCGTCAGCAGCTCCTCCCAGACCTGGTCGCGCGCCTCGTTGTGCGGAGTGCCGGGCTCGGCCGCCTCGAAGGCCACGGCCCAGTCGGCGGCGCTCAGCCGGATGTCGGACCAGTGGGTCGTGACCGTCATCCCCTTGGCGGGCGGCTCCTCGTAGAACCGGACGGCCTTCTCGATCGCCTTCACCAGATCCGCGGACGACTTGAGCCGGGCCACCTCCGGATCACTTGCCACGGCCGCTGCGGCCCCCTCGGTGACGAGGTCGCGCAGGATGCAGGTCTGCACACCCTCCTCCCCCAGGCTGGGCAGGACGTCGGAGACGTAGGCCAGGTAGGGCCGGTGCGGGCCCACGAACAGCACGCCGCCGCGGCGGTGACCCAGGCGCGGGTCGGAGTGGAGCAGGTAGGCCGAGCGGTGCAGGGCGACCACGGTCTTGCCGGTGCCCGGGCCGCCGTCGACGACGAGGGCGCCGCGGGATCCGGCGCGGATGATGGCGTCCTGGTCGGCCTGGATGGTGCCGAGCACGTCGCGCATCCGGGGCGACCGGTCGGTGCCCAGGCTGGCGATGAACGCGGACTGGTCGTCGAGCGCGGCACGCCGTTCGAGGCCGTCCGGGGTGAAGACCTCGTCCCAGTAGTCGCTGATCCGGCCGCCGCTCCAGCGGTATCTGCGGCGGCTCGTCAGGCCCATCGGGTTGCCGTGGGTGGCTCCGAAGAACGGCTCGGCCGCGGGCGATCGCCAGTCGACCAGCAGCCGGCGGCCCGTGCTGTCGGTGAGACCGAGCCGTCCGACGTACACCGGTTCCGAGCCGTCCGTGCCGACCATGCGGCCGAGACACAGGTCCAGACCGAAGCGGCGCAGCGTGCGCAGCCGGGCGGTCAGCCGGTGGATTTCCACGTCCCGGTCCATCGCCTGCCGGCCCAGCCCGCCGGGTGCCCGGCGCGCGGCGTCGAGACTGTCGGACACCTCGGCGATCGACTGCTCGAGGCACTCCGCGAGGGCCTCGAAGTACCGCTCGTCGTCGGCGATCAGCGCCGGGTCGGCCTTGGCGGAGAGGCGGTCGGGAAGGTCGAACGCGCTGGTGGTCAGGGAATTCACTGCGATTGACTCCGATCTGAGGTCGCGTACGACCGTTGCGCGCGGCAAGGCGGGTGGGCCGGCGGCGTTCCGGCTCGGCGGTCCGGCGTGGTTCACGCGGACACGGGCCGTGGTTCCCGGCTGATCTCGTCGAGGAGCAGCTGCGCGGCCACCGCCGCCCCGTCGGTGCGCATACTGGCGGCGACGGCACTCGCCCGGGTGCGCGTCCCCGGGTCCAGGGCCACCGCGAGCGCGGCCGACAGGGACTCGACGGTCGGGGTCGGGCCGTCGTGTGCCGCGCCGATGCCCAGATCGGCCACCCGGGCCGCCCAGTGCGGCTGGTCCACGATCTGGGGTACGACCACCTGGGGCGCACCGGCCTGCGCGGCTGTCGTCGTCGTACCCGCGCCGCCGTGGTGCACGACGGCGGCCACCCGGCGGAACAGCGCCTGGTGGCTGACCTCGCCGACGGCAAAGCAGTCGGCGAGGTCGTCGGCGGGGGCCAGGTCGGCCCAGCCGCGCCCGACGAGCACGCGGCGGCCCTGCGCGCGCACCGCCCGGACGGCGGTCTCGGCGAGGTCCGTCGAGCCGCGCATCGGCATGCTGCCGAAGCCCACGTACACCGGCGGTTCCCCGGCCTCCAGGAACGCCAACAGCTCGTCCGGCAGCGGGCGTTCGTCCGGCAGCGTCCACGCCCCCGTCTGCACCAGGTCGAGATCCGTCATCTCCTGCCATCGGCCCAGGACCGGGTCGGCCGCAAGCCACGGCCGGTCGGTGAAGACATGGTCGCGGACGTTGTCCACCGGTGACAGGCCGATCGCCGCCCGGTGGGTGTTGAGGGCCGCGCCGTACAGCGCGTTCACACGCTCGGCGTCGAGGTCCCACAGCGCCTTGTTGTCGGTCACACCGGGTGGGTTCGGCCGGCCCGGCCGCTGCGCCGGCGGGCGGTGCGAGGACGGCAGACCGACCGTGTGGAAGCAGGCGAACACATAGCGGATGCCCAGTTTCTCGGTCACCGACCGCGCCCCGGCCGGCATCAGGCCGGTCGCCACCAGCGCGTCACACCCCTCGGCCGCCGGGGCGACCGTGTCGAAGTGTGCGGCGACCAGCTCGGGCGCGAGCTGGAACGCGCGCTCCGGTGAGGGCGGCGTCGCCCCCGTCACCAGCGCACGCACCGACGGCCCGAACGGCACATGCTCCACGCCGGCACCCGCCAGCAGCTTCGCGAACTCCTCGTCCGGCGGCGCGCACACCAGCGCCTGCACGCCGAGCTTCCGCAACGCCACCGCGAGTCCCGTCACCGGCTCGACGTCCCCGCGCGACCCATACGTCATCAACAGCACACGCACTTCGTGAATCCCCCATTTCCGCAGCTTCTGGCCCTCGGCCGGAGATTCTGCGGCATCAGGGGGGCCTTG
The DNA here is from genome assembly GCF_040644055.1 of Streptomyces sp. NPDC047043. NCBI lineage: Bacteria > Bacillati > Actinomycetota > Actinomycetes > Kitasatosporales > Streptomycetaceae > Streptomyces > Streptomyces sp. NPDC047043. The sequence goes on from NZ_JBEYVO010000059.1 coordinate 27,184, forward strand.
CCGCAAGCCCCCCTGTGCGCTGTATCTTGATAGTGGCAAGGAGTGTGTGAACTCCTTGCCTTTGTTCTTGTCGGCGCCCCTGCAGACGCGCTTCCCCGTGCCCGGCCCCACTGACTATGCGTAGCGCCGTCTCGGCACGGTGATGTGGTAGCCGGAATCCAGCAGGTACGGCAGATAGCGGCGCAGCGCCCGCACGCTCTGGGAGCGGTTGCCGCCGGCGTCGTGGGACAGCACTACGACACCGGGGGCGGCGCCGTGTTCGACGCGGCGGACGATGGTGCGGGTGCCGGGGGTGGTCCAGTCCTCGGTGTCGACCGTCCAGGCCAGGGGCTCCATGCCCAGCTCGGCGCCGAGCTGGAAGGCCGCGCGGTTCCAGGCGCCGTAGGGGGCGCGGAACCACTGGGGCCGCTCGCCGTAGGCGTCTTCGATGACTTCACTGGTGCGTTTCATCTCCGAGCGGATCCGAGCGCGGGTCAGGCGGGTCAGCAGGGGGTGGGACCAGGTGTGGTTGCCCACGACGTGGCCCTCGTCGGCCATCCGGGCCAGCAGGTCCTGGTTGTCCACGGCCATCTCCCCGCACACGAAGAACATGGCCCGGACCTCGTACTCGGCCAGGGTGTCCAGGATCGCCGGGGTGTAGCGGGGATCCGGCCCGTCGTCGAAGGTCAGCACCATGGTGCGACCGCGTCCGGACACGCGCAGGAACGGCTCGTGCCGCACCAGCGTCGGCTCGGGGACGGCGCGTGGCGGATCGTAGCCGCCCATGGGCTGGAGGCGGTAGGCGGAGGGCGTGCGCGTGGGGCTCGCCTGGGGGCCGGCGGCGGGGGCTGCGGGCCGGACCGGCTCGTCGCCCCCGCCCAGCGCGAGCACACCGGCGGTCCCGGCCGCGCCCAGAGCGGCGACGCCGCCGATCAACGCCCGGCGCCGCGTGAGCAACTGATCCTTCTTCATGACTCATCAGTCGCCCGACCGAAGCCGCCCGCACCCCACCGACACCGGACCGGCGGCAGGAAAACACCTGCCCGGCCCAAGAAGCGGGCTCAGCGGTGGCGCATCGGCGGCGGGCGTAGAAGGGCGGGCGTGGAGGGTGGAGCGACCGGGGGGGGTGGGCTGCCGGGGCAGAGGCCACGGCGACCACCGGTTGGGGCAACTGCCGGGCGCTGCGGGCGATGTGACCGAGGCGGGTCTTGCGGATCAGCTCGGCGAGGTAGCTCCTGGGTCCGGGACGGCGGGACGGTGAGGGGGAACGGCAGCGCGGTGGCCGCCGGGCGGCGGGACGAGACCGCGGGCAACTGGACGGCGGGAGGCCCCGAACCGCGGGACGAGCCTGGCAGCACGGGCCCGACGGCGGACGGCGGCATGGCGAGCCCAGCAGACATCCAGGCCGCGGACTCCCGGGCCGCCCGCCTCCCGAGCCGGCAGCTGCCCGGCGACCCTCCGACACGTCGGCCGGACCGGCAGGCCCGCAGCGCCCTCAATTCACTTTCGGCAGACGGCCGTTCACGAGTAGCGTCGGAGCCGTGAGGTGATCTCCCGTGCGGTGTCCCGGACACCGCAGACGCGAACCGGTCCGTCATCGCGGTCGGTGGCCAAACGCGCTGCCGCTCCCGCACACGCCCCGCTTCCGCACGGAGAGTTCATCATCATGCGCGCACTCCCTCCCGTTCCCGGCGCCACCGCCGACGCCACCCTCAAGGCCTTCGTCGAGCTTGCCGGCGGCGACCCCGGTGTCGTCGGTCTGGTCCTCAGTGGCTCTCAGGTGCACGACGGCATGCCGACCGTGCACTCGGACTACGACCTGCACGTCGTCCTGCGCGACCGCGACGCCTCGCCGCTCAGCGAGCTGGACTGGTTCCGGTCCGCCCATCTGGACCTGGTGGTCCTCACGCTCGAGGAGTTCCGGCGCCGTGGCATGCCCGGCAGCCCGGACGCCTTCAGCCGGTACTCGTACGTCCACGCCCGCGTGCTGCTCGACCGGCTGGACGGTGAGATCGCCGAGATCCTCGACCGCAAGCGCACCCTGGACGACGACGAGGCACGCACCGCGGTCGACGGCTATCTCGACGCCTACGTCAACCAGACCTACCGCTCGCTGAAGAGCTACCGCGACGGCCGTGACGCCGTCGGTCATCTGGACGCCGCCGAGTGCGTCCCGTACGCGTTGGAGGTGCTCTTCGCCCTGCACCGGCGGGTGCGGCCGTACAACAAATACCTTCGGTGGGAGCTGGAACGGCAGCCGCTCGGTGACGACCGGTGGAGTGTCGAGCGGTTGCTGCCGGTGCTGCGACGGATCCTGGCCGACGGCGACCCGCACACCCAGCGCTCCCTGTTCGGCGGCATCGAGCAGGCCGCGCGGGCCGCCGGGCACGGTGAGGTTCTCGACTCCTGGGGAGAGGACCTGCACCTGTTGCACTGAAGTGGTCAGCGGCGGCGCACCAGCGGGAACGGCAGCGTCTCCCGGATCGTCAGGCCGGTGAGGAACATGACCAGCCGGTCGACGCCGATCCCGAGGCCTCCGGTGGGCGGCATCGCGTATTCGAGGGCGTCGAGGAAGTCCTCGTCCAGCTCCATCGCCTCGGGGTCTCCTCCGGCGGCGAGCAGCGACTGGGCGGTGAGGCGGCGGCGTTGCTCGACGGGGTCGGTCAACTCGGAGTAGGCGGTGCCGAGTTCGGTGCCGAAGGCCACCAGGTCCCAGCGCTCCGCGAGCCGCGGGTCGGTGCGGTGCTGGCGGGTGAGCGGCGAGACGTCGGTCGGGAAGTCCTTGTAGAAGGTGGGGAGTTGGGTCTTCTCCTCCACCAGGCGCTCGTACATCTCCAGTACGACGTCTCCCCGGCCGTCGTCCACCGTGTACGGCACACCGGCGCGGTCGCACAGCGCGAGCAGCGCCGGCAGTTCCGTGTCCGCGTCGATCTCCTCCCCCAGTGCCTCGGAGATCGCGCCGTAGACGGTCTTGACCGGCCAGGCGCCGGAGATGTCGTACTCCTTGCCGTCCTTGCGCGCGATGGGTGTGCCGAAGGCGGCGGTGGCCGCGCCCTGGATGAGGTCACGGGTGAGGTCGAGCATGACGTCGTAGTCGGCGAAGGCCTGGTAGGCCTCGAGCATGGTGAACTCGGGGTTGTGCTTGTAGGAGACGCCCTCGTTGCGGAAGGTGCGGCCCATCTCGAAGACCTTCTCCAGGCCGCCGACGCACAGCCGTTTCAGGTAGAGCTCGGGGGCGATGCGCAGGTAGAGGTCGAGGTCGTAGGCGTTGATGTGGGTGGTGAAGGGGCGGGCGTTGGCGCCGCCGTGGATCTGTTGCAGCATCGGCGTCTCGACCTCGAGGTAGCCGCGCTCCAACAGGCCCTGGCGCAGGGCCTGTACGGCGGTGGAGCGGGCGCGGATCACCTGGCGGGCGTCGGGGCTGGAGACCAGGTCGAGGTAGCGCATGCGGACCTTGGCCTCCGGGTCGGCCAGACCCCGGCGTTTGTCGGGCAGCGGGCGCAGGCACTTGCCGATCAGCCGCCAGGAGGTGACGAAGACGGTGGGCTCGCCCTTGTCGCTCACGCCGGCCCGGCCCGTCGCGGTGATGTGGTCGCCGATGTCGGTGTCTGCGGTGAAGCGGTCGAGGGCGGGGCCGGACTCCTCGCGGGTGAGGGCGAGTTGACGGTCGCCGGACCAGTCGCGCAGCACGGCGAAGACGATGCCGCCGAAGTCGCGGACCAGCATGACCCGGCCGGCGACGGTGACCTGCTCGCCCTCGCGGACGTCGGCGAGCGCGTGGGTGCGCCGAGGGATGCCGACGGGGTACGGGTCGGTGCCCTCGGCGCGCAGCCGGTCGAGGGTGCCGTGCCGGATGCGGACCTGTTCGGGCAGGCCGGCATGCGGATCGCCGGGCCCGGCCTCGCCCCCTCCGTCGAGGCCGAGCGCCGACAGCGACGGCAGGCCCTCGGTCGTCGCGGGCCTGGACGCGCCCTTCGGGTGCCCCTTTCCCCAGAGTTTGCGCAGGGTCGGTACCGAAACGAAACCTTCGGCGATTCCGGAGGCCAGGCCGATGCGGGCGAGGGAGCCGGTGTCGCCGTAGCAGATGAAGCGGGGGTACCACTCGGGTTGGTACTTGGCGTTGGAGCGGTACAGGGCCTCCAGTTGCCACCAGCGGGAGAAGAACAGCAGCAGGCGCCGCCACAGGCGGAGCACCGGTCCGGCGCCGATGCGGGCGCCCTCCTCGAAGGCCGAGCGGAAGACCGCGAAGTTCAGCGAGATCCTGCGTACGCCCAGTTTCGGGGCGGCGGCGCACAGTTCGGCGACCATGAACTCCATGACCCCGTTGGGGGCGGTGCGGTCACGGCGCATCAGGTCGAGGGAGACGCCGTCGCGGCCCCAGGGCACGAAGGAGAGCAGGGCGAGCAGGCGGCCGTCCTCGCTGAGGGCCTCTACGAGGAGGCAGTCGCCGTCGGCCGGGTCGTCGAGGCGGTCGAGGGCCATGGAGAAGCCGCGTTCGGTCTCGGTGTCGCGCCAGGCGTCGGCCTTGTCGACGATCTCCTCCATCTCCTCGTCGGTGAGGGTGGAGTGGCGGCGGATTCGGCTGGTGGCGCCGGTACGGCGGACGCGGTGCACGGCCTGCCGGGTGACGCGCATGTCGCGGCCGTCGAGGTCGAAGTCGGGCACCGGCAGGATCGCCTCGTCGCCGAGCTGCAGCGCGCCGAGTCCGGAGCGGGCGAAGGCCTTGGCGCCGTCCTCCGAGGCGCCCATCGCCGCGGGCGCCCAGGCATGGCGGCGGGCCACGTCCAGCCAGGCGGCGATGGCGTGCGGCCAGGCCTCCCGGTCGCCCACGGGGTCGCCGCTGGCCAGGCACACACCGGCCTCGACACGGTAGGTGACGGCGGCCTTGCCGCTGGGCGAGAAGACCACGGCCTTGTCGCGTCGGGTGGCGAAGTAGCCGAGAGAGTCCTCCTCGCCGTAGGCCTTCAGGAGGGCGCGGATGCGGGGTTCCTCGTCGCCGTGCAGGGCGGATTCCATGCGCTGGGAGCGGAACAGGGTGGCGGCGGCGTTCAGCAGGGCGAGTGCGCCGAACAGGCCGAGCAGGAAGAACAGGGCACGCGGCGGGCGGCCGTCGAAGGAGCGGGCCGAGACCAGGCCGCCGCAGACCCGGTTGGCGGCCCATGCCAGGCGCTGGCCCCGGGGCAGCGTGCCGGGGAACAGCTCGACCAGGCCCCAGCCGACGAGGATGCCGAGGACGATCCCGGCCAGCAGCACGGCGAGGGCGCGTCGGACGGCGGCGCGGCGGGAGGCGGCGTAGAACTCCCCGCGGGCGACGATCAGCAGGGCCAGCGCGAGGCTGCAGACGACGAGCGAGGGGACGGACTCGGCGTACAGGCCGAGGGCCACGCCGAGGATGTCGTCGAGGACGAGCAGGCCCAGGTAGACGACGACCAGCCACCAGGCGATCTTCTTGCGGGCGGCGGTCGCGGCGGCCAGCAGGAAGAGGAAGACGGCGTAGGCGAGGTTGGCGCTGATGGGGACGATCAGCAGGTCGAGGAAGCGGACGACCGGGCGCAGCAGGGCGCGCAGCGGCGGGATGAGGGCCAGCAGGACGCAGAGCAGTCCGAGGGCGCCGAAGAAGGCGCCGAAGACTTCGGGCACCTTGCTCAGCGGGCCGCTTCCGGGCGGGCGTATCGGACCCGCGGTCTGCTTGGGCGGGGAGGCCTGTGCGGTGGCACTCATGTTCCGACTGTAGGAAGCCACCGGCCGCCTCGCCCGTCGAACGACCGCCCTGCGTTCCCTTGAGCGGTCCCGCACGGCGGCGGGACCTGCGGCTTCCGATAGCCTCACAGCCGTGACGGAACAGCACTCGCACCAGTTCGAGCGGGGTACGGACGGGCCGAAGGTGATCATGGCCGGGGTGGACGGCTCCGACTCCTCGCTCCGCGCCGCGGCATATGCCGGTGGCCTGGCCCGGCGCCAGCACGCCCTGCTCGCCATCGTCTACGTCCAGCCGGTGCTGGCGGCGGGCGCGGCGATGGGGGCGCCGGTCGCCGAGACGACGGACGAGATCGCCGAGGACCTGGTCGCCCAGATCCGCGAGGCGACCGAGCGGATGAAGGGGATATTCGACGTCCGCTGGGAGTTCCACACCTTCCGCGGCGACCCCTACGGCGGTCTGGTGAAGGCGGCGGACGAACTCAAGGCCGACGCGGTGGTGGTGGGCGCCTCCGAGCAGGCGGGGCACCGGATCGTGGGGTCGGTGGCGGTGCGGCTGGTCAAGGCGGGACGGTGGCCGGTGACGGTGGTGCCGTAGGCCTCAGCCGTTTCCGGGCCAGCAGCTGCATCCCCTGCGACCGGTGACCGTTCATCGTGACGACGTCGATCCGACGCTCGGCCACGAGGTCGAGGTCTGCCAGGAGAGCACGCAACTCTGCGCTGCCGTGGTGTCGGCACACGGCGCCGTCGTCGGTGGCGAACACCCCGTACGGGGTGCCGAATCGGCGGGTGTGGGCGGCATAGCGCTCGCGGTTTCGCTCGTCGTCCTGCAGGAGCATGTCGCTGACGTAGAGCAGGCCGCCGGGTGCCAGGACGCGGACCGCTTCGGCGACGAGGGCCCGCTGGGCCGTGTCGTCGGGGACGCAGGTGAGCACCGCGAACAGCAGGACGACGTCGAGACTCGCCGAGGCGTGGGGCAGGGTCGGCGGGGACTGCAGTACGTCGAGACGCAGGTCCGGTCTCGCTCGGCGGCCGCGCTCGATCAGACCGGGGGACGGATCCACCCCGGAGACCTCGCTGAAGCCGTGGTCCGTCAGCTCGGCCGTCACCCGGCCGTATCCGCAGCCGTAGTCGAGAATCCGGGCGTCCCGGTCCATCTCGGCCAGCCAGCCGTGCTCCACCGGGTGCGTGAACGTCTTGGTCGCGCCGACGCCGTTCCAGTAAGCGACCTGGCTGTCCAGGTTCTTCATGCGGACTCGGGGTCGAGCTGGTGGTCGGCCCAGACGTAGCTTTCGGGCAGCAGCTCGGTGACGGGGACGGTGCGGATGCGGTCGCCTTCGCCGACGATGACGTTGACGGCGGGGAAGTAGTCCAGGAGTACCTGACGGCACCGGCCGCACGGGGGAACGACCCCCCGGTCCCGGTCGCCCACCGCGACGATCGTCTCCAGCTCGTAGACGCCCTGTGCGGCCGCCGCACCGATGAGGACCAGTTCGGCGCAGGGGCCTCCGGTGAAGTGGTAGGCGTTCACCGCGGTGACGATCTGCCCGTCCCGGGCGCGGGCGGCGGCCGCCATGGTGTGGTTGTCGCCCCGGCAGCGCGTGCGGGCGATGTGGGCAGCGGCCTGGATGAGTTCGTGGTCGACGGGGTGGGTCCGCTCGGTCATCTTCTCCGCTTTCGTGGGGTGTTCAGGAGACGGTGACCCGGGGGGCGTGGGTGCGCAAGCCAATATCGGGGGTTCCGCGGGGCGGTCCTAGGTCTTCGGTCGGTGTACAGGCCCCGACAGCCACTCGATGATGCTGCGATGACTTCTCGCCCCTTCGACGTGGACTCCTTTCTGCTGCGGCCGCTGACCGCGCGCATCGCCACGAACGGGCCCACGGTCCGCCCCGTCTGGTTCCTGTGGGAGGAGGGCGCCTTCTGGATCCTGACCGGGCCCTGGGCGCGCCTGTTCGACCGCGTCTCGGCCGACCCGGCGGTGGCGCTCGTGGTCGACGAGTGCGAGCCGGCGACCGGGCTCGTGCGGCAGGTCATCGCCCGCGGGCGGGCCGAACTCGTGCCGTTCGACGTGCCGCGCGGGCGGCGCAAGCTCGTGCGCTATCTGGGGGCGGACGAGACTCGGTGGGACGAGCGGTTCGTGGGTTACCTGTACGACGACCCGGCACGGCGCGGGACGACGTGGCTGCGGCTGAAGCCCGAGTCGCTCGCGGTACAGGACCTGAGTTATGCCGTCACTCCCTGACGAATGGGACTTCAGCTGGTGTGCAGTGCCTCCTCGCGGAGGCGGGTGAGGACCTTCAGGCCACCCTCCCGGTCCATCCGGGCCGTGGTCACGCGGAGCGGGTAGCACCTTCGGAACATCGAGGTGAAGTGGGTGCCGTAGTGGATGTAGTCGCCGGAGCCCGGGGCGGCCAGGGGGCGGGCCACGGCGTTGAAGGACGGCTCGTGGAAGTAGGCGAGGGTGTAGCGCTCGCGGGCGGCCAGGCGGACCTTGTGCGGGGTCGACAGGAGGGCGCCGGCGGTCATGAACTGCATGATGTCGCCGGGGAAGACGGTGAGGACGCCGGGGACCGGGGTGACGTAGGTCCAGGGTCCCTCGTGTTCGTAGCGGCCGGCCATGGACTCGTCGGGGAGCCAGTTGCGGCCGCGTTCCTCGCCGGGGACGGGCGGGCGGATGTAGAGGCCGCCGACGTCGTCCTGGGCGGCGATGACGAGGAGGCCGTAGTCGGTGTGGGCGCCGATGCCGCGTTCGGAGGTGGCGTCGGCGGGCGGGAAGCGCAGGACCCGCATGTGGTGCCAGCCGTCGGCAGTGAGGCGGGTGAAGGTGTCGGAATCGTCCAACCCCAGCCCCAGGGCCGTCAGTTGCAGCAGACGGTGACCCAACTCGCCGACCACGGCCATGTAGTCCTTCATCGCGCGGGCATAGTCGGGTGACGGCCAGGGCGCGGGGCCGTGGCAGGGCCAGTGTTCGACGACTCGGGGGTCGTCGGCGGGGATGTCGGGGCAGACGGTGAAGATCTCGGAGCCGTCCCGCTCCCCCGCGGTCTCCTCCTCCCCGGAGGCGACATAGCCGCTGTAGGTGAGGTCGGAGACATGCGCGGCCTTCTCCTGCAGCGGGCGGGCGCAGAAGGCGCGGGAGGCGGCCAACGCCCGTTCGGTGGCCGCCTGTTGGGCCACGGTGGCGCTGATCTGGAAGATGCCGTCCGCCTGCCAGGCCGCCACCAGTGCCCGGCCGAGTGCCCGGTCGGCGTCCGTGCCGTGGACGGCGGACGGTGGCCGGAAGGTCTGAAGGGGCGTCAGGGTCTGTTTGTCGCTGCTCATTCGAGGTACTCCGCGAGCGATGCGAGTGGTTGCGCGCCAAACTACGCCGCGGCCCTCGCTCCTGAACAGCCGTTCAGTGCACATGGCCACGCCACGTATCTGCGCGACGTCTTCCCCCGAGGGCGCTCCTGGGCCATCATGATCGGCCGTCAGCCGTTTGCCGAACGTGAAGAGGTGACGCGCATGGCCGGGCTCCGGGTGGGCGAGGGCATTCTCCGCCGCAAACCCATCGAGCACATCGAGGAGACGGAGGTCGGCGAAGGCACGCGGCTGGACCGGTCGTTGGGGCTGTGGCAGCTCACGGCGATCGGCGTAGGCGGCATCATCGGCGCGGGCACCGGGGGTCTGGGGGTGTGTCCCCCAGAAAACGCAGCACCCTCGCCGGCACCGTGGCGAACGGTACGGCGGGACCCGCAGTCCTCGTCTCCTTCCTCATCGCGGGCGTCGCGAGCGCGGCGGCCGCGCTGTCGTACGCGGAGTTCGCGGGACTCATCCCGAAGGCGGGCTCCGCCTACACGTACGGCTACGCGGTGCTGGGCGAGTTCGCCGGCTGGTTCATCGGCTGGGACCTGCTGCTGGAGCACACGGCGATCGTGGCGGTGGTCGCGATCGGCATCTCGGGCTACTTCAGCTTCCTCATCGAGGACATGGGCGCCGAACTGCCCAAGTGGATGCTGGGCGCGCCGAGTACGGGCGGCGGGCACAAGGTCGACCTGTTCGCGGCCCTGCTGTGCCTGCTGATCGCGTATCTGCTCAACCTCGGCATCCGCAGTGCGGCCCGCTTCGAGACGATCGTCGTGACGCTGAAGGTCCTGGTCGTGCTGCTGGTGATCGCGGTCGGCGTCTTCCACATCGACACGGGCAACTACAGCCCGTTCTTCCCGTACGGCGTCGGCGGGGCGTTCACCGGAGCGGCGACGGTGTTCTTCGCGGTCTTCGGCTACGACGCGATGTCGACGGCGGCCGAGGAGTCGAAGGACGCGCAGCGGCACATGCCGAAGGCGATCATCTACTCGCTGGTCATCTCGATGGTCCTGTACGTGGCCGCCTGCCTGGTGCTGACCGGCATGCAGGACTACAGGGACATCGACAAGGAGAGCGGCTTCTCGACGGCGTTCAAGTCGGTGGGGCTCGGCGGGCTGGCGGACGTGATCGCGGTGGGCGCGATCATCGGCATCCTCACGGTGATGTTCACGTTCATGCTGGGCGTGACCCGGGTGTGGTTCAGCATGAGCCGTGACGGGCTGCTGCCCAAGTGGTTCGCGAAGACGCACCCGACGCGGCACGTGCCGACGCGGGTGACCTGGATCGTCGGGGTGGCGTCGGCCGTCATCGCCGGGTTCCTGCCGATCGGCGAGGCGGCCGAACTCACCAACATCGGCATCCTGTTGGCGTTCGTGGTGGTGTGCACGGCGGTGATCGTGCTGCGCTACCGGCGGCCGGAGCTGCCGCGCACGTTCCGCACGCCGTGGATGCCGGTCGTGCCGGCGGTGGGTGTCGTCGCCTCGATCTGGCTGATCACCTGTCTGCAGTGGCAGACCTGGGTGCGGTTCGCCGTGTGGTTCCTGATCGGGACCGCGATCTACCTTTGATCTTGGCCAGTGCTCCGGCCTTCAGGCCGGATGGTGAAGGCCGTCTCGAAATGGGGGTGACACAGCGCGTCAGCATGGCGTCCGTCATGGCCTTGCGCCGGTACTTGGTGACGAACACCAAATGGACGTGCAGGTGGTAGTTGACGTGACGGCCGGTGCGTACGTCGGGGTTGGGATTCCAGCGTGGTGACATAAACCAACGGTAGTAGAGTGATCGTCATGAGCGAACTCGGTCTGGTGAAGCGGCAGTTCGGGCATCGCGCCCGACTGGCACTGAGCCCTGCCGAGATCCGCGTCGTGGATGACCAGGCGCACGCGGCCCGCACCTGTGGAACTGCCTGCACTCCTGGTGGCAGATGATGCCCAAGGACCAGCGCACCCTGGCGGGCGCGGACGCTGCGATACGGCAGGCCCGCAAGGACCTCGATTACCTCGCCGCCCTTCCCGCTCAGGCCGCGCAGGCCGTCTTGAAGACGTATCACCGGGCCTGGGTGAACTGCTGGGAGGGACGGGCCGAGGAGCCCAGCTTCAAGGGCCGCTTCCGTGCGCCGATGTCCGTGGACATTCCGCAGGGCCGGGATCTGCACATCGTCCGCGTGCACCGCCGGTGGGGCGTGGTCAACCTTCCCAAGGTGGGCCGGGTCCGTTTCCGCTGGACCAGAGACCTTCCCGTGGGCAAGCGGGCCAACAAGGGGAACCGGATCACCGGCGCCCGCCTCGTCAAGGACGCGTTGGGCTGGCACATCGCCTTCCGCGTCCAGACCCTCCAACGCGCCCCCGATCCGCACCAGGGGCCGCAGGTCGGCATCGACGCCGGAGTCAACGTCCCCCTGGCCCTGTCCAACAAGGACCACCAGGACCACGGGCGCCCGCCGCG
>NZ_JBEYVO010000060.1:0-34788 GCF_040644055.1 Streptomyces sp. NPDC047043
GGGGCGCCACTGGTGGCGCCCCGCCCAAGGGCTCTTGTGACCGGGCCGGGCACGCCGCCGCTTCTGACGTACCCGGCCCGGCCTCCTGCCCCTCGCCCGGGCCGTGGGGGGAGTACGCCCGGGCGAGGGTGCCTGTCACTCGCCCGGGTGGGAGAGTTCGATGTCGTGGCCGTCCGCACCCGAGCCGAGGGTCAGGTGGTCGGCCCGCGGCGGGTAGCCGGTCGCCATGATCGTGTACTCGCCGCCGTCCAGGTCGGTGAAGCCGTACGCGCCGTCCTCGCCGGTGGTGGCGGTGGCCACCACGTTGCCGGCCGCGTCGACGAGGGTGACCCGGGCGTCGTTCAGCGGGCGGCCCGCGGCCGTGACCACGCCCTGCAACCGGGAGCCGGAGGCCAGCTCGATCTCGGTCCTGGTGACACCGTGCGTGACGACCTCGACGGGTAGCGCCAGGGGCCGGTACCCGGCCGCGGTCACGGCCAGGGTCACCTGGCCGGGCACCAGCGCGGTGAAGCCGAACGTGCCGTCCGCCGCCGAGACTCCGGTGTCGATCACCTCTCCGCGCACGTCGGCCGCGACCACCAGGGCACCGCCGACCGGCTCCTTGGTGTCGGCCGACCTGACGGTGCCGAGCAGACCGCTGGTACCGGAGAGCAGGATGTCGTACGAGAGGGGCGCGCCGCCGACCACGACCGTCGAGGCCTGCGGCCGATAGCCGTCGGCGGACGCGATGAGGACGTAGCTGCCGACACCCGGGGCGTCGAGCCGGTACGAGCCGTCCGGCCGGGACATCGCACGGCCCAACTGCCGTCCGCCCAGCGAGATCAGGGTGACGGCGGCCCGCGCGACGGGCACATCCTCGGCGCCCCGGACGCGCCCGACCACCGCTGTTCCGGCGGAGGACGGGATCGGGGCCCCTTCGCTCGCGGGCGCGGCCGGCCCGGCCGTGGAGCGGGTCTGCTCCGGAACGCCGGAGGCGGACGCGGCGGCGGAGGCGACCGGCTCGGGCGCCGTCCCGTCGGCGGTGCGGCGGCGAAGCCCGGCTCCCGAGAGGAGGCCACCGACCACGGCGAGGATTCCGGTGACGAGCACGGCCGTGTGGACGCCGTTCATGAAGGCGGTGTGGCTGCCCTCCGCCACGGCCGCCCTGAGCTGGGCGGGCATGGAGTCGGTCACCGGGGCGACGCCCATCGCGACCGCGTCCTTCGCCCCGTCGAGGCGGGCGGCGACCGGGCCGGGCACCCCGGCGTCGGTGAGCGAGCCGGTGAGGGTGGAGCCGACGCGGCTGCTGATGATCGAGACGAGGACCGAGGTGCCGAGCGCGCCGCCGATCTGCAGCGCGGTGCCCTGCAGTCCCCCCGCGACGCCGCCGTCCCGGACCGGGGCGTTGCCGACGATCGCGTCGGAGGACGCGGACATCACCATGCCGACACCGAGGCCGAGCGCGGCGAACGGAGGCCACATCGCGGCGTAGGAGGAGTCGGCGCTCCAGGCGAGCATCGTGAAGGCGGCGGCGGCCTGCAGCGCCATGCCCAGCGGCATGGTCAGACGCGGACCGAACCTCTCGGTGAGCTTCGCGCCGATCGGCGAGGCGACCATGGCGACCAGGCTCAGCGGCAGGGTGCGCACACCGGCCTGGACGGGGGTGAAGCCGCGCACGTTCTGCAGGTACAGCATCACGAAGAAGATCACGCCGAGCAGGACGAAGAAGTTCAGCGCGGTGACGAACGCACCGATGGTCAGGGCCGGGCTGCGGAACAGCCGCATGGGCAGCAGGGGATGCGTCACTCGGGTCTCGTACCAGCCGAAGAGGACCAGGACGACCAGGCCCGCGCCGATCGAGCCGAGCGTGCCGCCCGAGGTCCAGCCCCAGGTCTCGCCCTTGACGACGCCGAAGACGACGGCGAGCAGCCCGAGTGCGAGCAGCACGACGCCGGGCACGTCGAACTTCTCGTCCGCGGCCGCCTCGTTCTTCGACTGCGGCAGCACGAGCAGGCTGAAGACGAGGGCGATGACGCCGATGGGGGCGTTGATGTAGAAGACCGACTCCCAGTTGACGTGCTCGACGAGCAGTCCGCCGACGATCGGGCCGAGCGCGGTGGAGACGGACGAGATCATCGCCCAGATGCCCACCGCCATGCCGAACTTCTTCGGCGGGAACACCGCGCGCAGCAGGGCGAGGGTGTTGGGCATGAGCATCGCGCCGAAGAGTCCCTGCGCGGCGCGGAAGGCGATGACACCGCCGATCGAGCCGACGAGCCCGATGGCGACCGACGCGAGGGTGAACCCGACGACACCGACGAGGTAGAGGGTCCGGCGTCCGAGGCGGTCGCCGAGCTTGCCGCCGAGGATGAGGGTGGCGGCGAGCGCGAGCAGGTAGGAGTTGGTGACCCACTGCAGTTCGGCCGTGCTGGCGTGCAGGTGGCGGGCGATCTCGGGGTTGGCGATCGAGACGACGGAGCCGTCGAGGCCGACCATGAACAGGCCGAACGCGACGGCGATCAGGGTCAGCCACGGGTTGGCGCGGCGATGGTCGGATCGGGAGGCCCGGGACTGCCGGGCGGGTCCCGCTGATACGGCGGTGACAGGCATGGGTGAGATGTCCTCGGATGTGAGGCACGCGAAAAGCCCGCGTGGACATGTGGGGATACGAGGGGGGAGTGGATGCCGGACCGCGTGCCGGCCCGGCCATGTCTACGGCGAGGGCGCTGCGCGCGGGGGCGCGACCGGTCAGACGGAGCGGTCGCGGAGGCGCTGGGCGAGGCCCGCGAGGGCGCCGAGGGCCGAGCCGAGGGCTTCGAGTTCGCCGTCTGTGAGGGTGCGCAGAGTGGAGGCGAGCTGCCGGGTCGCCACGTCCTCGGCCTCGGCGATACGCCGACGGGCCTCGGCCGTGACACGCAGGTGCGCGACACGCTTGTCGGTGTCGTCCTGGCGGCGTTCGAGCATGCCCGCCTCGGTGAGGCGGGTCACCAGGGCGCTGACGTTGTTCGGCTGCATCTGGAGCGCGCAGGCCGCTTTGTGGACGGTGGCGCCGTCGTTCTCGGCGACGTACCGAAGGAGCGCCAGCTGTCGCTCGGGGGGCTTGGGGTAGGGCAGCCGTGCCGCGATGCCCCGTTCCACGGACCGGTTCAGCGCGGGCAGGCACGCCGCGAGGCCTGCGGCCACGTGGTCGATGCGCTGGCTCCGGCTCTGGCGAGCCTCGCTGACTCCGGACATGCCCACCAAGTTATCTATGAAATGAAACCTATGTCAACATACTAAATTCCGGAGGCCGGTGCGTGATCCTCGTCTCCACACCCGCAGGGCAAGATTTGTTGACATGGAAACGAACCTGTTCTAGCTTTGGTGCTGTGTCAACAAACAGTGTGTGCGTTCCGTCCGGGATGGGCCGTAGTCAGCCGGCCGCCACGGGGGCGACACGCTGTTCGACAGGTTCGTCGACGAGGGGCACGCCGCAGACCGGTGAGAGGGCCGGGGCCCGTCTCCCCGGGTTCACGCTCCCTCCCTTCAACGGCTCACCTTCACACCGTGTCCACGGGGCGGACCAGGAGCGTTTCGTTCATCCGCGAGAACCGCGGCGGTCACATCGACGTGATCCGATCGGGCTCTGATGGGTTTCCGGGTCGGTGTCCTCACCTGCCTGAGCCGTGCATCACACCGTGACCGCGGGGGAGCCTTGTCCGCCCGCGCGTGCTGTGGGACGCGGCCTGTCTCCGCGTCGGTGTCCGAGTGATCGAGGGTCGGCGCGGGACGACGAGCGGGGGGCACACGACCGCCGTGCCGGGGTGGCGGAAGAACTGGATCATTCGCGGGCTGCGACAGTACGTGCCGTCGTCCGCACATCTCGGAAGGCGTCACATGAACACGGTGGAAAAGGTGTCGGGCCACGGCGAGACCGTGGGCGGTCCACCGGGGGCCGAGGTGGCGGCACCGGTGGCAGACCGCCGAGGGTGGGTCCTGGCGGTGCTGGGGGCGGCACAGCTGATGGTCGTGCTCGACAACACGATCGTGAACGTCGCGCTGCCCTCGGCGCAGGCGGACCTCGGCTTCGGTACCGGTGGCCGGCAGTGGGTCGTCACCGCTTACGCGCTGGCCTTCGGGAGCCTGCTCCTGCTCGGCGGACGCCTGACCGACCTGATGGGGCGCAAGCGGGCGTTCATCATCGGCCTGATCGGCTTCGCCGCCGCCTCGGCCGCCGGTGGAGCGGCCATCGGGTTCGGCATGCTGGTCGTGGCCCGAGCCGCACAGGGGGCGGCGGGTGCCCTGCTCGCGCCGGCCGTCCTCTCGTTGATCACCACGACGTTCCCCAGCGGCAGGTCACGCACGCGGGCGTTCGCCATCATCGGCACGATCGTCAGCGCCGGAGGGGGCATAGGCCTCGTCCTGGGAGGCGTCCTCACCGAGTACATCAACTGGCGATGGACGATGTACGTCAATGTGGTGTTCGCGGCCGGGGCGGCCCTCGGCGCGTGGCTGCTCCTGCCGAGGCAGCGCATCGACGAGCGGCCCCGGATGGACCTGATCGGCACCGTCCTGGCGTGCGCGGGCCTGCTGGGTGTGGTCTTCGGTTTCGCCCAGGCCGAGGCCCGGGGCTGGTCCTCTCCGGTCACGCTGGGTGCGTTGATCGGCGGCGTGGTCGTCCTGGGCGGCTTCGTGCTGCGGCAGCATCTCGCGCCCGCGCCGTTGCTGCCGCTGCGGGTACTGCGCGACCGTGAACGCGTCGCCGCCTACGTCAACCGCTTCGCCTCCTCCACGGGCAATTTCGGCATCATCTTCTTCACCACCTTCTTCCTCCAGGAGAACCTCCATCTCTCCCCGGTGCTGGCGGGCCTGGGCACCCTGCCGGTGATTACCGGACTCATCGTCTCGTCGAACCTTCTCGGCAACGCCTCCTGGCTGGTCCGCATCAGGCCGAAGGTGATCATCATCGGCAGCCTGGTTCTCACGGCGGCCAGTCTGGTGTGGCTCAGCAGGCTGGAAGCCTCGTCGTCGTACTGGACCGCGGTGCTGGGGCCACTGTTCCTGTTCGGCATAGGCCAGGGGGTCAACACCACCCTCGCCATGAGCAACGCCTTGGCCGGACTCGACCCCGAGGACGTCGGAGTGGGATCCGCCATGTTCTCCGTGATGCAGCAGATGGGCGGATCCGTCGGGACGGCCCTGCTGTCCACCGTCGCCAGCACCGCCACCGCCGCGTACCTCGGTTCGCATGTCGGCGGCTCGCGCGACGTGGCCGCCGTACACGGTTACAACGCCGCGTTCCTGACCATGGCCGCCGTCTTCGCGGTCGCCGCGCTGCTGTGCGGGATCCTGATGCGGTCGAGGAAGGCTCGCTGACCGGCTCCAAGCGCAACGGCATCGGCCCTGGAGGGTGCTCCGGGTACTCCGGCCGGTGCCGGTGGGGTTCCGGGGTGACGCCCATGGGTCCGTGCCGCTCTCGCGGGCCGGCCGACGGTCGTGAAAGAGGCCCGCGGCCTCAGTCGGCGGGAACGTCGTCGTGTTCCGTGGCCAGGTGCTTGGTCACCAGCTCGGTGATGTCGCCCAACATGTCGAGTTGTTCGACGGTGAGCAGGTCCGCGAAGCAGTGGCGGACGGCTTCGAGCTGGATACGGGAGGCGACCCGGACGGCGGCGAGTCCCGCCTCGGTGAGGACGACGTCGAAGCCGCGGGCGTCGTCGCAGGAGGCTCGCGCGATGGTGCCGCGGCCCTCCATGCGGGTGATCTGCCGAGAGAGACGGCTCCGGTCCCATTGCAGGATCCGGCAGAGGTCCCGGGACCGGATCCGCCGCCCCGGCGCTTCCGACACATGGAGCAGGACCGAGTAGTCGGCCTCGCTCAGGCCGCACTTGCGGGTGAGCCGTCTCGCCAGGAGCGCCGTCATGGTGATGCGCATGTCCTGGAAGCCGCGCCAGGCCCGCTCCTCCCGCTCGTCCAGCCACCTCGGTTCCATGATGCCCACCCTAACATTTGTTGACATGGAAACTAAGTGTGCTCTAGTTTTGGTTCTATGGAAACAACCGGGGCGACCGTGCTCCCGAGGCAGGACCGCGCCAAACCCGCGCCTGGGATCGACGCAGTGTCCAACCGGGTGGTCGAGGGCGGTTACGCCGCTGACGGGCAGCCGTCCGCCGCGCTGTTCTTCTGGTCCCACACGCGCTTCCTGAGTGACTTCACCTTCGGGCTGCACCCCCACGAGGGATTCGAGATCATCTCGTTCATCCTGGAGGGGCGTACCCGCCACTTCGACACCGGGACGAACCGCTGGCTGGACCTTCGGGGCGGAGACGCCCAGATCATCCGGTCGGGCTCCGGTCTGTGGCACCGCGAAGGCGCCGCCGAGGGCGCGCGGGTGTTCCAGATGTGGTTCGACCCGGGATTCGACACCGCGCTGCGAACCGAGCCGTCCTACACCGACCACCCTGCCGGGCAGTTCACGGCGCGACCGAGCGGCGACGCCCTCGTCACGGACCAGGTCGGCGGTGACGGGCCGATACGGGCGCGCACCGAAGGGCTCTCCATTCGTCGTGTCGCCGTGGTACGGGGGGCCCGGGCGGAGCTGGCCGTCGGCGCGGACCGCTTCGCCCTGGTGTACGTCCTCGGCGGCGAGGTCACGGTCAACGGAACCCGTGCCACGACCGACGACACCGTCTCCCTCGGCGGCGCGTCCGCGATGACGGTGGAAGCGGCGGATTCCGCCGACGTCTTCCTCGTCTCGCTCCCCAGTCAGCCGGCCTACCAGCCGGTCCGCGGGCGCTGACGGCCCGCTTCAACACCTCTTACCCCATCTGGAGAAAAGCCATGGCCACCTTGCTGCACATCGATTCCTCGGCCTACCCCGGGCAGGCGTCCACGTCCCGCGTGGTGACGGAGGCCTTCCGTGCCACATGGGAGGAGCAGCACCCCACCGGCACGGTGATCTACCGCGACCTCGCCGCGGACCCGGTACCGCACATCACGGCCGACGCCTATCTGGCCGGCATGGCCGCCCCGGCGGAGCGCGCACCCGAGCAGGTCGCCGCCTTCGCCTTGCGGGAGCAGCTCATCGAGGAGCTCGAGAGCGCGGACGCGGTCGTGATCGGCGCGCCCATGTACAACTTCTCGATCCCGTCCAGCCTCAAGGCGTGGCTGGACCACGTGATCCTCCTGGGCCGCACGGCCCGGGGCGAGACCTCGAAGGTCAAGGGCACGCCCGTCACCGTGGTCACCAGCCGCGGCGGCTCGTACGCACCCGGCACGCCCCGGGCACCCTACGAGTACGTCCTCAACTACCTGGAGGCCGTCCTGACGACGACGCTGGAGGTGGAGCCCCACTTCATCGTGGCCGATCTGACACTGGCCAAGGTCATGCCCGGCATGGAGGAGCTCATCCCGCTCGGTGAGAAGTCCCGGGCGGACGCCCTTGAGCAGGCGGCCGCCAAGGCCAAGGAACTCGTGGGGCGTCTCGCGGCGTAGCGAGGCATCCGAACGGAAACGGCGTCGCCTTCCCTCCTCCCCGGTAGGGCGTCGCGCCCCGAAGCGGCCGAGTGTCCACTCGGCCGCTTCGGGGCGTTCGGAGTCGGCCTGGCTCCCATGCGTGCCGGCGAAGGCCGTGGTGAAAGTCCGGGTGGTCTCGCGGCCTCTGGGAAGGTTGCCGCGCCACTCAAGCCGGTAGCCGGATGCGGGGGCTGGAAGCCGGACGCTGGGAGGCCGGGGCCGGGGGCCGCGAACCGGAAGCCGCCGGTTGGGGCTGGGGTCCTGGCCACGTTCAGAAGACCTTGGTCCGGGCCCCGCCCCGGAGCGGCGCGGCATCGCGGCTCGGTCGCAAACAGTCCGGCGCGTGCCGGTCGGAGGTTGTGATGCGCGTGTCCGCCCAGTGTGGCGCGCCGCCTGCGCTCACTCCCCGGGGGCCACCCGCCGGTGCCGGGCCACGATGCTGCTCGGTGTGACCCCGTACGCTTGCTTGAAGACACGGCTGAAGTGCGCCATGTCGTTGAAGCCCCAACGGAAGGCCACGTCGGTGACCGTCGTGCCGCCGCCGGC
The DNA here is from genome assembly GCF_040644055.1 of Streptomyces sp. NPDC047043. NCBI lineage: Bacteria > Bacillati > Actinomycetota > Actinomycetes > Kitasatosporales > Streptomycetaceae > Streptomyces > Streptomyces sp. NPDC047043. The sequence continues at coordinate 8,017 of NZ_JBEYVO010000060.1, forward strand.
CCGGGCGAGATCCCGGTAGCAGACCCTCAGGCGCCGCTCGCGGATCCAGCGTCCCACCGTGCTGCCCGTGTCGCCGAACGCCAGATGCAGGGTGCGCACCGAGACGTCGAACGCCTCGGCCACGGAGGAGGCGCACAGGCCGGGGTCGTCGAGGTGGTCCTCGATGTACCGGCGGGCCCGCAGCAGCAGCGCCTCCCGCGCGGTGGGGGAGGGGGCACGGGGAGCCGTGAGCGTGAGCGCCGTGTCGAGGGTGTCGAAGAAGCTCTGCGCGGCGATCGCCAGCCCGGCGTCGCCGAGATGGTCCAACTCGCGGTTGATGGCGCGCAGTTGGTCGGCGGCGATCGCGGTGAGGCCGGACCCGGCGGCGACGGAGACGGCCCCCTGGCCACGGACCGCCGCGTCGGCCAGGCCCTGGGGGACGCGTTCGCGGGGCAGCAGCAGGGACAGCTCGTGGTGGGGATCGACCGCGTCGAAGCCGTGCGCGATCTCGCTGTCCCACAGAAGCATTTCGTCCGGCCCCACCAGCAGTTCTCGGTCGCCGTGGCGGCACACCAGCCGCCCGCTGACATTGAGCAGCACCCCGATCCGGGGGTCCGCGCCGGAGCCGGCCCGCTGCCGTCCGCCGTACCCGCCTCCCCGGAACTCCGACACGGTGAGGTCCGCGAGTCTGCGGTAGCGGACCGCGGCGTCGAAGTGCTCCTGCCGGGGGAAGGAGAGCGTCCAGGCCACATGCAGCTCGGACATCTTCTGGCTCCAGGCGTCCCGCACCGCGGTCGCCGGCAGCCCCTGGCTCGACCATGTGTCCGCGACGGTCATCCGGGACCACCTCCTCGCCGCCCAGTGAAACCGCAGGAGCCGGTTTCGGTCAACGCCCGTGCCGACGGCCCCCGGAAGTGATCTCCAAGAGGGTCCGTGGATGCGCAAATGGCCAAACGCGGCTGCGCTCCGGGACAAGCGGAGCCGCCGCCCGTGACGCACGGTTCTTCTCACCGTCACAGAAGCCGGGGCCCGACGTCGGGAACGACGTCCGGAGGTCTCCCGGCGCACCACGGAAGGGAGCAGCCGTGAGCGATCGTCGTCCGGTCGTGATCTACGGGGCCAGCGGATCCACGGGTCGCCTGGTCGCCGAGTACCTCCGCGAGTACGACATCCCGTTCGTCGCCGCGGGCCGCAACAAGGCGCGTCTTCAGGAGGTGATGGAGAAGGTCCCGGGCATCGAGACCGCCGACTACGAGATCGCGGAGACGGACGGCTCGGTCGAGTCCCTCACCCGGCTCTTCGAGGGCCGTCAGGTCGTCTGCAACACCGTCGGCCCGTTCCTGCGCTACGCCCCGCCGGTGGTCGAGGCGGCCCTGGCCGCCGGGATCCACTACCTCGACACGGCCGGCGAGCAGACGCACATGCTGCGCTTCCTCGACGAGTGGGGTCCGCGGTTCGCGGCGAACGGCAGGGCCGCCTCCAGCGCCATGTCCGTCCAGTACGCCATCCATGACATCGCCGCCCGTATCTGCCTGGAGACCCCCGGCGTCGACAGCCTGGAACTGGGCTCGTACGCCAACGCCATCCCCACCGTCGGCTCCACCCAGTCGATCTTCGACGTGATCCGTGCCGAGGCGCACTACCTGGAGGACGGACGGCTGAAGAAGTACGACGGCGTCGTCGTGCAGGACGTCGTCGTACCCGGCTCCGGTCTCGTCCTCACCGGCACCAACTGGGGCGGCACCGCGCTCCCGGTCTTCTTCCGGGACGACCGCCGGGTGCGGGACTGCCGGATGTTCGTGGCGATGCGCAACCAGGACATCTGGCGGCGGGTGGTCGACCTGGAACGCCTGTTCAAGGTCTCCCTGCAGTGGCTGCCCGAGGAGGCCCTCTACCCCGTACTCGACAAGATGGCGTCCGGCATGACCGCGGACAGCCCGCCGCGTGAGAACCGGCAGCACCAGCGGTCCCTCGACTGGTGCGTCGGCCGCGGCAACACGGTCACCACACGCGTGGTCATCCAGTGCACCACCGGCTACCAGATGACCGGCCTGATCCAGGCGTACGCGGCCATGCGGCTGCTCGGCACCACCTACCACGGCACCGGCTTCCGCTCGCCCGCCGAGCTGCTCGGCCACCGCGAGCTGATGGGCGCCATCGAGTCCTACGGCTTCGCCCGTGTCACCGAGGAGTCCCGCTCGTGAGCCGCGGCGAGCGGGTCTGGATCGTCGGGGTCGGCATGACGGCGTTCGGGGTGCGCCGCGACGCCTCGGTCAAGGACCTCACCCGGGACGCCGTCACCGAGGCGCTCAAGGACGCGGGCGCCGGACTCGGCGACGTACAGGCCGCGTACTACGGCAACACCTGCCAGGACGTGCTGGAGGGCCAGGTCGTGGTCGGCGGCCAGATCGCGCTGCGGAGCATGGGTTTCGAACGGATTCCCGTCGTCAACGTGGAGAACGCCTGCGCCACCGGTGCCACGGCGCTGCACCAGGCCGCCCTGCATGTGCGGTCCGGCGCCGCCGACGTGGTGCTCGCGGTCGGCGTGGAGAAGACCAACACCGACGACAAGAAGAAGATGCTCGGCCTGTTCGACGGGGGTGTGGACGTCCACGACCCGGACGGCGTCGACGCGGTCCTGCGCGAGCTGGGCGGCGAGGTACCGGAGCGGACAACACCGCGCAGCCGTTTCATGGACGTCTACGCGGCCCTCGCCCGCGCCCACATGCGTGAGTTCGGCACCACGAAGGAACAACTGGCGCTGATCTCCGCGAAGAACCACGCGCACGCCGTGGACAACCCCCTCGCGCACTTCCGCAAGGCCATGACGGCCGAGGAGATCCTCGCGGCCCGCACGGTCAACGAGCCGCTCACCGTCCCCATGTGCGCCCCGCTCACCGACGGCGCCGCCGCGGCGGTCGTCGTCAACGAGGCCGGCCTGCGCCGTCTCGCGGCCACCCGCCCCGTACGGCTGCTGGCCTCCGTCATCGCCACCGGCAGCGTACGCCCGGTCACCGACTGGGAGAGCTCGGTGAGCCGCCTCGCGGCCCGGCAGGCGTACGAGGAGGCCGGGATCGGCCCCGAGGACGTCTCCGTCGCCGAGGTGCACGACGCCGCCGCCTTCGGCGAACTGCTGCAGACCGAGCTGATGGGCTTCTGCCCGATCGGGCGCGGCGGAGACTTCGCCGCCTCCGGCGCCACCACCCTCGGCGGCGGGCTCCCGGTCAACCCCTCCGGCGGCCTGGAGTCCAAGGGCCACCCCATGGGTGCCTCCGGTCTGGCCCAGATACACGAACTCGTCCGGCAGTTGAGGGGCGAGTGCGCCTCCCGCCAGGTGCCCCACGCCCGGGTCGCCCTCGCCGAGAACGGCGGCGGCATGTACGCGGGCGAGGAAGCCGTCGCCGCCATCACCCTGCTCGGCGCCTGAACAACCCCCTTGGAGCCCTCATGAGTTACCAGACCCTTTCCCTCCGCCGCGACGGCCGGATCCTCTACGTCGACATCGACAACGGCCCGCTGAACCTGATGACGATCCAGATGGTCGGTGAACTCTTCGACCTCGCCGGGAAGCTGGTCTTCGACCAGGAGACCGGCGTCGTCGTCCTCGGCAGCGCCAACCCCGAGTTCTTCATCGCCCACTTCGACCTCGACGACCTGTTCCGCTCGATGAACGACCCGGACGTGCCGCAGAGCAAGTACCCGGACATCAACGTCGTCCAGGCGCTCTCCACCATGTGGGAGGCGCTGCCCCAGGTGACGATCGGTCTCGTCGACGGCATCGTGCGCGGCGGCGGACTGGAGTTCCTGCTCGCCACCCACATGCGGTTCGCCACCCCGCGGAGCAGGTTCTGCCTCCCCGAGACCAGCGGCGGCTTCCTCCCGACCGGCGGCGGCACCACCCGCCTCGCCCTCCACATCGGCCCGGCCCGCGCCCGCGAAGTCCTGCTCTCCGCCCGGGACTTCAGCGGCGAGGAGGCCGCCGCGTACGGCATGGTCAACCGCGCCCTGCCCGCCGACGGCATCCGCGCCTACGTCGACGACCTCGCCCGGCGGGCCGCCGCCCGGTCCGCGGGTTCCGTGGCCGCCGTCAACCAGGTCCTCACCAAGGTCCTCGGCGGCGCCGTGGACGCCCAGTTCGCCGGCTTCGCCGTCGAGAACGAGGCCATGCGCGCCCTGCTCGGCATCCCCGCGGTCCAGGAGCACCTGAGGAAGCTGGCGGAACTCCAGGACGTCGAGCACGAGCGGGACCTGCCGGCGACGATCGCGGGGGCGGCCCGATGACCGTGCGCGGATGCGTGGCCGGTGTCCGGTCCAGGGCTGCCTCGCGCCGAACGCGGCTGTGTCCGGCCGAAGTCGACGGGCGAGCGCGTGCGCCGCAGGGGACGCTCGCGGAGGGCCGCCCGATGACCGGGGGCGGCGACCGGTCCGAGCGGCGCCCCGGGTCGCCGTACGCCGAACTCCCCGGTTCCGCACCGGTGTTGTTGGGCGAGGAGCATGCCCTGCCGACGGTGATCGCAGGGGGTGTCCGATGACCGCGCGCAGCGGCGGGCCCGACGTCCGCCCCGGGCTGCCGTACACCGAACTCAGCGGCTTCGAGCCGGAGTTGACCGACGAGGAGCGCGCGCTGCAGCAGGCGGTGCACGCCTTCGCCGCGGAGGTCCTGCGTCCGGCCGGGCGCGCCCTGGACCGGATGACGGCCGAGGAGGTCATTGCCCCCGACTCGCCGTTCTGGGAGGTACACCTCGTCGCCGCCAAGTCCGGCCTGAGCGACGGACCGGAGGCCGGGGACGACGCCCCGCCGGCGCTGCTGGCCCGTATGGCGGCCGTCGCCGTCGAGGAACTCGGCTGGGGCGACGCGGGGTTGGCGGTATCGCTCGGCGTCGGCGGTTTCCCGGCGCTGATGGCCCGGCGGGCCGGAACCCCCGAACTCGCCGACCTGTGCGCGGGCCGCCTCGGCTGCTGGATCGGCACCCAGCCCGACCGGGGCTCGGACGGACTGAGCCTGTACCCCGAGGAGCGGCACCCGAGCGCCCCCCACGGCAACAAGGGCAACCTGACCGCCCGGGTCCGGGGCGGTGACATCGTCGTCAACGGCCAGAGCTCGGCCTGGGTGTCCAACGGTCCGGTGGCCCAGGTCGGCCTCGCCTCCATCGCGGCCGACTACGGCGAGGGCTTCTACGACGAGGACGGTCACCCGAGGGGCATCGAGGTGATCGTCCCTCTGGACCTGCCGGGTGTCAGTCGCGGAAAGCCACTGGAGAAGCTCGGCAAACGCGCCCTGCCCCAGGGCGAGATCTTCTTCGACGACGTCAAGGTGCCGTTGCGCCACGCCCTGTCCGCCGAGGACGCCTACTGGCACGGCCACGCGGCGACCTGGTCCTCGGCCGGTGTCGCCATGGGGCAGCTGATGACAGGGCTGGCCCGGGCCGCCTTCGAGACGGCGCTCGCCTACACCCACGAGCGCCGTCAGGGCGGTGCGCTGCTGGCCGAGCACCAGCTGGTCCAGTACCGGCTGGGCCGTATGGGCAGCCAGGTGGAGGCCATGCGGGCGGTGTCCCGCCGTGCGACCGAGTACACGGCCCTCTCGTCGGCCAGGCACCCGTACTACACCGCCCAGTCCAAGGCCTTCTGCACCGACCTGGCGTTCGAGGTCGCCGACGAGGCGCTGCAGCTCATGGGCGGCAACGGCCTCACCCGGGAGTATCCCGCCGAGAAGCTGTTCCGCGACGCGCGCGCCGCACGCGTCGAGGACGGCGAGAACCATCTGCTGACCATGAAGTTCGGCCATCTTGCGAGCCTCCTGCACCAGGACGGCCGGCTCGGTGCAGCCCGACAGCGAGGAGACGGCCGTGGCGATCACTGACTTCTTCGACCGCGGCTGGCGGTCCGCCCCCGAGGCCGTCGCCTTCGTCGCGGACGACCGGACCTTCACCTACCGCGAGATCGGCGAGCTGTCCTGCCGTATCGCCAACGCCCTTGCGAACTCCGGCGTTCCACGCGAGACGAAGGGCGCGGTACTCGCCGCGAACGACCCCGTCGCCTGGGCCTGCGTGCTCGGGATGTGGCGGGCGGGACTGGCCTGGGTGCCGGTCAACCCGGCCAACCCGCCCGAGGAGATACGGCGCCTGCTGTCGGGCTTCGACTGCGAAGTGCTGTTCTGTCACGAGCAGTTCGTGCCGCTCGTCGAGAAACTCCGCCCCGACCTGGCCGGACTGCGCACGGTGGTGTCCCTCGGCGAGTCCACGGACTCGGGGGCCGTCACGACGCTGGAGGCTTTCATCGCGGACGCGCCCGCCGGACTCCCCGGCCACACACCCGACCCCGACGCGGTCGCGGGCATCATGCCGACCGGCGGCACCACCGGCGCCCCGAAAGGCGTCATGAACACCCACCGGGGCCTCGGCGTCAGCGTCGTCCACCAGATGCTGGCCGCCTCCTACCCGGCGGACGAACCCGTGGTGAACCTCGCCGCCGCCCCGATGACCCACACCGCCGGCCTGCTCACCCTGCCCTGCGCGGCGCGCGGCGGCACGGTCGTCGTGATGTCCCGCCCCGACCCGCTGAAGCTCCTGGACCTCATCGAACGGCACCGCGTGACCGAGCTGTTTCTGCCGCCCACCGTGATCTACCGCCTGCTGGAGATCCCCGGCATCGAACAGCGGGACCTCTCCTCGCTGAAGTACCTGATGTACGGCTCCGCGCCCATGTCGACGGAGAAGCTGCGCCGCGCGATCGAGGTCTTCGGCCCCGTGCTGTTCCAGGGATACGGCCAGACGGAGGCGCCCTCCGGAATCGCCTTCCTGCGCCCCGAGGAGCACTTCACCGACGGCCGGATCGCCGACGACGCACGGCTGTCGGCGGCCGGTCGCCCGGCCCCGCTCGTCCGCGTGGAGATCCTCGACGGCGACGGACGGATCCTGCCCACGGGCGAACCGGGCGAGATCTGTGTGCGGGGCGACCTCGTCATGAAGGGCTACTACAAGGACCCGGTCAGGACCGCCGAGACCATCGTCGACGGCTGGCTGCACACCGGCGACATCGGCCACCTCGACCACGAGGGCTTCCTGCACATCACCGACCGCAAGAAGGACATGATCATCTCGGGTGGCTTCAACGTCTACCCGAGCGAGGTCGAGCAGATCATCTGGCGGCACCCGGCCGTCCAGGACTGCGCCGTCGTCGGGGCACCGCACCCGGACTGGGGCGAGGCCGTCACCGCCGTGGTCGAACTCAACGAGGGCGAGGAGCTGACCGAGGCGGACCTCATCGCGTACTGCCGCCCCCGGCTCGGCGGCATCAGGACGCCCAAACGGGTCGAGTTCGTCACCGAACTCCCGCGCAGCCCCAACGGCAAGGTCCTCAAGAAGGACGTCCGCGCACCGTTCTGGCGCGACCACGAGCGAAGGATCTGAGACCCCGTGAAACGCACCGTCTTCGACAAGGACCATGAGAGCTTCCGCGAGGTGGTCCGGACGTTCGCCGAACGCACCCTGGCACCCCGCCACGAGGAGATGCTGGAGCGGAAGTCCATCGCCCGGGACATCTGGCGGGAGGCCGGCGAACTCGGCATCCTCGGCCTCTCCGTGCCCGAGGAGTACGGCGGCTCCGGTGCCGGCGACTTCCGCTTCAACGCCGTCGCCGACGAGGAACTCGCCGGCTTCAGCTTCGGCGTCGGCGCCAACTTCGCCCTGCACACCGACACCTGCCCGCCCTATCTCGTCGAACTCGGCACCGAGGAACAGAAGCACCGCTGGCTGCCCGGCGTCGCCTCCGGCGACCTCATCACCGCCATCGGCATGACCGAACCCTCCGGCGGCTCCGACCTCGCCGCGCTGCGCACCACCGCGGTCCGCGACGGCGACCATTGGGTGATCAACGGCTCCAAGACGTTCATCACCAACGGCCACCAGGCCGACCTGGTCGTCCTCGCTGCCCGCACCGGCCCCGGCGAGCGCGCCAAGGGCATCACGCTCTTCGTGGTGGAGGCGGGCACCCCCGGCTTCGAACGTGGGCGCAAGCTCGACAAGGTGGGCCAGGAGGAGGCGGACACCGCCGAACTGTTCTTCACCGACGTCCGTGTACCCGACGCGAACCGCCTCGGCGAGGTGGGCCAGGGCTTCGCCTCGATGATGCGGCTCCTGCCGCAGGAACGGCTGTCCACGTCCGTCACCTCCATCGGCCATGTCTCCCGCATCCTGCGCGAGACCATCGAGTACACCCGTGAGCGCAAGGCGTTCGGGCAGGCCATCGGATCCTTCCAGCACAACAAGTTCAGGATCGCCGAGCTGGTCACCCGGGTGGAGGCGGCCCAGGCCTACCTCGACAGCTGCCTGCTCGCCCACACGCGGGGTGAGTTGAGCGCCGTGGACGCCGCCAAGGTCAAGTGGTGGTCCGCCGAGGTCCAGAACGCCGTACTCGACGAGTGCGTCCAACTGCACGGCGGCTACGGCTACATGAACGAGTACCGCGTCGCCCGCGCCTGGCGGGACGCCCGCGTGACCAAGATCTGGGCCGGGTCCAACGAGATCATGAAGGAAGTCATCGGCCGTGACCTGGGCCTCTAACACATCCCCGAACGTCCGACCGATGGAGGGCTCCCGCATGTCCGCAAGCACCGTCAACCGCCAGTGGCTGCTGGCCCGCCGCCCTGTCGGCGCCGTCACCACCGACGACTTCCGCTACCACGAGGGCGACGTACCGACACCCGGCGAGGGCGACGTCCTCGTCCGCAGCCTGTACTTCGGCTACGACGCCAGCCAGCGCATCTGGCTCACCGACGACGGCGGCTACATGGAGCCGATCCAGGTCGGCGAACCGATGCGCACCATGGGCATCGGCCAGGTCGTCGACTCCCGCGACCCCGCCTACCGGCCGGGCGACCTGGTGGAGGGCTTCATGAGCTGGCAGGACTACGCCCTCGTCCGCGGTGACGGCCCGATGCCGCTGCGCGCGCTGCCCCGCGCCGACCACCCGCTGTCCTGGAACCTCGGGGTGTTCGGTGTCGGCGGTCTGACGGCGTACTTCGGCGTCGCCGACGGCCTCGGCGTGAAACCCGGCGACACGGTGGTGGTCTCCGCCGCCACGGGAGCCACCGGTTCCCTCGCCGGACAGATCGCCAAGGCGCTGGGCGCCAAGAAGGTGATCGGCATCGCGGGCGGCCCGGAGAAGTGCCGGTGGATCGTCGAACAGGCCGGCTACGACGACGCGATCGACTACAAGAACGACAAACTCGACGAACGCCTGCGGGAGTTGTGCCCGGACGGCGTCGACGCCTACTTCGACAACGTCGGCGGAGACATGCTCGACACCCTGCTGCTGCACATGGCACCCCGGGGACGCGTGCTGATCTGCGGGGCCATGTCCTCCGGCTACACCGACGTCAAGCTGCAGGGCCCCACCAACTACATGCGCATCTGCACCCACCAGCTCACGGTGCGAGGGATCCTGCTCTTCTTCTACGCCGACCGTCTCGCCGAGGGCGCCGCCCAACTCGGCGCGTGGGTGCGGGAGGGCCGCCTGCACGTGGCGGAGGAGATCGTGGAGGGCTTCGAGCACGCGCCCGCCCTGCTGCCGACGATGTTCAGCGGCAAACAGCCCGGCAAGCTGCTGCTGAAGGTGGCGGACCCCGAGTGAGCGCCACCGGTCGGAACGCCCCTCCGGTGGCCGTGGTCACCGGCGCGGCGAGCGGCATCGGACTCGAACTCGTCCGCCGGCTGAGCCGTACGCACCGGGTCGCGCTGCTCGACGTCGACGGACCGGCGGCCGGACGGGCGGCGGCGGAGATCGGCGGCGGCGCGCTGGCGGTCGCCTGCGACATCACCGACGCCGACTCCGTCGCGGCGGCCGTGCGGGCGGTCGTCGAGCGCTTCGGCGGCATCGACGTCGCCGTCTCCAACGCCGGCATCGGTTCCGCTGGCGCCGCCCGCCATCTGGACCCGGACGCCCTGGCGAGACAACTCGCCGTCAACGTCACCGGCAACTGGCGCTTCCTGCACGCGTGCCTGCCGCATTTGGAGGCGAGCCGGGGCTACCTGCTGGGGGTCGCCTCGGCGGCGGCCCTGATGGCTCCGCCCGGCGAGTCCTTCTACGGCGCGAGCAAGGCGGGCCTCGAAGCACTCCTCGACACGCTGCGCACCGAGATCGCGCACCTGGGCGTCGACGTCGGCGTGGCCTACCTGATGTTCGTCGACACGCCGATGGTGCGTCAGGGCGACCGGGACCACCCCGACCTGGAGCTGATGCGCCGTCGGCTTCCGGGAGCCGCCGGGCGCACCATCCCCGTCGAGACGGCCGCCGGCATCCTGGCGCGGGGTGTCGACCGCCGGGCGGCGCGGATCTTCGTCCCGGGGTCGCTGCGGACCCAGTACGTCCTGCGCGGTGTGATCCGCTCGCTGATGGACCGGCCGTTGCGCCGGATGGCCCCTGAACTGGACGCCCTCACGGCGGCCAAGGTGCGCGAACGCGGCCCGTACGACGCGGCGTTCGGGCGGCGCCCCCGGGCCGACGGGCAGCAGGCCCAGGACACCGGTGAGGCGCCCACGGTCCGGGCCCCGACGCGAGGCTCCTGACGTGACGGCGGCGGCGCCCGCCACCCCTCCCGCGACCGGGATCGCTGCCGGAGGAGACGGCGGGCGCACGGAGTCCCGCTCGAAGCCGTGAAGGCTCCGGGCGGGACGTGCCGCGGTCAGTGGGCCGTGACCTGCGCATGCTCCGCCGGAGCCGTGTCCCCGCCCGCACCGGCCCTCCTGCGGGGGGCTCGGACCAGGGCGAGGACCACCAGGGCCGCGACGAGGCCGGCCGAACCGGCGGTCACCAGAGCCGAGTTGAGCCCCGAGGCGAACGCCGACCGCAGGACGTGCTCGGGGAACGCCTGCCGCAGGAAGGCCGCGCCGCCGCCCGCCAGGGTGTGCGCCGCGTCGTGCGGCAGGGTGTCACCCATACGCGAGGTCAGCACGGTGCCGTAGACGGCGACCATGAGCGCGTACCCCAGCTGCCGGAGGGTGTTCACCACACCGCCCGCCATGCCCGACCGCTCCGCGGGAACCGCGGCGAGCGCCGCACCGGAGATGGTGGGGGAGAGGAGTCCGGTACCCACGCCCACCAGGACCAGCCCCAGCATCAGGGACGCCCAGCCGGATCCCGCGTCGAGGAAGGCCTGCGCGAAGGATCCGGCGGCGAGCAGCAGCAGGCCCGCTCCCATGGTCCATCGCGCGGCCATCTTGTGGGACAGCGCGCCGACCGTCATCGCGACGACCATGGCCGCGGCCGGCAGCGGCAGCAGCGCGAGACCGCCGTCCACCGGGTCCATGCCCAGCAGGGTCTGCATCCAGATCGACTCGTAGGCGATCACCCCGAACGCCACACCGTCGAAGGCGAGCGCGCCGATCAGCACACCGACGAACGCCGGCTTGCTCAGCAGCCGCAGGTCCAGCAGCGGGTGCGCCACCTTGCGTTCGACGAGCACGAACGCCACCAGCGCCGCGGCGGCGAGACCGAACGCGGTCAGGGTCCCGGTGGAGGTCCAGCCGTGCTCCCCGGCCCGGACCATCGCGTACGTCATCCCTCCCGCGAACACCGCGAACGTCGCCATGCCCGCCCAGTCGATCCGCATCCCCCGCGTTCCCCGGGACTCCGGCACCACCTTCAGCGACAGCCACACCGTGACGACGCTCACCGGCACGTTCACGAAGAAGATCCACCGCCAGCCCGGGCCCTCGGTCAGCACACCGCCGAGCAGCGGTCCCACGGCCGCGGCCACACCGCTGACCGCGCCCCACACACCGAGCGCGGCGCCGCGCTCCCGCCCCTGGTAGACAGAGCCGATCAGCGGCAGGGTGGTCGCGAACATCGCCGCCGCGCCCAGCCCCTGCAGCACCCGCGCGGCCACCAGCATGCCGGGCCCGGACGAGACACCGCACAGCAGTGAGGCGAGCGCGAACAGCACCACGCCCGCCACATGCACCCGGCGGCGCCCGACGATGTCGGCGGCGGCGCCGGCACCCAGCAGCAGCGCTGCCAGCGCCAGGGCGTATCCGTCGACGACCCACTGCAGATCGCTCAACGAGGCGTCCAGTGAGTGCGCCATGTCCGGCAGCGCCACCACCACGATCGTCACGTCCAGCAACAACATGAACGTGCTCAGGCAGATCGCCGTGAGCGGCCCCCATTTACGCATGTCCTCAACTCCTTGCGCATTGATCAGGTACGGCTCCGTACGATGGCCCTCGCGCGGCCGGGCGAAGCGGAAACAGGCCGCTGACCGGTGAAACGCGACAGGAGACTCAGTGCAGACGACGAAAAGCAATGCCCCTCGAAGCGACCCGTCGGGGTCCGACGACCTCGACCTGCTGATCCTCTCGGCACTGGAGGTGAACGGGCGGGCGTCCTTCAAACGGATCGGCGCGGCGCTCGGCGTCTCCGACCAGACCGTCGCCCGTCGTTACCGCAGACTGTGCGCCGAGGCGGGGCTGCGGGTGGTCGCCGTCCGCGACCCCGAACGCCTCGGCCTGGACCAGTGGATGCTCCGACTGCGCTGCGTCCCCGACACCGCGCTGACCATCGCGGACGCGCTGGCCCAACGCCCCGACACCGGCTGGATCGCGCTCGCCTCGGGCGGCACCGAGGTGATCTGCGGGACCCTGCCGCGCAACCCCTGGGACCGCGACGACCTGCTGCTGGGCAAGTTGCCCCGCACCCCCAGCATCGTCGAGATCCGCGCCCACCAGCTCCTCTTCCGCTTCTACGGCGGTCCGAGCGGCTGGCTGCGGAAGTTCGGGGCGCTGTCCGAGGAGCAGATCGCCGCTCTGCGGCCCGAGCCGGTGCGGGAGCCGGGCCCGGCGGGTATCGCGCCCGAGGACGAACCCCTGGTCGCCGTCCTCGAACGGGACGGACGCGCCGTCCACGCCGAGTTGCAGCGCGCCACCGGCCGCTCCGAGTCGGCCGTCAAGCGTCGGCTGGCCGCACTGGTGGCCTCGGGGGCCCTGTACTTCGACGTCGAGTACGACTCCGCGGTCCTCGGCCACCCGGTCTCCGCCGTCCTCTGGGTGACGGCAGCCCCGGCCGCGCTGCGCACGGTTGGCGAGGCGCTCGCCCACCACACCGAGGTCACCCACGTCACCGCCACCGCGGGACCCTCCAACCTGATGGCCACCGTCCGCGCGAAGAGCACCGTCGGCCTGTACGACTATCTCAGCGGCCCGCTCGGGCACCTGGAAGGCGTGCAGCACGTGGAGGCGACACCGTTCCTACGGCAGGTCAAGCAGCTCACCTACCAGACGCCGCCGCGCCGGACGCCGTAGCTGAACGACAGGGCGGCCGCGGCGGGGCGGGCACCTGAGTGCCGTCCCGCCGCGGCCGCCGGACATGAGCGGGGCCGGCCCCTTGCCGGCCCGCCGACTACGAAGCCACCGGCTCGGAGGAGCGGCTCATCGTCATCAGCTGGTCGAGGAACTCCGCCGGGATCGGCGTCGGCAGGAAGCCGAGGAACTGTCGCATCGGCATGGACTCGACCATGCGCATCGCGTCCTGGCTGTCCGCGGCGGCAGCGGCCTGCTCCTCGGACAGCCCCGCCATCATGGCCTCGGTGAGCACCGGGCCGACCGTCGTGTGGCCGAACCACTCGCCGACCGTGGAGTCCAGGGTCAGGGGCGCCACCAGCAGGTCGCCCACGAGGTCCAGCGGCTGTACGGCGATTACGTCGTGGGCGTTCTCGCCGAGCTGGACCTCGTACCGTCCAGCGGCCACGGTCCAGTCGTCGCGGGTGATGTCCCAGAAGGCGAACGCACGGCGGTCGAGGTCGATCTCGACGACCTTGCTCTCGCCGGGCTCCAGCGCCACCTTGGCGAAGCCCCGCAGCTCACGGGCGGGGCTGCTGACCGGTCGCTGCGGCGCGCTGACGTAGACCTGCACCACGTGCTTGCCGAAGCGGTCGCCGGTGTTGGTGACGGTGACCGTGGCCCTGGCGCTGTCCTCGCCGGTCGCGGTGACCTGGAAGCCGCTCTGTTCGAAGGTCGTGTAGCTGAGGCCGTGGCCGAAGGGGTAGCGGATGGCGACGTCGGCGGTCTCGTAGTAGCGGTAGCCGACCATCACGCCCTCGCCGTAGCGGACGTGCCCCTGCTCACCGGGGAAGTTCAGGTAGGCGGGGGTGTCGTTGAGCCGGAACGGGATGGACTCCGCGAGGTGCCCGGAAGGGTTGACCCGGCCGGTGAGCACGTCGGCGACGGCTCCGCCGCCGGCCTGTCCGGGCAGCCAAGCCTCCACGATCGCGTCCACCTCGTCGTGCCAGCCCTCCAGGGTCACCACACCGCCGTTGAGCACCACGACGACGGTACGGCGGGCCGCCCGGGCCACGGCCCGCACCAGCTCGACCTGGTCCTCGGGGAGCCGGATGTGGTCGCGGTCGAAGCCCTCGGACTCGTCCTCCTCCCGCAGTCCGATGACCAGGACCGCGGTGTCGGCCCCCGCCGCGAGCGCGACGGCCTCCTCGCGCAGCCGCACCGCGTCCGCCTGCCCGGCGATGTCGTAGCCCCGGGCGAAGCCGACCTCTGCCTCCGGCAGCAGGGCGCTCAGCTCGGCGAGGGTGCTGTCGACATGGGTGGCGTTGACATGGGAGCTGCCACCCCCCTGGTAGCGCAGCTGCTCCGCGAACTCGCCGACGACGGCGACACGGCCGGTCGGCGCGAGCGGCAGGACGCCGTCCCGGTTCCTCAGCAGGACCAGGCACTCGCCGGCGACCTCGCGGGCGAGCCGGTGGTGGGCCTCGTGGTCCGGCTCGACCTCGCCCGCGGGCCGGACACGCCCGGTGAGGTCGCGCAGGCGTGCCAGAGCCGTGTCGACCACGGACTCCTCAATATGGCCCGACCGCACCGCCTCGGCGACCTCGGCGTCGGTGACGCCGCCGTTGCCGGGCATCTCCAGGTCCATCCCGGCCGCCAGCGCCGCGACGCGGTCGCCGACGGCGCCCCAGTCGGAGACGACCAGCCCGTCGAAGCCCCACTCCTCGCGCAGCACCTGGGTGAGCAGCCAGCGGTTCTCGGCGGCGTAGACCCCGTTGATCTTGTTGTAGGAGCACATGACGGTGGCCGGACGCGCCTGCTTCACGATGCGCTCGAAGGCCGGGAAGTAGATCTCGCGCAGGGTGCGGTCGTCGACATCGGAGCTGACCCGCATCCGGTCGGTCTCCTGGTTGTTGGCCGCGAAGTGCTTGACCGACGCGGCGATACCCCCGCTCTGGATCCCCGCCACCAGGCCCGCGCCGAGTACGCCGCTGATCAGCGGGTCCTCGGAGAGATACTCGAAGTTGCGGCCGCACAGCGGGGAGCGCTTGATGTTGATCGCGGGGCCGAGGAGCACATCCACATCGAGCGCGCGGGCCTCGACGGCCAGCGCCTCGCCGACCCGGCGGACGAGGTCAGGGTCCCAGCTGGAGCCGAGGGCGGCACCGGGCGGGAAACAGGTGGCGGGCTCGCTGCGGTGGACTCCGAGGTGGTCGGTCTCGCCCTTCTGGCGCCGAACGCCGTGCGGACCGTCGCTGAGCACCAGCGCGGGGAATCCGGCCTCCTCGTCGGGCTTGCTGGACCACATGTTCAGCCCGGAGAGCAGCGCGGTCTTCCGGTCCAGATCGAGCTCGGTGGGGTTCTGGGACATGGTGCGAGTTCCTCGGAATGGTCGGTGGCGGACGGGCGCCCGTCGGCGATCGGTGAGCGGAACGGCTCGTGAGAGCGCTTTCAGGTGGATCGTAGTACAAAACCGAACACGACTCGGTTTTGGTGCGTGCCAGGGGGCGCGTCTTCGGGGGTGGCTGTGAGGGGTGCCTGCGGTGGACTTGTGCGGGGATCGCGGTCGCGGAGGCCCGGTGAAGGGTGTCTCCGGATCAGCGGACCCCCCCGGATGGGTCGCACGGTCAGCCCGCCGGCCACCGCGACCCCTGCCGCGCTCAGGAAGAGAAGCGGGTAGTTGTCCCCGCCGCCCACGGCGAGGATGAACGGCGCGAGCAGCGGGGCGACCGACTGCGGCAGGGCGGCGGCGATGGCGAAGACACTCATGTACTTCGCGCCCTCCGTCTCCCGGTTGGGGATGACGTCGGTGATGAGGGCGATGTCCACGGCGCCGAACATGCCCGCTCCCAGCAGGATGATCTGCGAGCCGACGAACACCTGTGCGAACGAAGAGGCGAAGGCGATCACGACGAAACCGACGGCGAACGCGGTCGCGGCGAGGTAGATGAACCGTTTCCTGCGCCGCAGACGGTCCGAGAGGATGCCGCTCACCACGGCGCCCGCGGAGGTCATCAGCAGGCCGAAGCCGCCGGTGATCGCCAGCAGCCCCGTCACCTTGCTCAGCTCGTAGTGCAGATGGTCGGTGAGGAAGTAGAGCTGGTACGTCGACAGGAACATGAGGCTGAGCTGGATCAGGAACCGGCCGCCCCAGGTCCAGCCCAGGTCGGGGTGGCGCCGGGGGTTGAAGGTGAGGTCGCGGAACATGGCCATCAGCCCCTGCCGTTCCCGGTCCGCGCGCCGGACCTGCGGATCGGGCAGGAAGAGGACCACGGGCAGCAGGGCCAGGCAGGCGATGACCGCGGGGACCAGGAAGAGCAGCAGCCCGGAATGCCGCAGCGGTGTGGCCAGTTGGAAGCCGGCGACCCCGGCGATCTGGGCGGTGAAGCCGAGAAGGCCGGAGACCTTGCCGCGCTGCTGCTCGGGCACCTGGTCGGGGAGCATCGCCACCAGCGGAGTCATGAGCGCGCTGAGCCCGATCTGGCCGACGACGAAGCCGGCCAGCAGGACGGGCACCGACGCGCCCGCGCCGGTGACGGCCGCTCCGGCGAGCAGGACCGGCATCCCGGCGAGCATCCAGGGCTTGCGGCGCCCCAGCCGGGACGCGGTGTTGTCGCTGAGCACCCCGAAGACCAGCCCGGACACCATGCCGACCAGGGTTCCCACGCCCACCACCAGCCCCAGGCTGCCGGTCTTGCCGTCCGGGTCGATGGTCTCCAGTCGCATCGCCAGCGACACCAGCAGTGGGGTCATCACGGCGACGTAGACGCCCAGATAGGCGATCACGTACAGGGTGACGAACCGGCGGCTGACCGGCGGGAGTCCGTCCTGAGGACCCTTCAGGCCGTCCTCGATGGCGGGAGGCCCGGCGGCGTGCTGTGTCATCTTGGCCTCCGGCCGTACGGACACGTGAGGGTACACGTGTGGGGGAAGGGGGCGAAACGGGCACCGGATGCCGGGGTGCCCGTACCGGGTTACTGGTGGGTTCCGCCGTCGATGCGGATCTCGGTGCCGGTGAGGAAGGCGCCGTCGTCGGAGACGACCATGGCGACGACCCCGGCGACGGCGTCGGGGGAGCCGAAACCCTCACCGATGGCGGGGGTGAGCTTGGCGAGGAGGTTCCAGTCGGTGTCTTCGGGCATGAGAGAGAAGATGTTCTCCGTGATGCCGGAGGAGATGCTGCCGGGGTTGACGTTGACCGCGCGCAGCCCCTGCTTGCCGTATTCCTGGGCAATGCTGTGGGTGAAGGAGAGGATGCCGCCCTTGCTCGCGGAGTAGGCGGCCATCATCGGGTGGGCGAACTGGGCGGAGGTGGAGCTGAAGTTGACCACCACGCCCTTGCCGGTCTCCAGCAGGGCGGGCAGGGCGGCGCGGGTGACCAGGAAGGTGCCGGTGAGGTTCACCCCGATGACCTGGTTCCACAGGTCGAGGGAACAGGTGTGGGTGTGGGCCCCGCGCAGCATGCCGGCCACGTTGACCAGGGCGTCGAGCCCGCCCAGCGCGGTGATGGCCTCGGCCACGACCGTCCCCACGGCCGTCTCGTCGGACACGTCGAGTACGGCGGTGCTCAGCCGCTCCGCGGCGCCGGCCTCGTCCGCGAGCTTCGCGGTCTCCGCGAGGCCGTCCGCGGCGATGTCGGTCCCGGTGACCCGGGCGCCCTCGGCCAGGAGCCGGAGTGTGGTGGCGCGGCCGATGCCCGAGGCGGCGCCCGTGACGAGGATGCGGCGGTCGGTCAGTCGTTGCATGGGTGTCCCTTGTGTTCTCGCGGCGAGAGGTTGGCCCGCGCCGCTTCGTCGGGGAAGCGGGTGCGCCGTCCCGTCGACCGGGGCCGGGCGGGAAGGCAGGCGCAAGGCCAGGATGGCGTCGGGGTCGGGATGCTCCGCTGGGCCCGGCGGCCCCTTGCGGGATGCCGGGCCCAGCGGACCGGTGCGAACCGGAAGTTCACACGCCAGAAACCTAGCCGTGTTCGGTTTTCGTGGCTAGGGTTTGGGCCGGAAAGTTTTCGGAGTCACTTCTCGTGGATCGATTCAGGGTGAGCGCGGCATGCCCGCGGCTGTCCTGGACGACGACGCCGCCCGTACGCGAGACCGAGTACCGACTCGCGGAACCGGTCACCGCCGGAAAGGCCGTCTCTGAGGTCGCACCGGGGAGGACCCGAACCGTGGAGCCGGAGCCGCTCGAGACGAGCACCGCCTGCCAGACCGTCGCCAAACGCCTTCGACCAGCACGGCCCGGGCACTCAGGGGCCCGTCAGCTGCACGAACTCCTCGGCATGCCGGTCGGCGAAGCGACCGCCCACCTCACCCTCAGCCGCTCACCGGTGGTGTCCCGCCAGGTGGTGTAATGGATCGAGGCGCCGGAATCCGCAGGTCGGAGCCGGTGGCCCCGCCGGCTCGGGCGCCCACCCGGCTTCATCGGGACGCTTCGCGGACAGCTGCCTCGACGGCACACGCCACGAGCCTCGAACCGGAACGCGGAGCGCGTGATCCCCTGCACCATGTCGCGGGGCACGACCACCTCACCCTCCCAGGTTTCCCACCCAGCCCGAACGAGGCCGCTACCGGAAACGGACTTGACGCCACGCGGCTCAGAGCACGTCGAGGAGGGCCGGCTCGCCGAGCGTGCGCGACTCCGTCAGCAGGGGCTGTTCCGTCCAGATCGACTTGCCGTCAGAGCTGTAGCGCGTTCCCCAGCGCTGGCAGAGCGCCGAGACCAGCTGAAGGCCGCGGCCGCCCTCGTCGGTGTCGGCGGCATGCCGGATGCGGGGAGTGGTGAGGCTCCCGTCCGAAACCTCGCAGATCAGCGTCCGGCTGCGCAGCAGTCGCAGGCGTATGGGGCCACGCGCATGCCGGATGACGTTGCCGACGAGTTCGCTGACGACGATCTCCGTGGTCATGACGAGATCGTCGAGAAGCCATTCGGCCAGTTGCCGTCGGACGTGGGCGCGTGCCTCGCCCGCTGCCACAGGGTCTTCGGGCAGTGTCCACGACGCGATGTCCCGGTCCGCGAGAACACGGGTCCGGGCCACGAGGACGGCCGCGTCGTCGTCGGCACGGCCGTGAGAGGGAATGAGAGTGGAGGTCAGGGAGTCGCACAGCCGAAGCAGCCGTTCAGCCTCGGCCTCATCATTCGCCTGGTCGGTCTGCTTCGTCTGTTCCGCCCGCTCCGGTCGCACCGGTTCGAGCCCGCCGTTCGGGCGAGGGGCAGACGCTGTGGAGAGATGCCGGCCGATCGCCTCGGCAAGCAGGTCCATGCCGGTGTCGATGTCGCGGAGGGAGGATTCGATGAGGCCGTCGGTGTAGGCCACGATCAAGCTGCCCTCGGACAGCCGGAACTCGGCGGTCTCGAACGGCGGTGTGCCCGCTCCCAGCGGGGGGTTGGCGGGAAGGTCCGGGAAGGAGATCGTCCCGGTGGGGTCGACGACGGCCGGCGGCGGGTGCCCGGCGCTGGCCATCGTGCAGATCCCCTCGGCGGGGTCGTACACGGCGTACAGGCAGGTGGCGTAGAAGTCGTCGCCGAAGCCACTGACCAGGTCGTTGAGGGTGGCCAGCAGTTCGTCCGGCGGCAGTTCGAGCCCGGCGAGGGTGTGCACGGCCGTACGCAGCCGTCCCATCGTCGCCGCCTCGGACACTCCGTGGCCCATCACGTCGCCGATGACGAGGGCCACCCGGTCGGACGACAGCGGAATCAGGTCGTACCAGTCGCCTCCGACCTGTATGCCCTCGTCGGCGGCCGGCAGGTAGCGGGCCGCGGCCGTGAGCGCGGGCACCGACGGCAGCGTACGGGGCAGCAGACCGCGTTGCAGTGCCTGGGCGCGGGCGTGCTCGGCGTCGTACAGGCGGGCCCGTTCCAGGGCCTGGGCGATGAGGCCGCCGAGTGCGCCCAGCAGGGTGCGCTCCTCCTTGCCGAAGGCGCGGGGCGTGTCGAAGGAGAGGACGCAACAGCCGATGGCATGTCCGGAGACGATGAGCGGGAGTACCGCCCCGGCGCTCATCTGCGCCAGGCCGGGCAGATCGGCTGTCCGCGGGTGGGCGTCGGCATACTCGGACACCGAGGTGAAGTACTGGGGGACACCCGTGCGCAGCACCTCCCGGCTGGCCGAGCCGCCGGTGGTCATGACCTCGACGAGACGGGAGCGGAACGCCTCCGGGAAGCCGAACGCACCGACCAGGTGCAGTTGATCTCCCTCGACGGACATCATCAGCAGACCTGTGGCGCCGAAGGGCGGCAGAACCCGTTCCGCCACGGCGGAGACGACCTCGTCCACGGTGATCGCCCTGGAGAGGGCTCGGGTCAGTTCCTCGACGCGGGCCGCCCGCTCTGCTGTCGCACGCTGCTCGGCGGCGCGCTCGGTATCCCGTTGCCGTCTTTCGGTGACATCGGTGAAGTAGAGGGTCTGGCCGTCGGGGACCGGTACCAGACGTACGTGGTACCAGCACCCGTCGCCCGGCCATCGGACCTCGAAGCCGACCGGTGCCCGCCGTGCCGCGGCGCTCCGGCAGCGTTGCTCGATGTTGGACCCGCGGGCCTCGTCGATGTCCCACAGCACCTGCCCGACGATGCGATGGGAGGAGCCGAGCAACTGTTCCGCCCTGACGTTGACGAACGAGATCCGCCACTCGGCATCGACCGCGAGGAAGCCGTCGCTCATGTGTCGCAGGGCGCGTCCGGCCGCGTCCATGGCCAGGCGGGTCTCGGTGATGTCCCACAGCGTGCCCATCATGCGGGCGGGTTCTCCGTCCTCGCCGACCACGACCCGGCCTCTGGCCTCCACCCAGCCGGTCGTGCCGTCCGGGCGGCACACCCGGTACTCGGAGCCGTATTCGCCCCGGTCGTGGACGGCCTGATCGGTTCCCGCCAGTACCCACGGCAGGTCCTCTGGGTGGACCAGGGCCACCCAGCTTTCGACCCGCCCGTCGAAGGAGCCCGGCTCGATTCCCAGCACCCGCAGCATGACCTCGTCCCAGACGACCTCGCCCGTGCGGATGTCCCAGTCCCAGGTGCCGACGCGCACCGCGTTGAACGCCGCCTGGTGGAGGCCGGGGGCGGTGGGCGACTCGCCCTGCCACCAGATGGGGCGCGCCTCCTGCTCTGCGGCCGGGGGGCGCCGCAGCACCTCGGAGAGCCACCGGGTGAGGGCTGTCAGGAAGGCGCAGTGGGCGGGGGGTGGAGGGCCGGGCAGTACGGTCACGACCGAGAGCACACCGAGCGGCAGGTCGGGGCCGGGCAGCGGGACGGCCACCACTCCCGTCCCGGCCGGGGGCACGTAGCCGCTCGGAACCTCGTCGGCCGGCTGCCACACCGCGGTATCACGCTGCGCGGCGACAGCCGGGGCGAGTGCCTCGTCCCAGGCGATGTCATCCCACAGCCGGGAGATGGCGGGGGGCAGTCCGGCAGCTGTCGTCAGCCGCAGCCGACGGCTGCCTCCGGGGCCGCGCAGGTGTACGAGCCCGCCGAGCCCGCCGAGATAGGCTATAGCCTGGTGCAGGGCCAGCCGTAGAACGTCCGCCTCGCTCTGGGCCTCTTCCAGAGAGGCGAGCATGCGTAGCCGACCGGTCCCGGACGGTTCCATGGTGTCCTCGGGGCCTCGCGGAAAACCAAGCTCGTGCATGCATCCGTCCCCGCGTCTTCAGGGATACCAGCCCATACGAATCACTATACGATCTCAGTGTTTGCGGTGAGTGACCACTTGCGGAATAAGGGGGCGGATACGGGCGGGTGTCACTGCCCCCGCGGGTGGACGCGCGCCTCATCGCACGCGAAACAACGGGCCCTCCCGGACGGGTGGATCTGGACGGCGTCACAACGGAATGTGTCCTTCCCGCAGGTGACGCAGACCACCTTGTTCCACTGTGCATCGGAGTCCTCGTCGCTGCTCCCCGGCTCGTCGCGCCAGCCCGCACCCGGGCTCGTCGCGAGCACGGTCGACCGGAACCAACCGGTCCGGCGCAGCGCCCAAGCCAGGGGCGGGGGCAGGAACCAGGCGAGAAGCAGCGCCACGAGGGTGGCGTACGAGCCGGGGACGTGAACGGTCACCAGGGCGATGCCCACGGCACTCACCGCCACCATGGCGATGACCTCGGGCCAGCCCACGGGGATCCGGTGGGCACGGCGATGCTCCGTCCAAGTGGTTCCCAGGCGCTCGCGGCCGCCCCGGCGCGCGAAGAAGTCGGTGAGCAGCAGGCTCAGCCAGGCGGTGAGCGGAACTCCCATCAGCCCGGCGACGTAGCCCAGGTTGCCGATCACGTCGAAGAGCGAGACGAGGAAGGCCCCGAGCCCCGTGAGCAGCAGGAACGCGCGCCGCCCCCAAGGCAGTCGCAGCAGCCGCGCCGAGAAGTCGGTGAGGGCCACCGAGGAGCCGTAGTAGTTGACGAACTGGACCTTCAGCTGGGTGACGATCACCCAGAGCAGGCCGGTGACGCCCATGAGCTCGACGCTGTACTTCCCAGGGTTCACCGAACCTGTGCGAGCGGTGATCAGCGCTCCGACGACGACCTCCAGCACCCACAGCGCCATCATCAGCGCGGCTCCGGCGGGCGCCGCCCATCGGCGGTCACGGCGCCTGACGAACCGGCCGTAGTCGCCGAGCGCCAGGCTGAGGACGGGCACGATCGACAGGGGGATCGCGGACGCCTGGGCCAGCCCGGGAAGGGTGACCCCGGTCGGCACCGTGCCGGCGACGGGTTCGCCGAGGGACTTCACCAGCAGGTACGCGACGCCGATGAAGAACAGCGGAACCGTCGCCCACTGCAGCCAGGCGATCTGCGACACGCCGTACCAGGTGAGCGGGACCACCACCAGTGCGCTGACGACGTACAGCACCCAGAGTGGCGGCGCGGACCACCGGGCGTGCACGGCGGTGGCGATGAAGGAGCACTCGAAGGCCGCGTAGGCGATCCACGTGAGCGCGTAGGCGAGCAGGCTGACGGCGGAGCCGAAAAAGCCGAACCCGGCACCTCGCGACATGGCGTCGACGCCCATGCTCGTCCCCGAACCGTGCCAGGCGACG
Source organism: Streptomyces sp. NPDC047043 (assembly GCF_040644055.1). NCBI lineage: Bacteria > Bacillati > Actinomycetota > Actinomycetes > Kitasatosporales > Streptomycetaceae > Streptomyces > Streptomyces sp. NPDC047043. Next base: position 31,279 of record NZ_JBEYVO010000060.1, read on the forward strand.
ACGGAGCAGGAGACGGTGCCCACGACGAAACCGAAGACCGCCGCGATGACGGTGGTGGCGATGCCGTACGAGGTCGCCATCGAGCCGCCGAGGGCGAAGACGAAGACGGACGTCACCGCCCCCGTCGCCAGCACGGGGAAGTCACGTCCCGGGCGCTCGGCGGCGAAGGGCACCTTGCTCACCGCGTAGTCGTCACCGGCGTCGGGACGCCTGTGGTGGTCACGGGTACGGGGGCGACGAATCCTCATGGTCAGGTGAATCACCTCAACACCGGCCATGGTCACACCGCGACGGGCGAACGCGAGCACGGCAGCCGTCCCTGGACGGCCCTCACCGACATCCGGTGGACGGCCGCCGCACCGCTCGACAGACGGCCCGCTTGCCGCAACCGGCCCGCGGCCGGTACCACGGGGGGCGTCGGCTCACCCGCGTCGGCGGTGTCGGCCCGCCGTGGTGTCGTCGAAACTCACACGTCGCGGGAGTGGTCCCGGGTACCCCTCGCGGAGGCGGGCCTTCATGGCGTCTTCCGTGAGGGCGGCTGCCACCGGACCAGGGGCCGGGGGTGGCGCCCAGGCTGCCGGAACGCCCGGAGGAGGCTCCGGTACCGGCGCATCGGCGGTCGGGACCGGGACGGGCGGTGTCGCCCGGTGCCCGGCATGGCGCCGCCCCGCGGGGGACGACCCGCCGCGTCGGCCCGTGGTCGGCCCCGGCGGTCCCTCGGCCGAGCCCAAGGACCGGTTGAAGGTGTCGGCGACCCAGGTGTTGGCAAGGTTCAGGGCGCCCGGCAGACCTGGCCCCACGGGGGCGAGCAGCATCACGAGCGCCCCGGCCGCCACACCCCACGTCCCCGGCATCAGTAGTACGAACCCGAGCCCCCCGACGGCGCATCCCCACAGGGTCCGCCGGCTCGAACTCCGCCGCAGCCCGACCGCGGCGACCACGCAGACCCCCACGAACGCACCGGCGTTCAGCGCCAGGTTGAACCGGAGGTCCGGGGAAAGAGCCCGAAGCGGGCCGACGGCCGTCGCGCCCGCCCCACCGTCCAGGACGCGCCAGGTGAGCAGATTGACGGCTGCGGCCAGCGCGCCCAGCAGACCCGCCGCGAGAGCTCGCCGTAACAGTGCTCCGCTCGCCACCCGCCGCATCTCCGGGCGGGCCGCACGGTCCGCCCACTGAAGGGCCGGTACGGATTCCGGAAGCCGCCGAACGGCGATCGCGAGGCCCAGGGCGCCCAGCGCGGAACCGACCAGAAACACGGCCCGCCAGCCGTACCCGGGCAGCACGACAGGAGCGAGCATCATGGCGCCGACCCCGCCGACGGGCATCGCCGCCATGGACAGTCCGGTGGCTCGCCTGGCCCGCCCCGGCGGCATGGACTGTCGGCACGCGGTGAGCACGCAGGGCATGACGGCGCCCAGCCCCAGCCCCGCCAGTCCGCGGAACGCGGCAAGCTGCAGTGGGCCTTCGGCCAGCGCACAGGCCGCGGTCCACACGCCGGACCAGCAGACCTGGACGAGAACCACCGGGCGCAGGCCGAACCGGTCGACCAGCGCTCCGGAGAGCATCCCGCCGGACAGCACGCCGACATAGACGGTGCTGCCGACGGCGCCGGCGGTCGCCGCGTCGAGGTGCCATCCCGGCTCGTCGAGCAACGGGTCCAGCAAGGTGCTGTAGACGATCAGGTCATAGCTCTGCACCAGGACCAGGAGGGCACACAGCAGTGACACGCCGCGTCCGATGGCCATGCCCTGTCTGTCAGCGTGTGTCATGTGCCGCCTCCCCGCTCTGCCCGGCATGGGACATGTGGCTGCCGCATGGTGACCGCATTCTCGAACATGCCGTCCCGGGTGACACCGGTCACGGTGACGGTGTGCGCCAGGGACAGCACTCAGTACGGACACGGCGCCCGGTGCGTTCAACAACTGTTACCGACGGACGGAAGACGATCGCCCCGGCGCGGCCGGTGGGTAGGCAGGGAGGAAGCACTCCTGGCCCGGGGAGGCCGACGTCAGGCAGGGCCCCGACCGGCGCCTGCGACGGGGACGTCGGACCTGATCAGCCCGCGCCTGCGGAGGCCGTCCCACAGACCGTCCGGAACGGGCCGATGGTGCAGTCCCGTGTTTCGTGCCACCTGTTCCCGGTTTCGCATACCCAGGGTGACGTTGACGACGCTGGGGTGGGTGTGCGGGAAGGCGATGGCGGCTGCGGGAAGGGTGGTGCCGTACTGCTCGCAGACCGCGGCGATGGCGAGGGCTCGGTCGACCAGGCTCCGCGGGGCGTCCTGGTAGTCGAACTTCATGCCCTCGGCGGGGCGGTCCCGGGCGAGGAGTCCGGAGTTGAAGACGCCGACCGCGACGACGCTCTTGCCGTGTTCGTGTGCGGCGGGCAGGACGTCGTCGAGGGCGGACTGGTCGAGGAGGGTGTAGCGGCCGGCGAGCATGACGACGTCGGCTGCGGTCTCGCGCAGGAAGCGCGCGAGCATGGCCGACTGGTTCATGCCGACACCGATGGCGTTGATCACGCCCTGTCCGCGCAGGTCTGCGAGCGTGGGCATGGCTTCCTCGGCGGCCTGCCGCCAGTGGTCGTCGGGGTCGTGGAGGTAGACGATGTCGAGGCGGTCGAGGCCGGTGCGCCGGAGGGTGGCCTCGATGGAGCGCAGGACGCCGTCGCGGCTGAAGTCCCATTGCCGGCGCAGGTCGTCGCGGACGACGAAACCCTCGCTGTCGACGCCTCGGGGATTCTCGTTGGGTACCAGCAGACGGCCGACCTTGGACGAGATGACGTAGGCGCCCCGGGGGCGGTGGCGCAGGGCCTGGCCCAGGCGGTGTTCGGAGAGGCCGAGGCCGTAGTGGGGCGCGGTGTCGAAGTAGCGGATGCCGGCCTCCCAGGCCGCGTCCACGGCGGCGGCCGCGTCTTCGTCGGGGGTGACGCGGTAGAGGTTGCCGATGGCGGAGGCGCCGAAGCCGAGTTCGCTGACCGCGAGGCCGGTGTCGGCGATGTGTCTGAGGAGCAGAGCGTGCTCCCGGAAGTGCGTCAAGTTGTGCTGCCCATCGTTGTCCGACGGCACGAGGACCGCCGGTGGAGACCGCTACGTTTCGAGTGCGCTCGGGGTGACCTTCATCGGCCGAGCCATCCGCCGTCGACGGGCAGGATGGTGCCGTGGACGTAGGCGGCGGCGTCGGAGGCGAGGAAGACGGTGGCGCCGGCGAGGTCGTCGGCGCTGCCCCAGCGGCCGGCCGGGATCCGGTCCAGGATCGCCCCGCTGCGAGCCGGGTCGGCGCGCAGGGCCTGGGTGTTGTCGGTGGCGATGTAGCCCGGCGCGATCGCGTTGACGTTGACGCCGTGCGGGGCCCACTCGTTGGCCAGTGCCTTGGTCAGCCCGGCGATGCCGTGCTTGGCGGCGGTGTAGCCGGGCACGGTGATCCCGCCCTGGTAGCTGAGCAGCGAGGCGGTGAAGACGACCTTGCCCCGGCCCCGGGCCACCATCGCCGCCCCGACCGCCCGGGTCAG
>NZ_JBEYVO010000061.1:0-32979 GCF_040644055.1 Streptomyces sp. NPDC047043
CCGCCGGAGAAGAGGATCACCGGCCGCTCGAACTCGCCCGCCACCTCGCGGAAGATGTGCACCGCCTCGGACTCCAGAGCGTCCAGATGCGAGAGGGCGTACGGAGAGTGCGTGCCCTCCTCGACCTTGGCGACGGTCGTCGTCATGCCAGTCCCCTCTCGGTGAGCAGCGCGTGGAGCGCGGCCGCGGACTCCTGGACGGTCTGGTTCTGGGACTCGATGCGCAGGTCCGGGGACTCGGGCTCCTCGTACGGGTCGTCGACACCCGTCAGCCCGGACAGCTCGCCCGCCGCCTGCTTGGCGTACAGACCCTTCACATCGCGTACGGAGCACACCTCGACCGGAGTCGCCACATGCACCTCGATGTAGGGCGCCCCGCCCTCCTGGTGGCGCTTGCGCACCGCCTCGCGGCTGTCCGCGTAGGGCGCGATCACCGGGACGAGCGCCTTGACGCCGTTGCGGGCGAGCAGTTCGGCGAGGAAGCCGATGCGCTGCACGTTGGTGTGCCGGTCCTCGCGGCTGAAGCCGAGGCCCGCCGAGATGAACTCGCGGATCTCGTCGCCGTCGAGCACCTCGACGAGGTGGCCCTCCTCGCGCAGCCGGCCGGCCAGCTCGTACGCGATGGTGGTCTTGCCGGCACTCGGCAGACCCGTGAGCCAGACGGTGGCTCCGGTCGTCACGTTCGTCTCCTGAATCGTCGTCGTCATCCGTGCAGCCCGCACTCGGTCTTGGCGCTGCCCGCCCAGCGGCCGGCGCGCGCGTCCTCGCCCTCCAGGACGCGTCGGGTGCAGGGGGCGCAGCCGACGGACGCGTAGCCGTCCATCAGCAGCGGGTTGGTCAGCACGCCGTGTTCGGCGACGTAGGCGTCCACGTCGTCCTGACTCCAGCGGGCGATCGGGGAGATCTTGACCTTCCGGCGCTTCTCGTCCCAGCCGACGACCGGGGTGTTCGCCCGGGTCGGGGACTCGTCACGGCGCAGACCGGTCGCCCAGGCCAGGTAGTTCTTCAGGCCCCGCTCCAGCGGCTCGACCTTGCGCAGCTTGCAGCACAGGTCGGGGTCGCGGTCGTGCAGCTTCGGGCCGTACTCCGCGTCCTGCTCGGCGACCGACTGACGCGGGGTGAGCGTGAGGACGTTGACGTCCATCACGGCCTCGACCGCGTCACGGGTGCCGATGGTCTCCGGGAAGTGGTAGCCGGTGTCCAGGAACACGACGTCCACGCCGGGCATGGCACGCGAGGCGAGGTGGGCGACCACCGCGTCCTCCATCGACGAAGTCACGCAGAAGCGCTTGCCGAAGGTCTCGGCCGCCCACTGCAGGATCTCCAGTGCGGAGGCGTCCTCCAGGTCGCGGCCCGCCTGCTCGGCGAGCGCCTTGAGATCCTCCGTCGTCCGCTCTTCCTTCACCGCGGTCATATCTCGTCTCCCCCTCCTTCGGAGTGCTGAAGGCCCCGGGCGAGCAGCCCGAGGAACTTCAACTGGAAGGCCCGGTTGCACGCCGCGCATTCCCACGCGCCGTGGCCCTGCTCGCTCGGACGGAGGTCCTCGTCGCCGCAGTAGGGGCAGTAGAAGGGGGCGGCGCGCTCGCTCATGAGAGGGCCTCCTCGGACGCACGGGAGGCCCAGGCGGCGAACCGCTCGCCCTCCTCGCGCTCGGCCTGGAACCGCTTGAGGACGCGCTCGACGTAGTCGGGCAGCTCCTCGGAGGTGACCTTCAGGCCACGCACCTTGCGGCCGAACCCGGCCTCCAGGCCGAGCGCACCGCCGAGGTGCACCTGGTAGCCCTCGACCTGCTCGCCCTGGTCGTTGAGGACGAGCTGGCCCTTGAGACCGATGTCCGCGACCTGGATACGGGCGCAGGCGTTCGGGCAGCCGTTGAGGTTGATGGTGATCGGCTCGTCGAACTCCGGGATCCGGCGCTCCAGTTCGTCGATCAGCTGGGAGCCGCGCGCCTTCGTCTCGACGATGGCGAGCTTGCAGTACTCGATGCCGGTGCAGGCCATGGTGCCGCGCCGGAACGGGGAGGGCTTGGCGGTGAGGTCGAGCGCCTCCAGGGCCTCGACCAGCGGCTCGACCTGCGCCTCCTCGACGTCGAGGACGATCATCTTCTGCTCGACGGTGGTGCGGACCCGGCCCGAGCCGTGGGCCTCCGCGACCTCAGCGATCTTCGTGAGCGTGGCGCCGTCGACGCGGCCGACGCGCGGGGCGAAGCCGACGTAGAAACGGCCGTCCTGCTGCCGGTGCACACCGACGTGGTCGCGCCAGCGGCCCAGGGGCTCGGCGGGGGCGGGACCGTCGACGAGCTTGCGCTTCAGGTAGTCGTCCTCCAGGACCTGGCGGAACTTCTCCGCACCCCAGTCGGCGACGAGGAACTTCAGGCGGGCGCGCGTACGCAGGCGGCGGTAGCCCCAGTCGCGGAAGATGCCGACCACACCGGCCCACACCTCCGGCACCTCGTCCAGCGGCACCCAGGCGCCGAGCCGGACGCCGAGCTTCGGGTTGGTGGACAGGCCGCCGCCGACCCACAGGTCGAAGCCGGGGCCGTGCTCGGGGTGCTCGACACCGACGAACGCGATGTCGTTGATCTCGTGGACGACGTCCAGGAGCGGGGAGCCGGAGATCGCCGTCTTGAACTTGCGGGGCAGGTTGGAGAATTCCTTGCTGCCGATGTAGCGCTCGTGGATCTCGTCGATGGCGGACGTGCCGTCGATGATCTCGTCCTCGGCGATACCGGCGACCGGCGAGCCGATGATGACGCGCGGTACGTCGCCGCAGGCCTCGGTCGTGGACAGCCCGACCGCCTCCAGGCGGTTCCAGATCTCCGGGACGTCCTCGATGCGGATCCAGTGCAGCTGGATGTTCTGCCGGTCGGTGATGTCCGCGCTGCCACGCGCGAACTCCTGCGAGATCTCGCCGATCACGCGCAGCTGCTGGGTGGTGAGGCGTCCGCCGTCGATCCGCACCCGCAGCATGAAGTACTTGTCGTCCAGCTCCTCCGGCTCCAGGATGGCGGTCTTGCCGCCGTCGATCCCGGGCTTGCGCTGGGTGTACAGGCCCCACCAGCGCATACGGCCGCGCAGGTCGTTGGGGTCGATGGAGTCGAAGCCCCGCTTCGAGTAGATCGTCTCAATGCGTGTCCGCACATTGAGACCGTCGTCGTCCTTCTTGAACTGCTCGTTGCCGTTCAGCGGGGTGTGATGCCCCGCGGCCCACTGGCCCTCACCGCGGTGACGGCTCACCTTGCGGCGGGGAGTCGAAGCGGCAGGCTTCTGCGGGGTGGCGGCCATGGTTCTACGTCCTTCGGGACAGGCGGGAAATCGGCTCTGACCTGCGCGTACGGGCGCATGGGCATACGTGCGCGTCTTTGCGCAGAATGAGACAGAGTGTCAGGAGATGTCGGGCGTGCTGCGGCTCGTCAGCGCGCCGGACAGATGGCGCTGGACATGCGGCCGAGGTCGACGTGCCGCCGACTCACCAAGGCAATTCCAGTTCCAGACATGACGGAAGCGTGTCACGGCAATCTGGACACAGTCCAGCTTCGTCCATCATGCGGACACCCTTGTCCCGATATCCGAGACGAGGGTGTCTTCGATCACATGGCTTGCGCGGAGCCTTGTCCGTGCAGGTCAGGCGCGGTATGCGCCGGGCCAGGGGCCGGGTGCCGCCACCTCCGCCTGCTCCTCGACCTTGGTGTCGAAGAGCTTGAAGCCACGCCGCAGATAGTTGTCCATCGCATGCTCGCCGTCGAGGCTGCATGTATGCAGCCACACCCGCTTCGTCTGCGCCGCCCCCGGCCGGCGGTCCGCTAGGTCCCAGGCACGGGCGGTGCCGTACGACAGCAGGTGCCCGCCGATCCGGCGTCCCCGGAAGGCGGGGATCAGCCCGAAGTAGGCGATCTCCACGACCCCGTCGTCCTGCGGGTCCAGCTCCACGTACCCCGCGGGCGTGCCCCGGTCGTACGCCACCCATGTCTCCACGCCCGGCCGGTCCAGGTGCTCCTGCCACTGCGCGTAGGTCCAGCCGAGCCGGTCGATCCAGCGGATGTCGCCGCCGACGGACGCGTACAGGAAACGGCTGAACTCGGGCGAGGGCACCTCGGAGCGGGCGATCCGCACCTCCCCGTCGGGTGCGGCGGCCGGCAGGAGGTCGGTCGGAGCGGTCTGCTCCAGGGACCAGGTGGTCACGGGGATGTTGGTCATGCCCGCCAGGGAATCATCCGTGCCGGAGTTCTGTCGATCGTGATCTGTCCCGCAGGACGGCCGGTCGGGACCTAGCCCAGGGACCGGTCGATCGAGCTCATTGGCAGCGCGTAGAGCATGCGGCCCGACTGGGACCAGAGCTCGCCGGTCTCCTCCCAGTAGGAGAGGGACCCGGCCTGTCCGCTCCAGCAGTGCTGCGACTCGTCCGAACCGCACCGGGTGGCCTCCGCGTCCTTCGCGGTCTGCCGCCAGAGGGTGCCGTGCCCGTCCGGGCTGTCGGCCGCGCGGGCCAGGTACCAGTGCGAGGCGTACGACAGGACGCCGCCGACGCCGGTCGTCTTCGTCTCGTACGCCTCCGTCGCGACCGCGCGTCCGGCGGAGTCGGTGGACAGCAGCCCGGCGCGGGCCGGGTCGCTGCTGAACGCGTAGCGCCACAGGCGGGTGTGCCGTTCGCTGTCCGCGGGCACCCGCTCGCTCGCGACCAGGCTGTCGGGAGCGGTGCTGCGGTCCAGGGAGATCGCCGCCGGGTGCGGGGTGCCGCTCGCGAGCCGGTACGAGCCGACGGCCGGCAGCACGTAACGGGAGCCGTACGCAGCCCAGCCGCCGCGCACCTTGCCGACCGCGCGGCTGTCCACGGTGGCCCGCTGGACGCGGTGCATGTCGTACACGTACAGCCCGTCGGCGGCGCTGACCAGCAGCTTGCCCTGGTACCAGACCATGCCGGAGACGGGGGAGGCGAGTCCGCGGTAGTCGCGGCCGCCGTCGACCGGGACGACGAGGGTCGCCCAGGTGTAGACGAGGTTGTCGGGGTCGTCGGCGTCGACGAAGGCGACCCGGGCGAGACCGGTCCTCGCGGTGCCGGTGTCGTGGGTCCAGCCGGAGAGGATCACGCGGTCGGCGCCCCAGTGACCGTCGTCGTCCGCGTCCCCGGAGGTGGTGACCCCGCCGGCCCGCCAGCCGCGGGTGTCGGCGGTGTCCCAGCAGTACGCGCGCGTGGCCGCCGGCTGGATGGGCAGGGCGGTGCGCTCGGTGGTCGTACAGTCGCCCGCGTTGTGGATGGAGCGGTCGGCGTCCTCGAGGACGGCTCTCACCCCGACGGGTCTGCCCATCGCTGAGGCGAGCCGGTCGAGCGTCGCCTGCGGAACGAGCCGCTCCTGGAGGCGGAGTCCCGCGGTCGCCCCGGCGAGGGTCTTCAGACCCCCGGGATCCTTGCTGACCGTGGCCTGCGAGGCGCTGATCATGGTGGCGGCGGCGGTGAGTGCGAGGGCGGTGCCGGCCAGGAAGGCGCGCAGCGCGCGGCCCCGCTTCTGCCTGCGGTGTCGGCCACGTTGCTTCATACGTCCTCCCGAGGCGGGCCAACTGCGTTTATTGGTCCGTGTGTTGACCAAAGGAGCAGGTGGGGTGACCCGTAGAGGGATGCTACGGCAGTCGGGGGCGGCCGGGGACGAAGACCCTGCAAATATGCGGAAGATGCCACCGCCGGGTGCATTCGGGGAACTTCAGTGTCACTCAGGGAAATGGGGCGGACACACTCAGGTCACCCGGTGGAGGAGCGCCCGTTGACCACCGCCGGTGCCGCCGACTGCGGCAGCAGATCGCGTGGGTCGGCCGGCAGCAGCACCTCGACCTCCGCGTCCTCGGCGAAGCGGTACGGCCGGTGTTCCAGCAACCCTCCGAGATAGCGCCGTACTCGGGACATCTCGGCACGCACCGTCACCCTGCGGGCCGGGTCGCCGAACATCTCCTCGGCCAGGCCCGCCGCACTGCGCCCGCCCCGGTGCAGGGCCAGCAGGTAGAGCAACTCGGCGTGCCGGGGGCTCAGTTCGTGGCTCCAGGAACCCGCGCCGCCGGACACCGTCACCGACGCACGGCGCGGCTGCGTCAGGTCGAGGACGACGCGGGTCGCGCCGCGCGGCACCGGGTCGTCCGAGATCCGGATCAGCCAGCCCTCGGCCAGCGGCTCCACCCCGCACAGCCCGAGCGGCGGCAGCCACCGGCGGCCCGCCGCCAGGGACTTGGGCAGGGCGATCCGATTCGTGTACGGCATCCCGGTCACCGCCGCGGTCCAGCCGTCCCGGTCCACAGCCAGCGCCCGGCCGCCCAGCCGGGCCAGCACCGGGGCGGCCACCGAGCGCAGCCGCTCCAGTGAGGTCAGGTGCAGTTCGCGCAGCCGGGCCTCGGCGAGCTTGGCCACCGAGTCGACCCAGGCGAGGGTCGCCGGGTGCATCGTCTCCAGCGGTCCGCTGACGTCCACGACACCGAGCAGCCGGCCGTCGCGCGGATCGGTGATCGGCGCGCCGGTACAGGTCCAGGTGGTCTGGGAGCGCACGAAGTGCTCGGAGGCGAAGACCTGCACGGGGCGGCGGACCACCGCCGGGGTGCCGATGCCGTTCGTCCCGACCACGTCCTCGCGCCAGTCCGCGCCGAGTTCGAAGCCGAGCCCGTCGGCCTTGCGCAGGACGGGCGCGCTGCCCTCGCGCCACAGCACCCGGCCGTCCCCGTCGGCGACCACCATGATGTGGTGGGCGACGTCCGCGACCGACAGCAGGCCCTCGCGCAGCACCGGCAGGACGTGCCGCAGCGCCGTGGACTCCCGGCGCCGCCTCACCTCCTCGACGGGCAGCAGCCCGGACCGGCGGTCGTGCTCGGGATCGATGCCGCTGCGCAGCATGCGCCCCCAGGACTGCTCGATGACCGGGCGCGGCGCGACGGGGGAGCGCTGCCCGGAGAGCGTGGCGGAGCGGACCTCGCTGAGCACCCGCGCCGCACGTGCCGAGTCGACCACGGCGAGCTGCGTCACGTCCATCGGCGAGAGCGCCACTGGTCCTCCCGAAGAAGCGGCTCGCGACAACCGGTTTCCCGTCGCGTTTCGGCCACGGACCCGGAGTCTGTCCCAACTGTTCGTCCCATAGTGCCGTTCGTCCCTGACGGACGGGCACAGTCCAGCCACAGACAGCAGCAAGTTGCAACCCCTTGCAACCCTGGTGGATGGTCCCGGCTTGTTTGAATATTGAGCAACGCCGTCCCGAGCGGCGTTCGTGGCCTCGAACGGGCCAGGGGAGCGGGGGTGGTGCCGTGTCGGCGCAGCACCACCCCCGTATTTTCCTTGGTGCAGGTCAGGACTCGGGCCGGGCTCGCTCCACGATTGAAGCGTGAGCCAGGGTGTGCGGCAGTGTCCCGAAGGCCGCTCCCGCGTCGCCGCCCAGGCGTGAGGCGCAGAAGGCGTCGGCCACCTCCGGTGGCGCGAACCTGACCAGCAGGGAGCCCTGAAGCACCAGCGCCAGGCGTTCCGTCAGCCGGCGGGCCCGGGCCTCGATGCCGTCCAGATCGGCCAGTTCGGTCAGCAGGCCCTTGATCGCGCCGTCCAGGCGGTGGTCGGCGCCGCGTGCCCTGCCGACCTCCTGGAGGTAGGCGTTCAGGGCCTGCGGCTCCCGCTGGAGCGCGCGCAGCACGTCCAGCGCCTGCACGTTGCCGGCCCCCTCCCAGATCGAGTTGAGCGGTGACTCCCGCACCACCCGGGGCAGCCCCGACTCCTCCACGTACCCGTTGCCGCCCAGGCACTCGGCGGCCTCGACCGCCACCGGAGCGCACCGCTTGGTCACCCAGTACTTGGCGGTCGGCACCGCGATCCGCAGCAGCGCCCGCTCCTGCTCGCTCCCGTCGTCGTAGGCGGCGGCGAGGCGCAGCGCGAGGGTGGTCGCCGCCTCGGACTCCAGTGCCAGGTCCGCGAGGACGTTGCGCATGAGCGGCTTGTCGACGAGCTTGCCGCCGAACGCCTCCCGGTAGGTGCAGTGGTGCACGGCCTGCGCGACGGCCTGGCGCATCAGCCCCGCCGAACCGAGCACACAGTCGAGCCGGGTCGCCGCGACCATGTCGATGATGGTGCGCACCCCGCGCCCCTCGTCACCGACCCGGCGGGCCCAGGTCCCGTCGAACTCGACCTCGCTCGAGGCGTTGGAACGGTTGCCGAGCTTGTCCTTGAGGCGCTGGATGAGGAAGACGTTGCGGGAGCCGTCGTCGAGCACGCGCGGCACCAGGAAGCAGGTGAGGCCCTCGGGGGCCTGGGCGAGGACCAGGAACCCGTCCGACATCGGCGCGGAGCAGAACCACTTGTGCCCGGTCAGGGCGTACGTCCCGTCCTCGTCGAGGGGGCGCGCAGCTGTCGTGTTGGCGCGTACGTCGCTGCCGCCCTGCTTCTCGGTCATGCCCATCCCGAACAGGGCACCGGCCTTGAGGCGGGCGGGGCGCAGCTCGCGGTCGTAGACCATGGACGTCAGCCGCGGCTCCCACTCGGCGGCGAGGTCCGGGTCGGTGCGCAGCGCGGGCACCGCCGCGTGGGTCATGGACAGGGGGCACCCGTTGCCGGCCTCGACCTGCGTCCACACCAGGAAGGCGGCCGCTCTGCGCACATGGCCGCCGGGGCGGACCCAGGCGGCGGTGAGCCCGGCCGCGACCCCCTTGCCGAGGAGCCGGTGCCAGGCGGGGTGGAACTCGACCTCGTCGATACGGTGGCCGTGGCGGTCGTGGGTCCGCAGCCGCGGTGGGTTCTCGTTGGCCTGTACGCCCCACTCCTGCACCTGCGCGGATCCGGAGGCCCGGCCGAGGGCGGACAACTCCCCGCGCACCTCGTCCAGCAGGTCGGGGGTGAGGTGCCGGGTGACCGCGTCGCCGAGGGCGCGGTCGGCGGTGAAGACGTCGTAGTCGACCAGGGGCGGGGGCTGGTTGGTCACGGAGTGCGTACTGCCTGCCATGCCTGCGAAAGTACCCCGGGGTGGGGTGGTGGTCACGCCATGGACACGGCACTCTGCGTGGGCTGCCAGGGGGCTCTGCCCCCTGGACCCCCTGTCAGGCCAGTTGGGCCACGGCTGCCGTTGGCTCGTGCTCCAGCGCGTCGGCCGGCCAGCCCTCCCGGTACACCGTGTCCAGGTAGCGCTCGCCGAGGTCCGGGGCGATCGCCACCGAGGTCAGCCCCTGGTGGCCGTGTTCGGCCAGCCACTGGCCGGCGCCGCTGATCACCGTGCCGGTCGAGCCACCGAACATGAAGCCGCGGGCGGCCAGCCGGCGGCAGGCGAGGATGGCGTCGGTCTCCTCGACGCGGACCAGGTCGTCCACGTACGACTCGTCCAGGAGCGGCGGAGGCACGCTCATGCCGAGCCCCGGGATCATCCGGCGCCCCGGCGTCCCGCCGAAGCTCACCGAGCCGACGGTGTCGACGGCCACGATGCGCACCGGACGCCGCCACTGCCAGAACCAGCGGGCGCAGCCCATCAGGGTCCCGGTCGTGCCGGCCCCGACGAACAGGACGTCCAGGTCCGGGAAACGGCGGGCGATCTCCGGGGCGGTCGTGCGGAAGTGCGCCCGCCAGTTGCTCGGGTTCCGGTACTGGTTGAGCCAGACGTAGTTGTCGTCCGACGCGCACAGTGCGCCCACGTACGCCATCCGTGCTCCGAGGAAGCCGCCGCGCGCGTCCGGTTCCTCGATCACGTGGACCTGGGCGCCGAGCGACTCCATCAGCCGGATCGTCGGCTGGTTGCAGCGCGAGTCGGTCACGCACAGGAACCGGTAGCCCCGGCTCGCGGCGATGATGCTCAGCGCCACGCCCAGGTTCCCGGACGACGACTCGACCAGGACGGAGCCGGGCCGCAGCCGGCCCTCGCGCTCGGCGGCGTTCACCATCTCGGTGGCCGCCTTGATCTTGATCGAGCCGGCGAAGTTGAAGCCCTCGCACTTCAGGTACAGCGGCAGCCCCAGTGCGGCCCGAAGGTCGACATAGAGCTCCTCCTCGTTGAATTGAACGGGATCGGAAATGACGGGCATGATGCCCCCTCCTCATGCGCCACGATCAGCCGTGTCGGCGCAGCTCGTGGAAGAACCCGTCCACGACGTGCAGCCCGCCCCTGCGGGCCACTTCGTCGTGGACGAACTTGCCGACCGCAAGGTCGAGCACCCCCAGTCCGAACGGGGAGAACACCACCGTCCGGTCACCCGGAACGGTCACCCGTCCGGTCATCACGTCGTTCAGCGTGCCGTCCAGGAACTCGCGGCTGCCCGTGAGCTGTTCGGCCAGGTGCGGCGAGGTCTGCGCCTTCAGACAGTGCTCGACGTCGTCGACGTAGTTGGCGGACGCGAGCAGGATCCTCGGGTCCAGGTCGCGCAGCGACACATGCAGCACCAGCGGATGGTGTGCGAACCACGACGGATCGTGGATGTGCGGCTGTGCCGCGACCGTGGCGAAGACCAGCAGATCCGAGCCGCGGACGAGGCTTTCGGCGTCCTCGTGCAGCGTCACGTGGCCCTTCGCGCCCGAGCGTTCCAGGTAGTCCCGGAACCCGGCCGCGCTGTCGGCGGACAGGTCGTACACGCCCGTCTCCTCGAACTCCCAGCCCGTCGCCGTGAGATGGGTGTGGATGTAGCGGGCGATCAGACCCGTGCCGATGAACCCGACCCGTGTCGGACGGGTGCGCGTCCGGCTCAGCCGGTCCGCCGCCAGCGCCGCCGAGGACGCCGTACGCGTCGCGCTGATCACCGAGCTCTCCAGACACGCGAACGGGTAACCGGTGTCCGGGTCGTTGAGGATCAGCACCGCGGAGGCCCGCGGCAGCCCCGACTTCGTGTTCTCCGGGAAACTGGAGATCCACTTCAGGCCGTCCACCCGCAGCGGTCCGCCGAGCGAGGCGGGCAGCGCGATGATCCGGGAGGACGGGCGGTCCGGGAAGCGCAGGAAGTACGACGGCGGGTTCACCGAGTCGCCCGCCCCGTGCAGCCGGTAGACGGCTTCGACGAGGTCGGCGATCTCCCGCTCCCGGCCGTGCAGCACCTCCTGGACCTGCTCGCCGGAGATCACCGCGAACGGCGGTGCGCCCAGGGCCGTTTCAGCGGCCCCTCGAGTGGTTGTCATGGAGTCCTCACCTCGATGGTCGGCGCGCAGTCCGTCAGCCGTACCGGATCGCCGAGCGCGGCCAGCACCTCGCGCGGCCCCTCGAAGGGCTCCCTGCTGTGCGCGGTGCGGATGTTGTCGACGAGCAGCAGGTCGCCGGAGCGCCACGGCTCGCGCAGGGTGTGGGCCTCGTACACCTGGTTGATGGTCTGTACGACGTCCTCGCCGAGCGGATCGCCGTTTCCGAAGCGGGTGTTGAAGGGCAGTCCGTCGGAGCCGTACACGTCGACCAGGTACTCGCGCACCTCGGGGTCCATCGTCCACTCGTTGAGGAACGCGATCTGGTTGAACCAGCAGCGCCGGCCGCTGACCGGGTGGCGCACGACGGCGCTGCGGTGCTGCCGGGTGCGCAGCGAGCCGTCGTCCTGCCAGGTGAACTCGATGGCGTTCGCACGGCAGTAGCGCTCGACGGCGGCGCGGTCGTCGGTGCCGAAGGCCTCGGCGACGGAGGCACCGATCTCGTCGTTGTACGTCCGCGTCAGCAGCCAGCCCTCCCGTTCGAAGCGCTCGACGAGCCGGGCGGGCAGTGCCTCCAGCACAGTCGGCCCGTCGGCCACGGCGGTCGCTCCGCCGGCCTCCGGTGCCTCCAGACACGCGAACAGCAGCAGACCCGGGAACTCCGTGCCGTAACTGAGCTCGTGATGCATGCACATCTGCTGGTTGGGCGGCCATTTGGAGGAGGAGTACACACCCTCGCCGTAGGAGCGGCGGGGCGCGAAGGGCTCCCGGTCGGCCATCAGACCGTCGGTCAGCCGTTGGAACACGGACCCGGTGGCGGTGGGCTCGCTCAGGCCCAGCCCGCGGACCAGGAGGCTGCCGTGCTCGGCGACCGCGGTACGCAGCGCGTCGCGGTGCTCGAGGACCCAACTCGACGGGTCTCCGTCGATCTTGGCGTGCACGAGCGGTGGACGGCCCGGCGACAGTTCGATGCCGGGCAGGAAGGTCGCGGACGAGTGCGACATTGCAGAGGTTCCTTTCAATTGCACGGCTCAGTGGTGCTCGTCGAGCAGCCCCGCCAGGTCGGCGAGGACCGGGTGGCCGGTGACGTCCTTGAGGGTGATCGCCCGGTCCAGGGCGATCGCGAGCTTCACGGCGGACAGCGAGGTGCCGCCGCGGTCGAAGAAGTGGTCCAGGCGCCCGATGCGGTCCGCGGGGATGCCGAGCACCTCGGCCCAGGCGGCGGCCATCCGCCGCTCGGCGGGCGTGTCCGGCGCCCCGGGGACACCGGCGTCGAGCTCCTCGGCGAGCGCCGTGAGCGTCTTGCGGTCGGTCTTGCCGTTGGCGGTCAGCGGCAGCCGCTCCCGCCAGTGCACGACCGCCGGGACCATGTACGGCGGCAGCGAGGCGGCCAGCTTGTTGCGCACCTCGTCGGCGCCGACCGGCTCGGGACCGGTGCAGAACGCCGCCAGCTGCGTACCCCGTACGACGACCACGGCGCCGTCGCGCACACCGGGCACCCGCAGCAGCTGGTTCTCGATCTCGCCGATCTCGATGCGGAACCCGCGGATCTTCACCTGGCTGTCCCGCCGGCCGAGGAACTCCAGCTTCCCGTCGGGCAGCCAGCGCCCGTGGTCGCCGCTGCGGTACAGCCGTTCGCCGGGCCGGTACGGGTCGTCGGTGAAGGCGGCCCGGGTGCGCTCGGGGTCGTTGACGTAGCCGCGTCCGACGCACACCCCGGAGAAGACGATCTCGCCGGGCGCGCCCAGCGGTACGGGCACCAGGTCCTCGTCGACGACGTACACCCGCACGTTCGCCACCGGCCGCCCGAGCGGCACCCGTTCCCCGTCCGGGGCCCGCTCCATGACCTCGTGGTTGGTGTCGTCCGAAGTCTCCGTCAGGCCGTAGGCGTTGACGAGCCGGATCGAGGGCTCGGTGTCGAACCAGCGCTGCACGAGCTCCTGCTTGACGGCTTCGCCGGTGACCGACACACAGCGCAGGTCGGGCAGTTCGCGCGGTCGCGTCTCCAACTCGGCCAGCACCGCCTCGAGATACGACGGCACGACCTGCAGCACGTTCACCCGGCCCCGCACGATCGTGTCCACGAACCGCGGCACGTCCAGGATGGTCTCCTGTCCGACGACCAGGGTCCGGCCGCCGACCAGCAGCGCGGAGACCAGCTGCCACAGGGAGATGTCGAAGCACTGCGGCGCGGTCTGCGCGACCGTCCGCCCGGCGCCGATGCCCAGGTCGCCGATCTTGGCGAGGACGTGGTTGAGGAACCCTGCGTGCTCGCACATCGCGCCCTTGGGCTCGCCGGTGGAGCCGGACGTGAAGTAGATGTAGGCGAGTTGACCGGCCGCGACGGGCACGCCCAGGTCGTCGTCGGCATGTCCCTCCGCGTAGGCGGCGTCCACGAACAGCATGTGGGCCGCCTCGTCGACGTTCCCGGCGCTTCCGGGGTCGGTGAGGACGAGTTCACAGCCGGCGCGGGCGAGCGTGGTGGCGATGCGGTCGGCCGGGAAGTGCGGCTCGACGGGCAGATACACCCCGCCCGCCTTGAGCACGGCGAGCACGGAGGCCAGCCAGTCGAGGTTGCGCTCCATCACCACGGCGACCACGCCCTCGCGCCGCAGCCCGCGGGCGAGCAGCGCCCGGCCGATACGGTTCGCACGGGAGTTGAGCTCCCGGTACGTCCACTGCCGGCCTTCCTCCACGGCGGCCACCGCGTCCGGGTGCAGGATGACCCGCTCCTCGAACAGCTCGTGCACCCGCCGGTCGGGCAACTGCCGTTGCGGGCCCGCCAACTCGTCCAGCTGGAAGCGGAGTTCCTCCTCGGAGAGCAGGGTGGGCCGGTCGGGTTCGGCGAGCGCGGTCAGGTGGTAGCCGGCGATGCGCGCGGCGGCCTCGGCGTTCAGGACGTCGGTGCGGTAACGCAGCCGCAGAGTGCCGTCGGCGACGCTCACGTCCAGTGTGGTGTCGTACTCGGCCTGCTCACCGGTGAGCGCGCCCAGCACCTTGGCATGCGCGGCAGCCAGGTCGGCCGGCTGCACCGCTGTGCCCTCCGGCAGCGGCACTTCGTACTCCGCGACGCCCGGGACCGGATCGAGCGTCCATCGCGGGATCGTTTCCATGTGCTTCTTCCCCCTAGTGCAATTTCTTTACGAGTGCTCGGCCCTGACCCGTGCGGACGCCACCGCCGGATTGCCGCCCCAGTGCGCCCCCGGCGGCATCTCCTCGCCCTTCATCAGGAAGGAGTCGGGTGCGAGTACGGCGCCGTCCCCCATGGAGACGCCGTAGTGCACGAGTGCCCCGGTGCCGAGCGTGCAGCCCGCGCCGATGGTGATGTGGTCGGACTTGAAGGTGCCGTCCTCCTGCGAGTGGGCCTGCACCTTGGTGTGCGCGGCGAGTGTGCAGTCGTCGCCGATCGCGGCGAGTGTGCGGTCGGTGATGTAGCAGCCGTCGTCGAAGACCCGGCGCCCCATCCGGACACCCAGCAGCCGCCAGACGAAGCTCTTGAACGGCGTCCCGTTGAACATCACGAGGTGGTTGTCGGGCACCTTCCACAGGCGCTCCACCCACCAGAAGTGCGGGTCGTAGATCGAGACCAGCCGCGGCTGGAGCGGCCGGAAGCGGGTGATCAGCCGCTCCACCAGCACGTAGTAGCCGGTGCTGAACGCCAGGCCCACGATCAGGGACGCGCCGATCAGCAGCCCGCCGACGACGCCGCTCGCGCCGTACAGGTCGAAGGCGGCGAAGCCGAGCACGCTGAGTGCGAACCAGTGCAGCCAGCGCACGAACAGGAACAGGCCCATCGAGCGCAGGTTGTAACGGTTCTTCCGGGCCAGCCGGCGGTGCAGTTCGTCGCCCTCGCGCAGGTGGTCGAAGCGGCTGTCGCGCTCCACGGAGCGCGGGATCTCGAAGGCGGGCGAGCCCAGCAGGCCCACGCCCTCGCGGATCTCGCCGTCCAGCGGGACCATCACCTTGGTCGCCAGCAGACAGTTGTCGCCGGTGCGGCCGCCGCTGGGGTAGGCGATGTTGTTGCCGAGGAAGTTGTGCGGCCCGATCGTCGCCCGCGAGACCCGGAAGGACGTACCGGAGAAGTCGGCGTTCACGATCGACAGCCCGTCGGCGACCATCGTGCCGCTGCCCACGGTCACCAGGTACGGAGTCTCGTGCTGGACCTCCGTGCCGAAGTTGGAGCCGGTCTGCTCGACGTGCGAGAGGTCGTAGCCGATGGACCTGAGGTAATGGACGATGTACGAGCTGTCACCGCACAGCCACTTGAAGAACTTGATGTTGGTCATACGGGCGACGGCGCGCTGCACCGAGTAGTGGAAGCCGTAGAGCGGGTAGACCCGGTCCGGGCGCAGCAGCAGGCTCAGCAGGCGCGGCAGCAGGGACACGGCGGCGAAGCCGAGGACCAGGAAGCCCGCGTAGGCGGCCAGCGAGAAGCCCAGTGCCTCGCCGTAGAACTCGGCCGAGCCCAGGTCCTGGGTGGTCGGGTCGAGCAGGACGTCGAGGGCGGGTACCACCGTCAGCAGCAGGTACGTTCCGCCGACCGCCACGGGGACGTAGACGACCAGCATCTGCAGCAGCCCTCCGAGGCCGAACAGGACCCTGCGCAGGGTGGAGATGCGGGCCGGGGGGATACGGACGTAGTCGACGTCCGTGCGCAGCGCGGGGGAGCCGTGCCAGCGCTGGCCCGCGGGGACCGACGCACCGCCGTACAGGGCGGAGGAGTGGCCCAGCTGTGCGCCGTCGCCCATCGTGATGCCGATGTCGAGGACGGTCTTCTCACCGACGTACACGTCCCGGCCGAGCGTCACACGGCCGGTGCGGATGCGGCCGGCGTGCGCCTGGTAGCACTGGAAGAAGGAGTCCTTGCGGAGCACCGAACCGGCGCCGACGGTCAGCAGGTCGGTGCAGACCGGCACCGTGTGGGACAGGATCGTGACGCCCTTGCCGATCCGGGCGCCCAGCGCGCGCAGGTACAGCACGTACAGCGGGCTGCCGGTGAACAGGATCAGCGGGTTGGCGTGCAGCAGCGCCTTGACGGTCCAGAAGCGGACGTAGGCGAGGCTCCAGACCGGGAACTCCGTCTCCTTCCAGCGGCCGATCAGCAGCCATTTGGCGGCGATCGGGACGAGACAGGCGCCCAGGAAAACCGCGGCGCCGAAGACCAGCGACCGCAGATAGATGTCGACGACCCCGTCCACGGCGGAGATCCACTCGTAGCCCTGTCCCATGACGATCCCGGCGAGCGAGCAATAGACGGCGAAGACCAGGAACTGCAGCGCGCCGCACAGGAGATAGCGCGGGGTGCTGCCGGGCGGGGCGGGCGGCTCGGCCTTCACCGGCGCGGGCGCGGGGGCCGTGTCGAGGGCAGCCGCCAGGCTGCGGATCGTCGGATTTCCGTAGACGTCCTTCATCGACACCGACGGAAGATCCGGCCGTTTCCTGACCCGGGCGCAGAAATGGGCCATGACCAGGGAGTTGGCGCCGAGATCGTCGAAGAAGTGACTGTCGACCGGTATGTGTTCCCTGCGTACGACACCGGCCAGCACCTCGGCGAGGACATTTTCGGTGATGGTGTCGATTTTTCCCACCACGGCCGCTCCTTACGGGTTTTACAGGTTTTCCACACTTACGGGTTTTTGGTGTCGTCCGGTTCTGCCGGCGCCCGGTCGGTTACGGGCTCGTTGCATTCGGTGACCCGCGTAGAGATCGGATCCAGGAGTCCTGCGGGAGCGTGAACATGCCATGCCGCCGACGCGGACGCGCCGGTACGCATGTGCGGAAAGCATCTCGATCGCAGCCGGGCCCGCGCCGCCTCGGTGGGCCTGTGACGGCGGATGCGTCAACGGGTGCGGAGCTGGCATGAAAATTCCCTCGAGGAAAATACGGTGGAACCGCGCCCGCTGTTCACGGCGGCGCGGAATTCGATGAAATTGGGACTCGAGTTGATTCGAGTGAATCCGAGTCAAGGCGAGTGAACCCGAGTTCAGAATGTTGCTCGAGTGCGTTCAGGTTGCCGCGTGAAAATGGCGCAGGGCAGCACGTGGCGACCCACATGGTTCCCATGCGGATCACGGGTAACGCGGCTGGATCGGGCCCCGGTCATGGGCCCTCGATGTCCCCCGTGTCGTGTGCGCCTGAGCCGTCCTCAGCATGCACAACGAATGCAATGCGGATTCTTTCGGAGAGTTCATGAACGGTTCAAGGGCGTTTCGGCCATTGGCGATTTCCGGACCCTGTGGGATTGCGGATCATGTCGCCGACGTGTGCCTTGTACAGAAAGCGGGCGAGCGGCTGGCGGAATAAACCGGCCAACGCGGACATGACAGGGCAATGTGTAGGATTCTCCGATGGTTGCCGCTCTGTTGCCGCCGCGTTTCCGTCCCGGCGCATCGACGGGCTACGGGGGCAGAGCGTGAGTGCACTCGGCCAGGACGGATACCTTTAGGTCGTGCAGTCAGCAAGTGAATCCCCTCAGGCCCCCTCCGGGCGTCTCCACCGGGCGCGTGCCCTCTACCGGAACGTCTCGAAGCGCAGGACCGCCTGGCTGCTGCTCAAGGACACCGTCAACTCGTGCATGGAGTACCGCATCCTCGGCCTCGCGGCCGAGGCCGCGTTCTTCACGCTGCTGTCCGTGCCGCCCCTGCTGCTGAGCCTGATCGGTCTGCTCGGCTACGTCGACGACTGGACCGGCACCGACAGCATCTCCAGCCTGGAGAGCAACATCCTGGAGGCGTCCCGCACCGTCCTGTCCGACAAGGGCGTCTCGGAGATCGCGCAGCCGATCCTGCACGACGTGATGAAGGGCGGTCGGCCCGACGTCATCTCCATCGGCTTCCTGTTCGCCCTGTGGTCGGGCTCCCGCGCGGTGAACGTCTTCATCGACACCATCACCGTGATGTACGGCCTCGACGGCGTGCGCGGCATCGTGAAGACCCGGGTGGTGGCGTTCCTGCTGTTCATCGCGGCGCTGGTGATCGGCTCGATCGCGCTGCCGCTGATGGTCGCGGGCCCGGACGCGGTGGTGCGGATCGTGCCGTGGTCGGAGACGCTGGTGCAGGTCCTGTACTGGCCCGTCGTGATCGTCCTGTCGATCGTCTTCCTCACCACGCTCTACCACGTGTCCGTGCCGGTGCGCTCCCCGTGGATCGAGGACGTGCCGGGCTCGCTGGTGGCCCTCGCGATGTGGGTGGTGTGCAGCTCCCTGCTGCGCGTCTACCTCACCAACACCATCGAGGGCGCCTCGATCTACGGCTCCCTGGCCGCCGCCGTCGCCGTGCTGCTGTGGATCGGGGTGGGCGCCTTCGCCGTCCTCGTCGGGGCCGCGGTCAATGCGGCGATCGACCGGGTCTGGCCGGCCGCCGCGACGGCCGCGGCCCGCGCCGCGAACGAGCGGCTGCGCGAGGCCCAGCTCGCCGAGCACGTGGCCCGCACCGCCGCGAGCCACGAGACCGACCCCGAGGACCCGGACATGCCCTCGGAGTTCCCCGAACGCTGGACCCGCTTCCTGCCGCCGGAGGACGTCACCTCGCGCCTGCGCACGCATGTGAAGAGCACGCACCCGCCGCACAAGCCGGACGGCTCGTAGGGCCCTCGCGCCCGATCACGCCTTCCAGGTACCCGCCGCGGCAGCCTCCCACGCGAAGTCGCCGAAGTCGCGCGGCTCCCGGCCCAGCACCCCTTGCACGTCGTCCGTCAGACGGGCGTTGCGGCCGTCCATCAGCGTCTCGAAGACCTCCACCAGCAGCTCCACCTCCTCCGGCGGCATCCCGAACCCGGTCAGCGCCTCGCCGTACGCCCGCGTCGGCACCGGCGTGTACGTCAGCGGCCTCCCCGTCGCCGCGGCGATCTCCGCGACCGCCTCCCGCCACGACAGCAGCCGTGGCCCGGTCAGCTCCAGCGTCCGCCCCACGTAGCGGTCCCCGGCGCTCAGCACGGCCACCACCACGTCCGCGATGTCCCGCACGTCGACGAACGGCTCCTTCACCTCACCGCCCGGGAACACCAGCTCCCCCTGGCGCAACCCCTCCACCAGCGGCCCCTCGCTGAAGTTCTGCGCGAACCACGTCGCCCGTACGACCGTCCAGTCCGCGCCCGAGGACTTCAGCGCCTCCTCGGCCGGCCGCGCCTGGTCCTCGCCGCGCGCCGACAGCAGCACCAGCCGCCGTACGCCGAGCCCCACGGCCTCCCGGGCCAGCGCCCCGATCGCCTCGGCCGCAGCGGGGGAGCCGATGTCCGACGGGTACATCAGGTACGCCGCGTCCGCGTCCCGCAGCACCCGAGCCCATGTCGCCGAGTTCTCCCAGTCGAAGCCCTGCGCGCGGGACGCGGCCCGCACGGTCAGCCCGGCCGCCCTCGCGGCCTCGGCCACCCGGCTCCCGGTACGGCCCGAGGCCCCGGTCACCATCACTGTCGTCGTCTGCTTGCTCGCTGTGTTCTCTGCCATGCATCCAGCCAACGGCAGCGGGCTTCGAGAGCCCATCGCCGAACGGCTCATTCCCATGTGCGGGCGTCTACGCTGACGCCATGGACGCTCCCCCACGCTCGAATACGCTCACGCGGGGGGACCCCCTTTCAGGCTTGCTGGAGGGTCCTCGCGCACGCGGCGCCTTCATGATCCGCGCGTGTTTCGAACCGCCGTGGTGCATACGTATCGAGGACCGCGCCCCGCTGACCGTGATGCTCATGGTCCGCGGCGAGGCCTGGATCGTGCCGGACGCGGGGGAGCGGATGCATCTGCGGGCCGGTGACCTCGCCATCGCCCGCGGCCCCGACCCCTACACGTGCGCCGACGACCCGGCGACCCCGCCGCAGGCGCTGATCCTCCCCGGCGCCGAGTGCCACTACCCCGACGGCCGCTCCCTGAACGGCGTCATGGACCTCGGAGTGCGCACCTGGGGCGACCGGCTGGACGGCTCGGCCGTGATGCTGATCGGCACGTATCTGTGGGAGGGCGAGATCAGCGGGCGGCTGCTGAACGCGCTGCCGCCGCTGCTGGCGCTCACGGCCGACGTGTGGGACTGCCCGCTCACCCCGCTCCTCATGGAGGAGATCGTCCGCGACGAACCGGGCCAGGAGGTCGTCCTGGACCGCCTCCTCGACCTACTGGTGATCGCCGCCCTCAGGGCCTGGTTCTCCCGCCCGGAAGCGGCGGCACCGGCCTGGTACCGGGCGCTCGCGGACCCCGTGGTCGGCCGGGTGCTGCGGCTGCTGCAGGACGATCCGGCGCACCCCTGGACGGTGGCCACGCTGGCGGCGAAGGCGGGGGTGTCCCGTGCGGCTCTCGCCCGACGGTTCACCGAACTCGTGGGCGAGCCCCTGATGACCTACCTGACCGAATGGCGGCTCGCCCTCGCGGCGGACGCGTTGCGGGACACCGACGACACGTTGGAGGCGATAGCCCGGCGGGTCGGTTATGGGAGTGCGTTTGCGTTGTCCAGTGCGTTCAAGAGGGTCTACGGGGTGAGTCCGCAGGAGCACCGGGGACGGGTGGCGACGTAGCCTCTTGTACGTGTACACGGAGAGGCCGTCCCGGCTGGCAGGCGCCGTCGTATGGACGAACACGCCGTCCGAAAACGGTGTCGGGCGGGTGCTGCCCGACGGGTGCATGGATCTGCTGTGGCACGACGGGCGGCTGCTGGTCGCCGGGCCCGACACGCGCGCGTACGTGACCGAGGGCGCGGGCGGTGTGTGGATGGGCGTCCGCTTCTGGCCGGGGACCGCGCCGGCGCTGCTGGGTGTGCCCGCGCACGAGCTGCGCGACCGGCGCGTCGAGCTCGCCGAACTGCGGCCCGCCGCCGAGGTCCGCCGGCTCACCGCGCAGGTGAACTCGGCCGCCGAAACGGCCGGCGGGCTGGAGGAGCTGGCGTTGCGGCTGGCCGCGGACAGCGAACCGCCCGACCCTCTGCTACGCCACATCGTCACCGCCCTCGACGAGGGCCGCCCGGTCGCGGCCACCGCCGACGAACTCGGTCTGGGCGCACGGCAGTTGCACCGCCGCTCGCTGGCCGCCTTCGGCTACGGCCCCAAGACACTGGCCCGGGTGCTGCGGCTGCAGCGGGCGCTGGGGCTGGCCCGGCGAGGGGTGCCGTTCGCGGAGACCGCGGCCCGGGCCGGGTTCGCGGACCAGGCCCATCTGGCGCGGGACGTACGGGAGTTGGCGGGCCTGCCGCTCGGCGAGCTACTCGGCCGAGGGTAGCGGTGCGAACAGGTCGACGCCGTTGCCGTCCGGGTCGTGCACGGTCGCGTACCGCTGCCCCCAGAAGGCGTCCCACGGCTTGAGCTCGCCGTGGTACCCGGCGCCCACGAGGTCCTCGTACGCGGAGTCGACCTCGGCGGGCGACGCGCACTGGAAGGCGAGGCCGATCCGGCCGCCACCGGCCGGCGGCTGCCACGCGGAGTGGAAGGAACGGATGGTCGCCTCGGTGTCCAGGGCGAGGGTCAGGCCGCCGGGCAGTTCGGCAGTGACGTGCGGCTGGTCCTCGGAGCCCTCGGGGAAGACGAGCCCGAGGCGGCGGTAGAAGGCGAGCGATGCGGCCATGTCGGAGGCGACCAGGCCGATCACGGCGAATTGTGGAGTCATACGGTCACCGTAGGCAGGGCGGCCGCCGCCGGTCTTGAAGGAATCGGACAGGGCGGAGCCCGTCGGTGACCGCCGCCGTGCGGGCGTGAATTGATGTTGCCGGGCAGGGCACGCGCCTCCCATCATGACCGGATGGACGACGCTCCGAGCCGGCTGCCTGCCGCCCTGCCCGCACTGCGCGCGAAGGCGAGCGCCGCGGGCTTCACCATGTCCTGCGAAGTGCGCACGGGAAGCCTGCTGGCGGCGCTCGCGGCGGCCCGCCCGGCGGGCAGGATCCTGGAACTCGGCACCGGAGTGGGCGAGGGCACGGCCTGGCTCCTCGCCGGGATGGACCGGTCCGCCCGTCTGATGACCGTCGAGCTCAACGCCGCCGTTCAGGCAGTGGCGCAGGAGCACTTGGGGGAAGACCCACGCGTCACCTTCGTGACCGGGGACGGCGGCACGTGGCTGGAGACGTACGACGGCGACCCCTTCGACCTCGTCTTCGCCGACACCTGGCCCGGCAAGTTCACGCACCTGGACCGGGCTCTGGACCTGGTGGCCCCGGGCGGCACCTACCTGATCGACGACCTCGACCCGCAGCCCGGCTGGCCGGAGGGCCACGAGGCCTCCGTCGCACGCCTGTCGGCCGAACTGGAGGCACGGGCGGACTTCCGAAGCGTCCGCCTGGCGTGGGCGAGCGGATTGCTGATGGCGGTACGCGCCACGCCTTGAACCGGGCCGTGGCTCACCCGAAAGTGACGGGTCCGCGCGGAGTGTCCAGAGTGAAGGTGAGGCCCAACGGCCCCTCGGACAGGGCAAGTTCGACGTCGACCGCGGAGAGCAGCGGGCGGATCTCGTCCGGGACGGGGGCGCTGGCGGACAGCTCCAGCAGGGGAGTGACGGGCAGCCCGGTCGCGGTCGGGTGGACGGAGGAGCCCCAGTCGATGAGGAAGGGCACCAGACCCGAAGGGTGCTGGGTGTCGCCGTCGGTCAGCCGCCACTCCAGGAGGGTGCCGTCGGGGCGGCGGCGGCTCATCGGGCGGATGGAACCGGGGTCGTAGCCGCGGGCGCGGGCGGTCTCCACGGCCGCGTCGAGGTCGGGCGGGCTGATGGCCCAGGTCACCGTCCGCGCGGAGGCCAGCACGTCGACCGCGAACGGGCGGGGGCCGTCCGGCTCCGACTGCTCCGGGTCCGGCCCGATGATCTCCAGGTAGCTCGAACCACCCAGCGACACAAGGTAGTTGCGTGTGCCGCGGCCGACATGTGCGCCGCCGGAAGCGGGCGCCACACCGGTACGACGGGCGAAGTCGGCCACCGTCGCGGCCAGATCGGGGGTCGCGAGGACGAGATGGTCCAGATGCGCGGGGATGGCGTTCATCCCAGCCGAGGCTACGCGGCGCCGACCCCGCAATGAAACACCTGTGCGGCGCCGACCCCCGGTCGCCTTCCACTCGTCGTAGGTGAGGGTGCCGTCCTCGGCCATCGTCGGGTGCATTCTCATCGGGCCGTACTCGTCGACGTCCGAAGGGCGCGGCGGCTCCGGACCGTCCGGCCCCGTCCGGAGCATGCGCTGCACCCGTCAGATCCGGAACAGCCGGTCGTCGACGTGAAACTCGTCGGCTCGGCCGAGCGCCCGGTACTCCTCGGCCGCCTTCGCGTACCCGGCCCTGGTGGCGTCGTCCAGCCGGTACAGCGGGGCCCACATCTCCGCCAGGCCGCCGTAAAGCAGACGGGGGGCGTCGTGCGGCGTGGGCATCATCGCGCCGCAGGCTGCCAGCCGTTCGAAGAGGCGCGCTCGACCGCGCCGAAACCGGTGGGGAGCAGCAGGAGTTGGGCGTGGCTGGCGACCGCCCGGTCGGAGTCCGCGTGCATGGCGGAGGGGACGCGGGGGCCCGTGTACACGAAGTCCCGCACCCCGGTTTCAGCGCGCCCGCCGCCGCGCCGTCCGTGCGGTCCGCGTCGAGCACGAAGCCGAGGTCCCGGGACGGAGTGTCCCCCGCCCCCCGGTCCGACGACCGTTCCACCGGCTCCGGGGCGGCTCCAGCCCGTCGTCCCCCACCCGCGCGAACTCGTCCCCTCGCACGACGCGGTACCGCACCCCGCAGGCCTCCACCTCGTCCACCGGCTCCCGCTCCAACACGGCGACGACGGCGAGCAGTTCACGTCGTACGGCCCGGTCGTCCGTGTCGTCCTTCGCGGTGAGGAACAGATGCGACTGCAGCCCGTCCCGCACCATCTGCCCCATCCCGTCGACCACCGGCTTCAGCACCCGCCACTCGGACCCCATCGCCGGATCCTGTACGGCGACCCCGAACACCGGTTCGCGCAGGGCGAGATGGGGATACCGCCGCGATGCCTCCACCGCATCGGCCTCCCGCACCCATGCGGCGGGATCGTCACGGCGGATCAACTCCTCCTGAAGCGCGTCGATTTGTTGCTGCCAGTCGTCGGTCATGCGCGTAGTGCTTCGGGGTGCGCGTGTCGGCCGGGCCGGAACCGACCCGACAAACACGGTTGTTGGACGGCCGCCCGGAGCGTGCTCCGAGTGCGGCCGTCTCTCGGTTCAGCGGTCGAGGAGGCGCAGGCCCAGGGAGGTTGCCCAGTGTCGTACGTACTGGCCGTCCCGGTGGCTGGAGACCAGGCCCCCGTCGCGCAGGACGCCGAGTTGGTAGCTGGCGCTGGGCAGGGCGATGCCGGCGGCCGTTGCCACCTCGGACGTGGTGCGGGCGCCGTGGCAGGCGAGGTCGGTCAGCACCGCGGTCCGGGTGCGGCCCAGCAGCCGTTCCAGCCCGTCCCTGCTCGCGCGGACGATCTCCAGGGGCTGCTTGGCGACCGGATAGACCAGTACCGGCCCGAGAGCGGGGTCGGCGAGGGCGGTGGGCCTGCGCCAGCAGAAGTAGGAGGGAATGAGCAGCAGGCCGCGCCCCTCCAGGTGGAGGTCCCGATCGACGGGATAGTCCACCTCCAGGACGGGGGCGTTCCACCGGGCGAGCGGGCGCAGCCCGTCGAGGAGGGCGAAGGTGCCGCCGCCGAGGAGCGTGCGTGAGCGCAGCTCGACATCGTCGCCGACGGCCGTGCGGATGTGCGGCCAGTACGGGTCGAGCAGTGTCCGGCAGGACAGTTCCAGGGCTCTCGTCAGCGATCGCAGGGTTCGGGTGCCCGGTCTGTCGAGGGCGGAGACCCAGGACGGGAGAGGGCGGGACTCGGCGAGCCGGGCCAGCTCATGGGTCAGCCGGGTGCGGGAGGTGGCCCGCACCTCCTCGAGGCCGGCGGACAGGTCTCCGGACGCGCCCGGCGGGGTGAGGAAGTCGGGAATGTAGCCGAGGGGCGGAATCAGCGTCTGTAAGGGCAGCAGCGCGCGCCTGGCACGCGTGTCCGTGACGAGCCTGTCCTGCACCGAACGGCGCCAGTGCCCGAATTCGAGCGGTCCTTGACGGGTCGTCAACCGGCAGACACCGCAGACCAGTTCCCACAGCGGATGGGGCCGGCGGGCGACCCGGATGTTCTGCATGTCCTGCGAGGTGAAATGGATGCGGAGCATACGGCCTCTTCCCTGCGCGATGTCAGTGCGCAGTGTCAGTGGGGGGTACGGCCGCGCGGAAACCGGCGCGCCACTACTGGTGACGGTTGCCGCTGTCGCATGGTTGGGTCGCATCCCGGTCACCCCGACCGGGCTCGTCCACACCCCCTAGACGCGTGGGCCTGCCGTGCTCGCCCGTTCCACCAACCGCGTCGACAGCTCCGTGCGGGTGCCCTCCGGGCGGTCGCCGTCCATCATGCGGACCAGCAGGTGCAGGGCCGTTGCCGCCATTTCCGACAGGGGCTGGCGGACCGTGGTGAGGGCGGGGGTGATCCAGCGGGACTCGGGCAGGTCGTCGAAGCCGACCACGCTGATGTCGTCGGGGACGGTCAACCCCCGCTCCGCCAGCGCCGCGTACACGCCCAGCGTCATACGGTCCGAGCAGACGAACACGGCGGTCGGCGGCTCGCGCAGATCGAGCAGGTCCAGCATGCGGCGCCGCGCGATCTCCTCGTCGAAGCCCGCGTGGCGGACGTACTCGGGACGGTGCCGCACGCCGGCCGACGCGAGCGCCGAACGATGGCCGGCGACCCGCGCGCTGCTGCACATCTTGCGCTGGTGACCGGCGATGACGGCGATGCGCTCATGGCCCAGGGACAGCAGATGCTCGGTCGCCGTCACACCGCCGTGCCAGTTCGCCGCACCCACCGACACCACACCCGGCGGCGGTTCGAGGACCGGGTCGATCAGCACGTACGGAATGCGGTGCTGGTCCAGCCAGGCGTACTGCGAAGGCGTCAGCTCGGCCAGGTTGAACAGCACCCCGGACGAGCCGCGCGCGATCAGCTTGTCCAGCCAGCCGCGCTCCGGCCGCCCGCACCGCGTCCTGGTCAGCCCCGCCGAGACCACGACCTCGAGACCCGCGTCGTGCGCCGCCGCCTCCACCCCGTGCAGCACCGCCCCCGACCAGGAACTGTCCAGCGAGTGCACGACCAGGTCGACCAGACCCGGTACCTTCGCCGCGTCGAACCGGGGTCTGCGCACATAGCCGAGCCGGTCCAGCGCCTCCGTCACCCGGCGGCGCGTCTCCGGTGCCACGTCCTCCCTGCCGTTGACCACCTTGGACGCGGTCGGCACGGACACGCCCGCCTCCCGGGCCACGACCGCCAGCGTCGGCCCGGCCGCCACGCTCGCACTCCCCGTACGGACCATCGGGAACCACCTCTCCGGCCCGCCCGAGGGCCATGAAAAGTTTCGACCAGCGCGAAATAGTAAGCGCTTCCTACCCTAGGTTCGCCGGTTGCAGTGGGGAAGAGGTCGGACTTCGCAGGTCTTCACGGCTCCGGACTTTCGAAACTTCGAACACGGCCAAGGCCGTACGGAGTTACCAGCAGGTGAGCCGGAAGCCGGTGAAGTCCGCCGTGAACGCCGCGTCCACCAGGTCAACGGCATGGATGCCGGCCATCGCCCCCGTGAAGCGCAGCTTGGACCCGTGGTCGTCGGAGAGCTTGCTGAAGTCCAACGGCTCTCCGACGGGCGTACGTACCCCGTCCCGCAGGTGCCAGAAGCGCGCCGCGGTGCCGTCGAGCGTCACGCCGAGTGTCAGCGACCCCTGTGCGTCGACGCCCACGACGGCCACCGGCCGGGTGGTCGCCTCGTCGCGCTCCACGAGCCGAAGCACCGTACGGCCCGCACCCCGCCACTGCTGCCCGTGCTGTTCCTCGCCCTCCGGTTCGGCCCATGTGACGTCGAGGCTCAGATACGCCTCGGTGTTGTACCAGAGCACCAGCCCGGCCGCCTGGGTGAAGGTGGACGGCCGCGCCTCCACGGTGACTTCGGCCTCCGCCCGGTGCTCGGTGATCCGCTGCGCGAG
Organism: Streptomyces sp. NPDC047043; assembly: GCF_040644055.1. NCBI lineage: Bacteria > Bacillati > Actinomycetota > Actinomycetes > Kitasatosporales > Streptomycetaceae > Streptomyces > Streptomyces sp. NPDC047043. The sequence goes on from NZ_JBEYVO010000061.1 coordinate 27,045, forward strand.
CAGGCTGTGCGCCCAGCGGGACTCGGGACCGTGCCTGCCGCGCAGCCGGATCCAGCCCGGGCGGCTCGCTGCATCCGCCCAGGACGTGTCCGCTGCCGTACGCAGGCTGCTCCACGGCCAGCCCAACAGGTCATCGGACGAGGGGAGTTGAGACGGCAGTGGCTCGGGACGGGTCGGTACGTCGACCTCGACCGCCGGATGCGCACCCCCGTGTCGCATCCTCGGCCAGCCCTGTTCGTCCCAAGCCACCGCCTGGATCGCCGTCTCCCGGCCGAGCGTGCAGCGCGGTCCGTCGGGCGTCTGCAACGGACGGGCGACGAGGTGGCTCAACACCCAGTCACCGTCCGGGGTTTGTACGAGCTCGCCGTGCCCCGCCTTCTGCAACGGCAGCGACGGGTCGTCCCGGCTTGTCAGCAGGGGCCGGTCGTCGAGTTCGTACGGCCCGGTGATCGCGCGCGAACGCGCCACCCGCACCCCGTGCTCGAAGCCCGTGCCGCCCTCGGCCAGCACCAGGTAGTACCAGCCCTCCCGGCGCAGCAACTTCGGTCCCTCGATGAGCCGTTCGTGCTGCAGCAGCAGGTGGGTACCACCGACCGGGTTCAGCGTCTCCCGGTCCAGCTCGGACAGGACGATCCCGGCGAACCGGCGTCCACCCGGTCGGTGGTCGTTCTGCAGGTTGAGCAGCCACAGCCGCCGCTCGTGATGGAACAGCGCGGGATCGAAGCCGTGGCTCGCCACCCGGCGCGGCGGCGTCCACTTCCCACCCACCTCCGCGGCCGAACTGACGTATGTGTCGGTGTCGAAGTACGGCGTCCCGACCGAGCGGACGATGGAGTACACCACCCAGAACCGCTCGCCGTCCCAGCTCAGCGACGGTGCCCAGACACCGCCCGAGTCGGGCACCCCGGCCAGCGAGTCGTCGGGGGCGGCTCCGCGCACATGGCCCGCGTACTCCCAGTGGGCGAGGTCCCGGGAGCGGTGGATCGGGATGGTCGGGAACCACTCGAAGGAGCTCGTCGCCACGTAGTACCAGTCGCCGACCCGGACCAGCGAGGGGTCGGGGGCGAAGCCGCGGATGACGGGGTTGTGCAGCAGCGTCACGTCAGGGCTCCTGAGGGGACGGTCACTTGAGGGCCCCCAGGGTGACGCCGGTGCGCCAGTAGCGGCGCATCGCGACCATCATGATCGCCATGGGGATGATGGACAGCAGGGCGCCGGTCAGCACCAGGCTGGTGACGTCGATGCCCGATTCCAGACGCTTGCCCGACCAGTTGTAGAGGCCGATGTTGAGGGTCCAGTTCTTCTCGCCGCGCAGCACGGTGAGGGGCAGGAAGAAGGCGTTCCAGGTGTTCACGAAGGCCAGCAGGAACACCGTCGCGCCGCCCGTCGTCATCATCCGCAGCACGATGCTGAAGAAGATGCGCAGTTCGCCGGCGCCGTCGATACGGGCCGCCTCCAGCAGTTCGTACGGAATCGTGGCCTCGGTGTAGACCTTGGCGAGGTACACGCTGAAGGGGCTGATCAGGCAGGGGATCAGCATCGCCCAGGGGGTGTCGACCAGGCCGATCTTCGAGAAGAGCAGGTAGAGCGGCATGGTCAGCAGGGCGATCGGGATCAGGAACGAGCCGACCACGCACGCGAACACCAGGTTGCGGCCCGGGAACTGGAAGCGGGCCAGGCCGTAGCCCGTCGCGAGCGCCACCAGGGTGCCGCCGAGGGAGCCGACTCCGGCGTAGAGGAAGGAGTTGGCGGTCCAGCGCAGGAAGATGCCGTCCTCGTAGGTGAAGACCTGATGCAGGTTGTCCCACAGGTGCCAGCCGGAGAACCACAGACCGTTGCTCTGGTACAGGCCCACGCGGTCCTTGGTCGCGGCGACCATCAGCCACCACACCGGGAACAGGCTGTACATACTGGCGAGGATCAGGCCGAGCAGCAGGAACCGCTGCCCGCCGCGTGAACGGGCCGCCGGATCGGGTCGGTTGAGGCGGCGCACCGCGCGGGTCGTGGCGCGTTCTTCGGTGATCGTCATCAGTCCGCCTCCCTTGACGTCAGCCGGTAGAAGAGGAAGGAGGCGACGCCGAGGATCAGTGCGAGCAGCACCGAAAGGGCCGCGGCGTAGTGGTAGTTGCCGGCGTTGAACGCCTGGTTGTAGATGATCATGATCGGGGTGAAGCTGTCGCTGACCGTCTGCGGGGTGATGTTCCGGAACAGCGCGGGCTCGTTGAAGATCTGCAACATCTGGATGATCGACAGCATGCCGGTGAGCACCAACGCGCCCCGCACGTAAGGGATTTTGATGCTCAGGGCGATGCGCCGCTCGGACGCCCCGTCGAGCCGAGCGGCCTCGAACAGTTCGCGCGGGACACCCTGGAGCGCGGAGTAGATGATCACCATGTTGTAGCCGACCCCGTGCCAGGTGAGCAGGTTGCCGATGGACGGCCACACCATGGAGGGGGCGAAGAAGTTCCAGTCGAAGCCGAAGACCTTGCCGAGCGGTGTCAGCGGGCCGACGTCCGGGCTGTACAGGTTGATCCACACGATCGCCGCGACGACCCCGGGGATCATGTACGGCACCAGCAGCAGGATCCGGAAGCGGCCGGCCACCTTCGAGGTCAACGCGTCCAGGAACAGGGCGAGTACGAGGCTGATGAGCAGCATCAGCGGGATCTGCACGCAGGCGAAGAGCACCACCCGCAGTACCGAACCCATGAACGCCGAGTCGGTCAGGCCCTGTTGGTAGTTGTCCAGCCCGGAGAACTTCTCCGTCGAGCCGCCGAGCCCGAGCCCGGACTGCTGCTCGCGGTACAGCGACTGGTAGACCGCGTACCCGATCGGGAGCAGATACAGGAAGACGAAGCCGAGCTGGAAGGGCACCGTGAAGGCGGCACCCTTCCAGCGCAGTGAGCGGATCATCGGTTCTCGACCCCAGCCTCTAGCCGTTGACGCTGATGCCGCGGGACTTCAGGTCCTTGACCGTCCACTCCTGCATGTGCGCCAGCAGATCGGTGACCTTCTCCTGCTTGTTCACGACCTTGGCCCAACCGGCCTGCATCTCCGTGAACATGGCGGTCCAGTCCGGGCCGAAGGTCCAGTCGGTGGTGATGGTGTTCAGGCTGTCCGTCACGATCTTCTGGGCCGGCTGGTAGTTCTTGCCGAGGAGCTTGTCGGAGATCGCCTCACCGACGTAGGAGTTGCTGTCGGCCAGGGCCGGCATCACGCCGTTGCCGGTGGTCGGGCTCGCCATCGTCTTGACCGCGCCGGTGTCGGTGGACATCCACAGCGCGGCCTCGGCGGCCTGCTGCACGTTCTTGCACTGCTTGGTCACCAGCGTCACGCTGCCGGTCAGGTTGGTGCCGGCCGGCGTCTTGGCCGCCTCGCCCTGGTATGTCGGCCAGGGCGAGAGCGCCCACTTGCCGAAGGACTTGGTGAAGTTCTGCACCATGCCGGCCATCTGCCAGGTGGAGATCTGCCGGGTCGCGGTGCCGCCGTTGTCGTAGTTGCGCTGCACGGCCGCGTAGTCGGCGAAGGACAGCTTGGAGTTGAGGTCGTTGTCGATGATCTCCTGGATCACCTTGGCGGCCTTCAGGGTGCCCGCGTCCTGGAAGTCCACCTTCCAGGAGTTGCCGTCGATGGCGTACCAGTGGGCGCCGGCCTGCATGGCCAGGACCTCGAGGGTGCTCGGGTCCTCACCGGCGTAGTTGGTGATCTTGATGCCGTGCTTCTTCAGGACCTTGCCCGCGGCGATGAAGTCGTCCCAGGTGGCGGGGGGCTTGATGCCGTACTTGGCGAAGATGTCGGTGCGGTAGATCGTGAAGTTGGGCGCCGAGCTGGTCGGGACGCCGTAGAGCTTGCCCTGCACCTGCGCGCTCGCCCAGGAACCGGAGTTGAACTTGTCCTTGCTCGACCCGACGTACCGGGTGATGTCGGCGAGCGCGCCCTGCGAGACCCAACTGGTCACGTACTCGGCGGTGTTCTGCACCAGGCAGGGCGCGTTGCCCGCCTTGACCGCGTTGGTCAGCTGCTTCTGCATGGTCAGCTGGTCGGTGACCTTGGTGTACTTGAGCTTGATGTCCTTGTGCGAGGCGTTGAACGCCTTGGCGACGGCCTCCTGACCGTTGGCCCAGCCCCAGAAGGGGAGGGTGACCGGGCCCGACGACTTGGCGTCGTCCCCGGAGTCGGAGCCGCCGCAGGCGGAGAGCAGACCGGTGAGTGCGAGTCCCGCGACAGCGGCGTGGGCGAACCTTCTCCGGGGGCTGGTGAAGTTCATCTGACCGTGTTCCTTCGGAAGTTGGGCGTCTCTGAACGAGAGGACGGCGGCTCGGGAAGGCCGGGAACGGCGGCCGGGAATCCGTCGGCTCGCGGCTGCGGGGGGTCGGCCAAGCGGAAGCTGTAGTAAGCGGTTGCCGTGACGGTAGGCCGATCCGTCCGGCCGTAGCAAGAGGTGTGCCGGAAATTATTGGGTCAGGCTGGCAAGTGCGCTGGTAGGAGCGAGAAACCGGTTACGAAACGATCGCTTCCCGTGCGCTTCTCGTGCGCTTCTCGCGTACTTCCCGGCCGTGCTCAGCCCCGGGGCGGCGGCTGGACGGAGTTGCGTACGACGACATGGGTGCCCAGCACCAGGTGGTCGCCGTCGGCGCCCTTGCGGCGGCCCGAGCCGCCCTCGCGCCGGTCGGCCACCGCGCGCAGCGCGACGCGACCCATCTCCTCGTACGGCACGTGCACGGTGGTCAGTTGGGGAGTGAGCTGGGAAGCAAGGGGGATGTCGTCGTAGCCGACGATGGAGACGTCCTCCGGCACCCGCAGCCCGGCCGCGCGCAGGGCCTGCATGGCGCCCGCGGCGACCACGTCGGTCCCGGCGAGGACGGCCGTGAAGTCCGGCGTCTCGTGCAGGGCCGACTCGACGGCGCCGTACCCGTGCTCGTCGTCGTACGGACCGTGCCGCACCATGCCCGGGTCGAACGGCACCCCGTACGCCTCGAAGGCCCGTTGCGCACCTCTCAACCGGCCCTGGGCCGTGGTGAGTTCGGCGGGTCCGGGCAGCACCAGGACCCTGCGGTGGCCGGCCGACAGCAGATGGCTGGCCATTGCGTAGGCGCCGCCCTCGTTGTCGTAGTCGACCGTCGTGGCCGGGACGTCCCCCTCCAGGGGCGGCCTGCCGACCAGGACCAGGTGGGATCCGGCCGCGTCGAGGGAGCGGGCGAAGCGGGCCATGCGCAGCTGGTACTCGTCGTAGTCGTAGGCGCCGCCGAGCAGCACCACCGCGGCCACGCCCTGCTGGCGCATCATGTTGACCAGGGCGAGCTCGCGCTCGGGGTCGTCGCCGGTGGTGCCGACCAGGGAGAGCCAGCCGCGCAGCGTGGCCGCGCCCTCGACTCCCTTGGCCACGTGGGCGAATGCGGCGCCGGTGATGTTGTTGATGAGGATCGCGACCGTCGGTGTACCGCCGCCGGCGAGGGAGCGGGCGTGGGCGTTGGTGACGTAGTCCAGGTCCCCGACCACCTTCATCACCCGGCGGCGCAGGTCCTCCGACACCGGGTAGTTGCCGGACAGGACGCGCGACACGCTCGCCACGGAGACCCCTGCTCGCTCCGCCACGTCGCGGATGGTGGCCCGTCCGGCGTCACCGGCCGCCTTGCGCTGACTCACCGTTGCGGCTCCTTCACCCTCACCAGATCCGGCCGGCCAAAGAGGGGGCCCGTGACGGACCGCCGGTGGCGGCGGCCCTCGCCGGTTTCGGAAACCGTATCCCATAGTTTCCGCCCCAAAGCCGCCCACGCAACCACTCTCTTGTTGCACCGCTGACGGCAAGTGCCCTCCAACGGCACGGCACCGCCGGACACCGGCCGCGTAGAGAGCCGTAGGGGGCGCGTCGGTGTCGAGAGCCCGAACGCGCGGAGGCGCGAAGCGCTGAGCACGATCGGGCTCTCGACAAATA
>NZ_JBEYVO010000062.1:0-32718 GCF_040644055.1 Streptomyces sp. NPDC047043
GTTTCCCTTTCCGGCGGATCCGACTCTATCAGATCCTTTCGGCCTGACCCCCAGTCAGCGGGGCTTGTCCTCACGGCCGTTGGGCCGTTCCGACGAGTGAGACTTTAGCGGATTCCCAACCCTCGAGCTAATCGGGGCCGCGTCCTTTCGAACGGGGATTCCTCATTTCGCAAATACACATGCCAATGAATCGACGCCGGACAGATCGACCCGGCTGTCGAGTAGTGGTTGGTACTTGCGGAATGGCTGTCCGGGGACCGACCGAAGTCGGCGCTCACGTCGGACAACTCGGAGAACACTACGTACCGGGCCGAGGCGTGTCAACTCGCCTCCGAGCGGCACCCGTGAGGCGTACTCTGGGACGCATGACTACGCGTACGTGCACCCAGCTGTGGTGGGCCGCCTGACGGCGGCCGAGTTCACGTATGCACTCAACGGCCGCCGCCTCGGCGGCCGTTCTTGTATCTCCCTCCAGAGCTCCTGAGGGGCGGCCGGCCGGGACGGCGGCTCCGACCAGGAGGTGGAGTGGAGATGACACGGGTTTTCAGCGGGGTCAAGCCGACCGGGCACCTGACGCTCGGGAACTACCTCGGAGCCATGCGGCAGTGGGTCACGGTCGACCAGCACCGGGCGGACGCGCTGTTCTGCGTCGTCGACCTGCACGCGCTGACCGTGGATCACGATCCGGCGCGGGTGCGCAGGCTCAGTCGGCAGGCGGCGACGCTGTTGCTGGCGGTGGGGCTGGATCCGGAGCTGTGCACCGTGTTCGTACAGAGTCATGTCGATGAGCATGCGCGGCTGTCGTACGTGCTCGAGTGCGTGGCCACCGACGGTGAGATGCGGCGGATGATCCAGTACAAGGAGAAGGCGGCGCGCGAGCGGGAGCGGGGCGGGAGTGTGCGGCTGTCGCTGCTGACGTATCCGGTGCTGATGGCGGCGGACATCCTCGCGTACGGGGCCGACGAGGTGCCGGTGGGGGACGACCAGGCGCAGCACGTGGAGTTGACGCGGGATCTGGCCGTGCGGTTCAACCAGCGCTACGGGCACACGTTCGTGGTGCCTCGGGCGACGCTTCCGGCGGTGGCCGCTCGGGTCATGAATCTGCAGGATCCGACGTCGAAGATGGGGAAGAGCGACGACGCCGGGCCGGGGATCGTCTATCTGCTCGACGAGCCGGACGTGGTGCGGAAGAAGGTCCTGCGGGCCGTGACCGACAGCGGGCGGGAGGTCGTGTACGACCGGGAAGCTCGGCCGGGCCTCGCCAATCTGCTGGAGATCCTCGCCGCGTGCACGGGTGGGAACCCCGAGGAGCTGAGCGGTGTATATGAGTCGTACGGGTCCTTGAAGAAGGACACCGCAGAGGCCGTGGTCGAGCTCCTCAGGCCCGTACAGGAGAGGCACAGGGCGCTGTGCGCGGATCCGGGCTATGTGGAGGGGGTGCTGCGGGATGGTGCGGAGAGGGCTCGGGCGATGGCCCGGCCGACCGTGGATGCCGCTTATCGCGCGATCGGGTTGCTGCCGGCGGCGCCGGTGGATAGCGGGCTCGTACTGAACGCCGCTCGGTAGGCGCGTGGGCTGGTGGCGAGGCGCGTTGCGAAGTGCTGGCGCATCGTGACCTCGCTGCCGAAGCCGACGCGGCGGGCTACTTCGGGCATGGGCAGGTCGGTTCGCTCGAGGAGTTTCTGGGCTGCGGCGATGCGCTGGTCGAGGAGCCAGCGGAGCGGTGGTGTGCCGGTCTCTGCTGTGAAGTGGCGGGCGAAGCTGCGCGGGGACATGCCTGCGCGGGCGGCGAGGTCGGCGACCGTGAGTGGTTCGTGCAGGTGGCGCAGGGCGTGTTCGCGTACGGCAGCGAGGGTGTCGGCGTCGCGGTCCGCTCGCGGAGTCGGGTGCTCGATGAACTGTGCCTGGGTTCCGGTGCGGAATGGGGCGGTGACCATCGAGCGGGCGATGGTGGCGGCCGCCTCGGCGCCGTGGGCCTGGCGGACGAGGTGGATGCAGAGGTCGATGCCGGCTGCGGTGCCTGCCGCGGTCCAGATGTTGTCGTCCTTGATGAAGAGGGCGTCGGGGACGACGGTGACTTGGGGGTGGTGTGTGCGGAAGAGCTCGACGAGGTTCCAGTGGGTGATGGCGCGGCGGTCGTCGAGGAGTCCGGCCTGGGCGAGGGTGAAAGCGCCGCCGCAGAGGCCGGCGATGGTGGTGCCGCGGGCGTGGGCGCGGCGGAGGGCGTCGAGGACGGGGGTGGGTGCGGGTGTGAGGTGGTCGTCGAGGCCGGGGATCACGATCAGGTCCGCGCGCGACAGCCAGGCAAGGGTGCGGTCGGGAAGGAGGGCCATGCCTCCGCGCATCGGGATGGGGGTGGTGTCGGTGGCGACGCGGCGGAGGTCGAAGGCGGGGGCTCCGCGGTCGGTGCGGTCGGTGCCCCAGACCTCGGTGATGACGGAGACGTCGAAGGCTCGGATACCGGGGAAGGCGACGAGGGCGACGCGGTAGGTGTTCTCGGCGACCTGTGCGGCGTTCTCCATGGCTGGCAGTAAACCATCGATCGCTGTCTTTTCACCCTCTGGGGCGGGCGTGCTGCCGGCGGGAGGATCGTGGGCATGGAGATCGCGGAGAACGCAGCACTGGTGGTCATGGACGTGCAGAAGGGCTTCGAGGAGGCCGGCTTCTGGGGGCCTCGGAACAACCCGGGAGCCGATGACAACATCGCGGCGCTCATCGACGTCTGGCAGTCGGCGGGGCGGCCGGTCGTCTTCGTACGGCATGACTCGCCGAAGCCTCGGTCGCCGCTGCGGCCGGGGTACGAGGGGAACGACTTCAAGGAGTACGTGCAGGAGAGGAGGGGGAAGGGGGCCGGTGCCGAGCTGTTCGTCACGAAGACCGTGAACTCGGCCTTCCTCGGGACACCGGACCTGGCTGCGTGGCTGACGGCGGAGGGCATATCGCAGTTCGTGCTGGTCGGGATCCAGACCAACATGTGCGTGGAGACGACGGCTCGTATGGGAGGGAATCTCGGGTACGACGTGGTGGTCGCGTACGACGCGACGTACACCTTCGACCTGGAGGGGCCGTTCGGCTGGCGGCGCAGTGCGGACGAAGTGGCGCAGGCGTCGGCGGTGTCGCTGCACGGGGGCGGCTTTGCGCGTGTGGTGACCTCGAAGGAGGTGATGGACGCGGCGGGGTGACCGCCCCCGGGCGGTGGGAGGGTCAGCTCTTGTTGCCGGAGGCCAGTTCGCGGCTGCGGTCGCGGGCGGCTTCGAGAGCGGCGATGAGAGCGGCCCGTACGCCGTGGTTCTCGAGTTCGCGGATGGCGTTGATGGTCGTGCCCGCGGGGGACGTGACGTTCTCGCGGAGCTTGACCGGGTGTTCGCCGCTGTCGCGGAGCATCGTCGCGGCGCCGATCGCGGACTGGACGATGAGGTCGTGGGCCTTGTCGCGCGGCAGGCCGAGGAGGATGCCGGCGTCCGTCATGGCTTCGACCAGGTAGAAGAAGTAGGCCGGGCCGGAGCCGGAGAGGGCGGTGCAGGCGTCCTGCTGGGACTCGGGGACGCGGAGTGTCTTGCCGACAGCGCCGAAGATCTCCTCGGTGTGTGCGAGGTGGTCGGCGGTGGCGTGGGTGCCGGCGGAGATGACGGACATCGCCTCGTCGACGAGGGCGGGGGTGTTCGTCATGACGCGGACGACCGGGGTGCCGGTGGCGAGGCGGTCCTCGATGGAGGCGGTGGTGATGCCGGCGGCTCCGCTGATGACCAGGCGGTCGGCGGGGACGTGGGGGCCGAGTTCGTCGAGGAGGGTGCCCATGTCCTGTGGCTTGACCGTGAGGATCAGGGTGTCGGCGGTCTTGGCGGCTTCCGGGTTGGTGACCGGGGTGACTCCGTAGCGGGTGCGGAGTTCTTCGGCTCGTTCCTGGCGGCGGGCGGTGACCAGGAGGTCGGCGGGGGCCCAGCCGCCGCGGATCATTCCGCTGAGCAGGGCTTCGCCGATCTTGCCGGTGCCGAGGACTGCGACTTTCTGGGTCATGGCGCGGGTGCCTCCGGTGGTTGCGTCGTCCGGGTTCATCCTTGCACCGGGGGCGGGGGTGCGGCTCGGTTGTCCGGTGGGCGGGACGTTGGCGTGCGGGTGGCTGCCGGGATTTTCTCGGCCCCGCCGCCCCTACCCGTCCCGTCCCCAGGGGCTCCGCCCCTTCGACCCTGCCAGGGGGTTCGCCCCCCGGACCCCCGATCGGCCTGATCGGCCTGAACGGCCTCGTCCTCAAACGCCTGACGGGCTGAACCGCACGGACCGGCGACGAAAGGCTCGCCCGGCGCCGAGAAGATCACGCCGTCCTTCGCCTCAGTGTCGCCGCGCCCAAGCCCAGGACCAGCAGGGCGCAGCCCGCCACGATGAGGGCGTCCCGTACGAAGGTGGCTGTCATGTCCGTGTGTTTGAGGACCTCGTTCATGCCGTCCACCGCGTAGGACATGGGGAGGACGTCGGAGATGGCTTCCAGGACCGGGTGCATGTTGTCGCGGGGGGTAAAGAGGCCGCAGAGGAGGAGTTGGGGGAAGATCACCGCCGGCATGAACTGGACCGCCTGGAATTCGGAGGCCGCGAAGGCCGAGACGAAGAGGCCGAGGGCGGTACCGAGGAGTGCGTCGAGCAGGGCCACCAGGAGCAGGAGCCAGGGGCTGCCCGTGACGTCCAGGCCCAGGAACCAGACCGCGAGGCCGGTGGCGAGGGCGGACTGGATGATCGCGATGAAGCCGAATGCCAGGGCGTAGCCCGCGATCAGGTCGCCCTTGCCCAGCGGCATGGCGAGGAGGCGTTCGAGGGTGCCGGAGGTGCGTTCGCGCAGGGTGGCGATGGACGTGACCAGGAACATCGTGATGAGGGGGAAGATGCCGAGGAGTGACGCGCCGATGTTGTCGAAGGTGCGCGGGCTGCCGTCGAAGACGTAGCGCAGCAGGAACAGCATCACGCAGGGGATGACGAGCATCAGCGCGATGGTGCGCGGGTCGTGGCGGAGCTGGCGCAGGACCCGGGCCGCGGTGGCGGTGGTGCGGGAGGCGTTCAGGGCGCTGGTGGGCGCGGGCGTCATCGTCGTACCGGACGTCGTGGTGGTCATCGGGTCGTCTCCTTTTCGCGGGCGGCGGCCGTCGCCTCGTCGACGAGGTGCAGGAAGGCCGCCTCGACCGTCTCCGAGCCGGTGCGGGTGCGCAGGGCGTCGGGGGTGTCGTCGGCGAGGATCTCGCCCTCGCGCATCAGGAGCAGGCGGTGGCAGCGCTCGGCCTCGTCCATGACGTGGGAGGAGATGAGGAGGGTGGCGCCGCGGGTGGTTGCGATGTCGTGGAAGAGGTTCCAGAGGTCGCGGCGGAGAACCGGGTCCAGGCCGACGGTGGGTTCGTCGAGGACGAGGAGTTCCGGGGTGCCGAGGAGGGCGACCGCGAGGGAGACGCGGCTGCGCTGGCCGCCGGAGAGGTTGCCGGCGAGCGCGTCGGCGTGGCTGGTGAGGTCCACGTCGGTGAGGACGCGGTCGACGTCCTGGTGGCGGTCGGCGGCCGCGCGGCCCGGGGCGAGGATCGCGGTGAAGTAGTCGAGGTTCTGACGGATCGTCAAGTCGTCGTAGACGGAGGGGGCCTGGGTGACGTAGCCGATGCGGGTGCGGAGGGCGGGGTGGCCGGCGGGGTGGCCGAGCACGTCCAGGGTGCCGGTGACCTTGGCCTGGGTGCCGACGATCGAGCGCATGAGGGTCGACTTGCCGCAGCCGGACGGGCCGAGCAGGCCGGTGATCTGGCCGCGGGGGACGGTGAAGTCGAGGCCGCGCAGGACGGTGCGGGGGCCGCGGACGACGGTCAGGCCCTCGGCCCGGACGGCGGGGGCGGCGGTGCGGGCGCCTTCCGGGTCCGGCGGATCGGCGACGTTGCGGTCTTTATTCATCATGCGATGAACATTCCTCCTCCGGAGCGGGCCGTGTCAAGCGCGGAACGTCAGACGGGATGCAGGCGGGGCGTACGGGGGCGCAGGCGCGCGTGGGTGTGAACGGAGCGAGAGGGTCCGGTTCGTACGCTTCCGGGTTCACCGGGCGGACACATGTGGCCGGTGCGCGATCAACTCCCCTGACCGACAATGGATTTCAGTGCGAGGTCATATGCCGCGCACGGAAGTTCGCCGTGCCCTCCCCCGGTTCGGCGCCCACGCATCTCCCGCTCGATCACCGGAGGTGCTCCCGTCATGCGCATGCGCTGTGGCGTACGCAAGGCCGATCTGTTCGCTTCTCTCGTCGTGTTTCTCGTCGCGCTCCCGTTGTGCGTGGGCGTGGCCATCGCCTCTGGTGTGCCCGCCGAACTGGGGCTGGTCACCGGGATCGTCGGCGGGCTGGTCGCCGGGGCGCTGCCCGGCAGCAGCCTGCAGGTGAGCGGGCCGGCGGCCGGGCTCACTGTGCTCGTGTACGAGGCCGTCGACTCGTACGGCGTCGAGGTGCTCGGCGTGCTGGTTCTCGGCGCCGGGCTGGTGCAGCTGGGGCTCGGGGCGCTGCGCTTGGGGCGGTGGTTCCGGGCCGTGTCGGCGGCTGTGGTGCAGGGGATGCTCGCCGGCATCGGGTTGGTGCTGGTCGCCGGGCAGGTGTACGCGCTGGGGGACGCGGCGGCGCCCGCGAGCGGGCTCGGGAAGATCGCCGGGCTGGTGTCGCTGCCGGCGCTGGTCGATCCCGTGGCGTTGTCAGTGGCGGGTGCCACCATTGCCGTATTGCTGCTGTGGCCGCGTTGGCGCAGGGGTGCGCGGGTGGTGCCTGCGCCGTTGGTGGCGGTGGCGGTGGTGTCGGCGGTGACCGGGGTGTTCGACCTGGGGGTGCGACGGGTCGAGGTGCGCGGGCTCGTCGATGCGGTGCGGGTGCCGGAGTCGGCGGACTTCGGGCGGCTTACGGAAGTGGGGGTGATCGGGACCGTTGTGGCGTTCGCGCTGATCGCGTCGGCGGAGTCGTTGTTCAGCGCGGCTGCGGTGGACCGGCTGCACCGCGGGCCGCGGACGGACTACAACCGGGAGCTGATGGCGCAGGGCGCGGGGAACGCGGTGTGCGGGGTGCTGGGTGCCTTGCCGATGACCGCGGTGATCGTGCGCAGCGCGGCGAACGTACAGGCGGGGGCGCGGACCAAGGCCTCGCGAGTGCTGCACGGGGCGTGGCTGCTGCTGTTCACGGCCGTCGTGCCCGGGGTGCTCGGGGTGATTCCGGTGGCGGCGCTGGCCGGGCTGCTGGTGTACGCCGGGTGCAAGCTCGTGCCGGTGCGGGAGGTGCGGGCACTGTGGCGCGGGCACCGGGGCGAGGTGGTCGTGCTGGTGGTGACGGCGGGAGCGATCGTCGTCGGGAATCTGCTGGAAGGGGTGTTGGTGGGGCTGGCGCTGGCCGTGGGCAAGACCGCGTGGGACGTCAGCCATGTGCATGTGGAGACCGAGGACCAGGGGGACGCGGGGGTCGTCGTACGGGTGCTGGGGCATGCGACCTTCCTGCGGCTGCCGAAGCTGCTGGAGGCGCTGGAGGCGTTGCCGCACGACCGGGCGGTGCGGCTGGAGTTGGGCGGGTTGCGGCATGTGGACCATGCGTGTGCGGCGGCCCTGGAGGGGTGGGCCGCCGCGCGGGGTCATGAGCCGATGGCCACGAGCAGTTCGACGACGTAGGTCTCCTCGACGACCCCGTCCGGGAAGACGGCGAGCAGGTGGTCCCGCTCCGCGGCGAGGAAGGCGCGGGCGTTGTCCTCGCCGTGGACGAGGAAGATCGAGTGGCTGCCGATGTTGGCCAGGTGTCGGTCGACGGGGACCTGGCGGCTCCAGCGGACCCTGCGGTGCTCGAAGTGCAGGCGGCCGGTGGGGTCGGCGAGGGCGGAGCGGACACCGCTGCCGTTTCTGTCCACGATCCCGTCGCCGCCGAAGTGACGCCCGATCCGGACCGTCTGCTCGTCGATCCACGGGACGTCCAGGGCGCTCGTGTTCCACCACAGCGCGAGCGCCCCGCCCGGCCGCAGCACGCGCAGGGCCTCCGGCACCGAGTGGGACGGGGCGGTCCAGTGCCAGGCCTGGGCGTAGGTGAGGAAGTCGGCGGAGGCGGTGGCTAGCGGGAGGGCGTTGCCGCTGCCGCGGACGATCGGGACGTCGGGGAGGCTGCGGCGGAACTGTGCCGCCATGCCCTCCCCCGGTTCCACGGCGACGACGTCGGCACCGCGGGCGTGCAGAAGAGCGGTCGCGATGCCGGTGCCGGCGCCGATGTCCGCGACGCGGGCGCCCGTCAGGGAGCGGCCGGCCAGGTCTTCGATGGCGTCGAAGAGTGCGGGCGGGTAGGACGGGCGGTTGGCGGCGTACTGGGCTGCGGCGGCGTTGAAGGAGTGCGCGCGGGTGGTGTGGGAGGAAGCCGTCATACGGCCATGGTGGCCCCGATGTGTGCAGGGAGCAGTGAGTTTTTGGTGAGAGGCGACTGAGGCTGCCACCGGGGCCCGTCGGCTAGGAGCGGCGGCGCTTCTTCCGCTGCGGGTTGCCTGTGCGGCGGGACATGCGCTTCTCGTGTTGCTTCAGGGCCGCCTCGTACTCCTCGCGGTGGAGTTTCTCGCCGGGAGCCTCGGTGAGGGAGCGGAAGAAATAGGCGAGGAGGGAGCCGACGAAGCCGATGGCCAGGAGGCCGCGGAGGGAGGCCTGGCGGTCGGGGTCGGGGCGCTTGGCGAAGGAGTCCCAGGTGTGGCGGAAGGCCAGCGCGCTGCAGACCGCGAACATGACGACGATCAGGGCGGTGACGAAGGCGCCCGTGTCGGCGAGCTGGACGCCGTCGTAGGCGAAGCGGAGGACGAGGCAGGAGGCGCCTGCGGCGGCGAGGGAGCCGACGGCTACTCCGATGCGGCGGGGGGTGTAGCCGTTGTCGTGGTTCACCCAGGTGGTGCCGAAGAAGCGGAGGGGTTCTGGGCGGGGGGCCGTGGAGCCCGCGGTGTCCTGGGTGCCGGTTTCGTCGCTCACGGGACGATTATGGCTCCGGGGTTGCCGCGGGCTCACTGCGGGTTCAGCCGCAGCGGGAGGCTATGTAGCCGTCGCTGCCGGTTTTGACGTAGGTGTCCGAGATGTATTCACCGCTGTCGATGTTGTCCCAGATGTTCGACGTGCCGTAGTAGCCCGAGACCGTCGTACCGGGCGTCTGGCAGAAGATCGGGACGCTCGAGCCTTCGGGCAGGACACGCACGATGGTGTAGTTCGTGCCGGGTCCACTGCGGACGTTCACCCGGACTCCGGGTGCGATCGGGTAGGTCTTCACGGTGGCCGCGCTCGCGGTGGCTGCCGAGCCAATCACCATGAGCAGGGCGCCGGCGGCGCCCCCGAGCAGGACGGATCTACGTCTTCCGGAAGTCATCAGGGTCCTTCGGAGAGTTGGTCAGCCGCAGCGGGAGGCCACGTAGCCGTCACTGCCGGTGAGCACATAGGCGTCGGAGACGAACTCGCCGTCGTCGATGTTGTCCCAGATGTTCGACGTGCCGTACGGACCCGTCACCGTCGTGCCGGGCGTCTGGCAGTAGATCGGGACCTTCGCGCCCTCGGGAAGGACCCGGACGATGCCGTACTGGGTTCCCGGGCCGCTGCGGACATTGAGGCGGACGCCCGGTGCGACCGGGTAGTAGTGCACGGCTGCCGTGACGGCGGCGACCGCCGTGACGGCCTCCCCCTCGCCGCTCTCGGCTTCTTCGACGTGGTCAACAGACATGAAAAACCTCCCCCGTTGAGCCCCATGAATGCCATGGGGTCCCGTTCATTCCCCTAAAACACGCCATGAAACACATGTACGCAACTCGCTCGCGAACGCTAGCAAGCCGCCTCCGTCTCGTACGAATCATCGACTAGGCTCCGTGCGTCGCGCGCGCGGATGAACAGCACGGGGGTGGTCCCATGGCGCCACAGCACAACACCGGAGCGGGCGCGGAAGCGGAACTTCCCGAGTACGCCGGTCACTACCGCCTGGAGTCGTGCCTCGGCTCGGGCGGCATGGGTGTCGTGCACCTGGCGCGGAGCACCTCCGGGATGAAGCTCGCGGTGAAGGTCGTACACGCCGAGTTCGCCAAGGACCCCGAGTTCAGGGGGCGGTTCCGGCAAGAGGTGGCCGCTGCCCGCAGGGTGAGCGGTGCCTTCACGGCATCCGTCGTCGACGCCGATCCGGAGGCCGAACGGCCATGGATGGCCACGCTGTTCATTCCTGGGCCGACCCTTTCCGATCATGTGAAGCGGAATGGCCCCATGCCTCCGGCGCAGTTGCGCCGTCTGATGGCGGGGCTGGCCGAGGCGCTCCGCGACATCCATCGTGTCGGGGTCGTGCACCGGGATCTGAAACCGAGCAATGTGCTGCTCGCCGAGGACGGGCCGAAGGTCATCGACTTCGGCATTTCTCGGCCAAAGGACAGCGAACTGCGCACGGAGACCGGCAAGTTGATCGGTACCCCTCCCTTCATGGCGCCGGAGCAGTTCCGGCGGCCGCGGGAGGTGGGGCCCGCCGCCGACGTGTTCGCGCTCGGGTCCGTCCTGGTGCACGCGTCGACCGGGCGCGGTCCGTTCGACTCCGACAGCCCCTACGTGGTCGCCTACCAGGTCGTACACGACGAGCCGGATCTGACCGGCGTTCCGGAGGATCTGGCGCCGCTGGTGCTGCGCTGCCTCGCCAAGGAGCCCGAGGACCGTCCCACGCCCGACGAACTCATGCGGGAACTGCGGTCGGTGTCCGCCTCGTACGACACACAGGCGTTCATACCGGCACAGCGCACGGTGGGTGATCCGCCGCCTCCGGAGCCCCGCGTCAAGGCTTCGCCGTCGCAGCCGTCGGCCAAGGGTCGCCAGCGCAAGAAGGCGCTGCTCGTCGCCGGTGCGCTCGTCCTGGTCACGGGCGGTGTGTTCGCATCGGTTCAACTGCTCGGCCAGGAGACCTCCCCCGCGAAGGGGGCCACACCACACGCCACCAGTTCTGCGGCAGTTCGTACGTGGGCGACAACGCCGGTGTCCGCCGGCGAGGGCCCGCCCCGGTGCTCGTACGGCGTGGGGAAGCTGTTCTGCGTCCGGCCCGGGGTGGTCTTCGCCGTCGACCCGTCCGACGGCAGCCTGATGTGGCGGCATCGTGCGGACACGACGCGTTGGAGTGTTCCGCCGGTCCTCTCAGGGGGGCTCGTACTGCCCCTGGCCGACCACGGTCGCCGGCTGGAGGCACTGGACCCGGCTTCGGGCAAGGCGCGCTGGGAGCGGAACGTGACCGCCTACAACCTCGTGAAGCAAGTCGGCGGCATGCTCCTGCTGACCCACGCGGACGGCACGGTCAGCGGCGTGGACAGCGCGACCGGCGACGCCAAGTGGACCCGGACGATACCGGGGAGCTACCGCACGTCGTCCTTCGTCTCCTTCGCGGGCGACCGGCTGGCGTACATGACGAGCGTCTCCTACGACGGGTCGAAAACGCGCGTCACCGCCGTGGATCCGGTCACGGGTGACGTGCGGTGGGACACCCTGCTGAGCGGCTCCCTCAAGCCCTTCGGCGCCTCCGGCGGATCCGTGTTCTTCCTCTCCGTCGACAACGTGTACGGGGACACGCACGCGGTGGTCCGCTACACACCGGAATCCAGATCGGCGCTCAGGGTGCCGCTGCCCGTGAAGCGCCAGAGCGCTCGCGCCACCGTGCGCGGCGACGTCGTCTACCTGCTGGCCACGGGAGGCTCCCTCGAAGCCGTCGACATGGGCAAACGCAAGCAGCAGTGGCACATCGAGACGTCCGTGAGCCGGGGTTCGGCACCGGTCGTCGATGGCCGTCACGTCTACTTCAGCGCCGCCGACGGACGCCTGCTCGCTGTGGACGCGGGCAAGGGGACACTCGCCGGGCAGACTCCGGCACGCCTCGGAACCGACTCGGGCCAGGTGCCGGCCAGCCTGCCCGAGCCCGTCATCGCCGAGTCCCGCGTCTTCGCCACCGCCCCCGACGGCACCGTCTTCGCCGTAAACGCCCACAAGCCGTCGGCCTGGTGACACCCGAAGAGCCCCGGTGACCGAAGAGCCCCGGTGACGCAAAAGGGACCGCCCCGAAGGGACGGCCCCTTTGAAGCCTCGGCCGAGCCTCGGCCGGTGAAGCCTCAGCCCAGCTTCGAAACGTCCCGCACCGCGCCCTTGTCCGCGCTCGTCGCCATCGCCGCGTATGCGCGCAGCGCCGCCGAGACCTTGCGCTCGCGGGACTTCGGGGCGTACACGCCGCCCAGCGCAGCTTCGCGTCGCGCCAACTCGGCCTCGTCCACGAGCAGTTCGATCGTGCGGTTCGGGATGTCGATGCGGATGCGGTCGCCGTCCTCGACGAGCGCGATCGTGCCGCCGGACGCGGCCTCCGGGGACGCGTGGCCGATGGACAGGCCCGAGGTGCCGCCGGAGAAGCGGCCGTCCGTGATCAGTGCGCAGGTCTTGCCGAGGCCGCGGCCCTTGAGGAAGGACGTCGGGTAGAGCATCTCCTGCATGCCCGGGCCGCCCTTGGGACCCTCGTAGCGGATGACGACGACGTCGCCGTCCGTCACCTGCTTGTTGAGGATCTTCTCGACGGCCTCCTCCTGGGACTCGCAGACGACCGCCGGGCCCTCGAAGGTCCAGATCGACTCGTCGACGCCGGCCGTCTTCACCACGCAGCCGTCGACCGCCAGGTTGCCCTTGAGGACCGCCAGGCCGCCGTCCTTGGAGTACGCGTGCTCGGCGGAGCGGATGCAGCCCTCCGCCGCGTCCTCGTCCAGCGCCTCCCAGCGCTCGGACTGGGAGAAGGCCTCCGCGGAACGGACGCAGCCGGGGGCCGCGTGCCACAGTTCGACCGCCTCCGGCGACGGGGAGCCGCCGCGCACGTCCCACGTCTTCAGCCAGTCCGCCAGGGACGGGCTGTGGACCGAGTGGACGTTCTCGTTCAGCAGGCCGGCGCGGTGCAGCTCGCCGAGCAGGGCGGGGATGCCGCCGGCGCGGTGCACGTCCTCCATGTAGTACGTGCGGCTCTTCGCGACGTTCGGGGCGACCTTCGCCAGGCACGGCACGCGGCGCGAGACCTCGTTGATCTCCTCCAGGCCGAAGGGGACGCCCGCCTCCTGGGCCGCCGCCAGCAGGTGCAGGATCGTGTTGGTGGAGCCGCCCATCGCGATGTCGAGGGCCATCGCGTTCTCGAAGGCCGAGAAGGTCGCGACCGAGCGCGGCAGGACGGTCTCGTCGTCCTGCTCGTAGTAGCGGCGGGTGATGTCCATGACCGTGCGGGCCGCGTCGACGTACAGCTGCTTGCGGGCCGTGTGGGTGGCCAGCACCGAGCCGTTGCCGGGCAGGGAGAGGCCGATGGCCTCGGTCAGGCAGTTCATCGAGTTGGCCGTGAACATGCCGGAGCAGCTGCCGCAGGTCGGACAGGCGTTCTCCTCGATACGGAGGATGTCCTCGTCCGAGATCTTGTCGTTCACGGCGTCGGAGATCGCGTCGACCAGGTCGAGCGTACGGACCGTGCCGTCGACCAGCGTGGCGCGGCCGGCCTCCATCGGGCCGCCGGAGACGAAGACGGTCGGGATGTTCAGGCGCAGGGCCGCGTTCAGCATGCCAGGCGTGATCTTGTCGCAGTTGGAGATGCAGACCAGGGCGTCGGCGCAGTGCGCCTCGACCATGTACTCCACCGAGTCCGCGATCAGGTCGCGGGAGGGCAGGGAGTAGAGCATTCCGCCGTGGCCCATCGCGATGCCGTCGTCGACGGCGATCGTGTTGAACTCGCGCGGGATGCCGCCCGCCTCGACGATCGCCTCGCTGACGATCCGGCCGACCGGCTGCAGATGGGTGTGGCCCGGCACGAACTCCGTGAAGGAGTTGGCGACCGCGATGATCGGCTTGCGGCCGATGTCCGCGCCGGGTACACCGGAGGCGCGCATAAGGGCGCGGGCGCCCGCCATGTTGCGGCCGTGGGTGACTGTGCGGGACCTCAGCTCGGGCATCGTCGCTCGCTCCTTCAGAGACGTTCGTCAGAGACTTCAGAGACGGTCGTAAGAGACTTCTGACTGCTAACGAGCGTACGCCGGTCATCCAGGGGTCGGGACAGGGTGTCCGTATTGCGGAATGCCCGTCTCGGGGACACGGCGGGGATACGGCGGTCAGGGCCCGGTCAGATGCCGCTGCACCACCGGCGCCACCCGCGCGATGATCTGCTCCACGTCCGCGGAAACCAGCGGCTCCACCTTGATCACGTATCGCAGCATCGCGCACCCCACGAGCTGCGCGGCCGCCAGCTCGGCGCGCAGTTCCGCGTCCGGCAGGTCCAGCTGGGAGGCGATGCGGCGCAGCAGCTGGGAGGCGATCAGCCGGCGGAAGACGGCGGCCGCGGCCTCGTTGTTGACGGCGGAGCGCACGATCGCCAGCAGGGGCGTACGGGTGGTGGGGTTCTCCCAGATGCCGAAGATGAAGCGGGTGAGGCGCTCGCCGACCTCGGCCGACGGGCCCTCGGCCACCGCCTCCGGCGCGTTCAGCGCGGGCGCGAAGGCGACCTCGATCGCCGCCTCGAAGACCTGCTCCTTGGTGCCGAAGTAGTGGTGCACCAGCGCCGAGTCCACGCCGGCCGCCTTGGCGATGCCCCGTACGGACGTCTTCTCGTAGCCGCGTTCGGAGAACTCCTCGCGGGCCACGGTCAGGATCCGGTCGCGGGTGTCGGCCGATTCCGTACGGGTTCGTCGGCCCCGGCGTCTGGAGGAGGCGGCCTCGGTCACGGCCTGGGCACCTTCACCGCCGAGGCGAGATGCAGCCGGGTGAAGGCCAGCGCCTCCGCCAGGTCGGCCTCGCGTTCGGCGCCGGACATGGCGCGCCTGGTGTTGACCTCGATGACGACATGGCCGTCGAAGCCGGTCAGGGCGAGGCGTTCCAGCAGCTCGGCGCAGGGCTGGGTGCCGCGCCCCGGCACGAGGTGCTCGTCCTTCGCCGAGCCCCTGCCGTCGGCGAGGTGGACGTGGCCGAGGCGGTCGCCCATGCGGTCGATCATGTGCATGGCGTCGGAGCGGGCGGTCGCGCTGTGACTGAGGTCGATCGTGAAGTGGCGGTAGTCCTCCTTCGTCACGTCCCAGTCGGGGGCGTACGCGAGCATCTCGCGGTCGCGGTAGCGCCAGGGGTACATGTTCTCGACGGCGAACCGCACGTCCGTCTCGTTCGCCATACGCCAGATCCCGGCGACGAAGTCACGGGCGTACTGGCGCTGCCAGCGGAACGGCGGGTGGACGACGACCGTCGTCGCGCCGAGCTTCTCGGCGGCCGCCTGGGCGCGCTGGAGCTTGACCCACGGGTCGGTGGACCACACGCGCTGCGTGATGAGCAGGCAGGGGGCGTGCACGGCGAGGATCGGGATGCGGTGGTAGTCGCTGAGTCTGCGCAGTGCCTCGATGTCCTGGCTGACCGGGTCGGTCCACACCATGACCTCGACTCCGTCGTACCCGAGGCGCGCGGCGATCTCGAAGGCCGTCGCCGTGGACTCCGGGTACACCGAGGCCGTGGACAGCGCGACCTTCGCATCCGGGATGCGTACGACTGGCTCCGCCATGCCGACAGGTTACGGGGTGCCGTGGGGTGCGGGCCGCGCGCCTATTCGCCGTTGTGGGATTCGCCACGGGCGGGTGCGGGTGAATTGTGGCTTGTCGCGCAGTTCCCGCGCCCCTTACGTCTCCTACAGCGAACCCATGTGGTCAAGTCTGCGCAGGATTACGCCCTCCCGCAGTGCCCAGGGGCAGACCTCCAGACTCTCCACGCCGAACAGGTCCATCGCGCCCTCGGCCACCAGGGCGCCCGCGAGGAGCTGTCCCGCGCGGCCCTCCGAAACGCCCGGAAGTTCGGACCGCTGGGCCGTCGACATTCCCGCCAGCTGCGGGACCCACGCCTCCAGGGACTCGCGCTTGAGTTCTCGCTGGACGTACAGGCCCTCCGTGGAGCGGGCCGCGCCCGCGATGCGCGCCAGTTGCTTGAAGGTCTTGGACGTGGCCACGACGTGATCCGGGGCGCCGAAGCGGGTGAACTCACCCACTGTGCGGGCGATCTGGGCGCGTACGTGGCGGCGCAGGGCCCTTATGGACTCCGGGTCGGGCGGGTCGCCGGGGAGCCAGCCGTTGGTGAGGCGGCCGGCGCCGAGCGGGAGGGAGACCGCGGCGTCCGGTTCCTCGTCGATGCCGTAGGCGATCTCCAGGGAGCCGCCGCCGATGTCGAGGACGAGCAGCTTGCCCGCGGACCAGCCGAACCAGCGGCGGGCGGCGAGGAAGGTGAGCCGGGCCTCCTCCTCGCCGGTGAGGACCTGCAGCTCGACGCCGGTCTCGGTCTGCACGCGCGCGAGGACGTCGTCGGCGTTGCTGGCCTCGCGCACGGCGGAGGTCGCGAAGGGGAGGACGTCCTCGACCCCCTTGTCCTCGGCTGCCTGCAGGCACTCGTGGACGACGCCGATCAGTTTGTCGACCCCTTCGGAGTCGATCGCCCCCGACTCGTCGAGGAGTTGGGCAAGGCGCAGCTCAGCCTTGTGCGAGTGCGCGGGCAGCGGGCGCGCGCCCGGGTGCGCATCCACCACCAGCAGATGCACCGTGTTCGATCCCACGTCGAGGACACCGAGTCTCATGTACGGAACGCTACTGCCACCTGGGCAGTCCTCCGTATTCGATGGGGCTGCGGGGGCCTTACGCTGGTCCTGTGCCAAAGACGAAAACGGCGAAGAAGGACAAGTCCGCCAAGGGTTCCTCGCAGGTGAAGCCGGCGAAGACGGCGACGATGTCGAAGAAGGCCCGGGAAGCAGACGAGAAGGGCCTCGACTTCGCGCGCGCGTGGGTGGAATTCCCTGATCCGGCGGACGACGAGCAGGTCTTCCGGTGCGATCTGACATGGCTGACCTCTCGCTGGAACTGCATCTTCGGCAGCGGCTGCCAGGGCATCCAGGCGGGCCGCGCGGACGACGGGTGCTGCACGCTGGGCGCCCACTTCTCGGACGAGGACGACGAGAAGCGCGTGGCCGGGCATGTGGCGAGGCTCACGCCGGAGATCTGGCAGCACCACGACGAGGGCATGGCGCACGGCTGGGTCTCGGAGGACGAGGACGGCGACCGCCAGACGCGGCCGTACAAGGGCTCGTGCATCTTCCAGAACCGGCCCGGGTTCGCGGGCGGCGCGGGCTGCTCGCTGCACATCCTCGCCCTGAAGGAGGGTCGCGAGCCGCTGGAGACCAAGCCGGACGTCTGCTGGCAGCTGCCGGTCAGGCGCACCTACGACTGGATCGACCGGCCCGACGACACCCGGGTGCTCCAGGTCTCGATCGGTGAGTACGACCGCCGGGGCTGGGGTCCGGGCGGTCACGACCTGCACTGGTGGTGCACGTCGGCGACCTCGGCGCACGGCGCGGGCGACCCGGTGTACGTGTCCTACCGGGCGGAGCTGACCGAGCTGATGGGCAAGGCCGGCTACGACCGCCTCGTCGAGCTGTGCGAGCAGCGCCTGGCCTCGCAGCTGCCCCTGCTGGCACCGCATCCGGCGGACCCCGTCGACTGACGCCATTCGGGCCTGCGAGACCTACGGCGCCGAGGAGGACGGGCTCGGGGCGCCGCTGCCCGTGGGCCCGGGCGTCGGGCCGCCCGGATCGGAGGGGGCGGAGCTCGTGGGGGTGGGCTGCGGGTCGGGGGACGAGGGCGGGTCGCTCGAGGTGGGGTTCGTGGGTGCCGTGGCGGTCGGGGTCGGTTCCGGGCCGGTCGGCGGCGGGTCGTGGGGGCTCGTCGGTGCGGGGTCGGTGGGGCTGGGCGCGGTGCCGTAGCCCTCGATGGAGACGACGGCTCCGGCCGGTGAGATCGCCACCTGCGCGCTCCAGGAGCCGGACGGCTCGCGCAGAGAGTCGACGTACACCTTGATCGTCAACGACCGGCCCGGCGCGAGCGTTCCCGAGGACTGGCTCAGGTAGAGCCAGGAGACTCCCGTGGACGCGGACCAGCGCACGGATTCGGGGCCGGTCGCGGTGAGGGTGACGAGCGTGGTGTCGCCGCTGTTGCCGGCCGAGACCTGGAGGTGTCCGGCGCCCTTCGCGCCGGCGATGCTGATGACCTCCACGGAGACGTCGGGCTTGGTGCCCTTGCGGAAGCGGTTGTCGGGCTTCGCGCTGGCGTTTCCGGCGTTCTCGTAGCCGCCCGCCGCCTCGCCGTCGAGGCTGTAGGGGTCTTGCAACTCGCTGGCGGTGGCGGAGCGCCCGTCGGTGCCCTCGACGGCAGGTGAGCCGCGGTAGGCGGCCCAGAGGGCGAGCACGGGGGCCGCCACGACGGTGGCGACGACCGTCGTGGTGACGGCACGCGCGCGTAGCCGGTCCCGGCGGGCGGCGCGATCCTTCGGGTCCATGGGGAAGCCGCGCCGGTCGAACCGGGGCACGGCGACGCCACGCGCGCGTGGATGGTGCTCCAGCGCCACGTGCACGGCCGCGCGCGGTGCCTCCAGGACGGGGAGCTCGGCGGGGGTGACCATCGCGCCGGGCCAGCGGCCGGGGATGGCGCGCTCGGCGCTGCGGCGGCAGCGCGGGCAGTCGTCGACGTGCCGGACGAGCTCCTTGCGCAGGGCCGAGCTGAGCACCAGCTGGTTGTCGCCGGTGAGCCGGGCGACGCTCGGGCAGCCGCCGGTCTCGACGACGGCGAGGGCCGCGCGCGTGCGCTCGACCTCACAGGCGGCGGAGGCCAGCAGTTCGCGGGCGTTCGCGAGGTCCATGCCGAGCACCGCGGCGACCTCGTGCGCGGCGAGGTGGTGGCGCACGGCGAGTTCGAGGGCCTCGCGCTGCTCCGGGCTGGTGCCGGCGGCCTCCGGCCAGGCGAGCAGGGCGAGTTCGCGGCGGCGCTGCTCCTGGACCTCGTCGGCGACGGGAGATTCGGCGGGCTGCCGCTTCTCGGAGCCGTGCCGCCCGGCGGCGTGCGTGCCCTGACGTTTCTGCTTGGCCTCGGCGAGCTTGCGCAGACAGGCCCAGCGGGCCAGCGCGTACAGCCAGGCGCGGCGGTCGCCGGCCGACTCCGGGCCGCGGCGCTTCTCGGCGAGCGCGAGGGCCTCGCCCAGGGCCGCGGTCGCCGTGTCGTGGTCGCACAGCACGGACAGGCAGTAGGTGAACAGCCCGTCCAGATACGGCTCGTAGCGCGCGGGTGGGCGCTGCGCCAGCGTGCGCGCCGCGCCGCGGTCACGCGCCTCCCGGCGCGCCCGGTGTGCGCCGGTGGTGCGGGTCGAGGTCTCCGGACTGCTGCTCGTCATCCGTGGACCGTAGGCGCCGGAGAGCAGGCCCTTCTTCCCCCTTGAGCACATTTACTCCGTACGGGTGAAACGATCCCTCAATAGGGGACAGGAACCCTTCGTTCCGTGGCCGGTTCGCGATGGGCGGTGGCCGAATCACCGGGGTGAGCATTCGGTCGGCGGCCGCGTTGTCAGTGGCGGCGGCTACGGTTCTCGACATGGCTGCCCGTACCAAGACCACCAAGGACCGCCCGTCCTACCGCTGCACGGAGTGCGGCTGGCAGACGGCCAAGTGGCTCGGTCGCTGCCCCGAGTGCCAGGCCTGGGGGACGATCGAGGAGTACGGCGCGCCCGCGGTCCGTACGACGACACCGGGCCGCGTGACCACCTCCGCGGTGCCCATCGGCCAGGTCGACGGCAGGCAGGCCACCGCCCGCTCGACCGGCGTGCCCGAGCTGGACCGGGTGCTCGGCGGCGGGCTCGTGCCCGGCGCGGTGGTGCTGCTCGCCGGCGAGCCCGGCGTCGGCAAGTCGACGCTGCTGCTGGACGTGGCGGCCAAGTCGGCGAGCGACGAGCACCGCACGCTGTATGTCACGGGTGAGGAGTCGGCGAGCCAGGTGCGGCTGCGCGCCGACCGCATCAAGGCCATCCACGACCATCTGTATCTCGCCGCCGAGACCGATCTGGCCGCCGTGCTCGGCCACTTGGACGCGGTGAAGCCCTCACTGCTGATCCTCGACTCGGTGCAGACGGTCGCGTCCCCGGAGATCGACGGCGCCCCCGGCGGCATGGCGCAGGTGCGCGAGGTGGCCGGCGCGCTGATCCGCGCCTCCAAGGAGCGCGGCATGTCCACCCTCCTCGTGGGCCATGTCACCAAGGACGGCGCCATCGCCGGACCCCGCCTCCTGGAACACCTCGTGGACGTGGTCCTCAACTTCGAGGGCGACCGGCACGCGCGCCTGCGTCTCGTACGAGGCGTCAAGAACCGCTACGGCACCACGGACGAGGTCGGCTGCTTCGAACTGCACGACGAGGGCATCACGGGCCTGGCCGACCCAAGCGGACTTTTCCTGACACGACGTGACGAACCGGTACCGGGCACCTGCCTGACGGTCACCCTGGAGGGCCGCCGCCCCCTGGTCGCCGAAGTCCAGGCGCTCACCGTCGACTCGCAGATCCCCTCCCCCAGGCGTACGACCTCGGGTCTGGAGACCTCCCGCGTCTCGATGATGCTCGCCGTTCTGGAGCAGCGCGGCCGGATCAGCGCGCTCGGCAAGCGGGACATCTACTCCGCGACGGTCGGCGGAGTGAAGCTCTCGGAGCCGGCCGCCGACCTCGCCGTGGCCCTCGCGCTGGCGTCCGCGGCGAGCGACACCCCGCTGCCCAAGAACCTCGTGGCGATCGGCGAGGTCGGTCTCGCGGGCGAGGTCAGACGGGTCACGGGGGTCCAGCGCAGGCTGGCGGAAGCGCACCGTCTGGGCTTCACGCACGCGCTCGTTCCGGGCGACCCCGGCAAGATCCCTCCCGGCATGAAGGTCCTGGAAGTCGCGGACATAGGGGACGCCCTGCGGGTCCTTCCGCGCTCGCGTCGCCGAGAGGCCCCACGGGACGAGGAGGACCGCCGGTAGACTTTGCCCTGGTCTCGCCCGTCCGTACGAACAGAACGTTGACACGGGGGCGTCCCAGAACCTGCGACCGGAGGAGTGCAGTGGCAGCCAACGACCGGGCAGCAGCTCCCGGAAAGTCCGGTGGGAGTTCCGGTGCCGATGGCCTGATGCGCGCCTCTCTGAGCGCCGTGGCACCCGGCACGGCCCTGCGCGACGGCCTCGAGCGGGTACTCCGCGGCAACACCGGCGGACTCATCGTGCTGGGCTTCGACAAGACCGTCGAAGTCATGTGCACGGGCGGTTTCGTGCTGGACGTCGAGTTCACGGCCACGCGCCTGCGTGAGCTGTGCAAGCTCGACGGCGGCATCGTGCTGTCGTCCGACCTGTCGAAGATCCTGCGGGCGGGCGTGCAGTTCGTGCCCGACGCGACGATCCCTACCGAGGAGACGGGCACCCGGCACCGCACGGCGGACCGCGTCTCGAAGCAGGTCGGTTTCCCGGTGGTCTCCGTCTCGCAGTCGATGCGCCTGATCGCCCTCTACGTCGACGGACAGCGCCGCGTCCTGGAGGACTCCGCGGCGATCCTGTCCCGCGCCAACCAGGCCCTCGCCACCCTGGAGCGCTACAAGCTCCGCCTGGACGAGGTCGCGGGCACGCTGTCGGCGCTGGAGATCGAGGACCTGGTGACAGTCCGGGACGTGTCGGCGGTGGCGCAGCGCCTTGAGATGGTGCGCCGCATCGCCACGGAAATCGCCGAATACGTGGTCGAACTGGGCACCGACGGGCGTCTTCTCGCCCTCCAGCTGGACGAGTTGATCGCCGGCGTGGAGCCCGAGCGCGAGCTGGTGGTCCGGGACTACGTGCCCGAGCCCACGGCCAAGCGCTCCCGCACGGTCGACGAGGCCCTGTACGAGCTCGACGCGCTCACCCACGCCGAGCTCCTCGAACTGCCCACGGTGGCAAGGGCCTTGGGCTACACCGGCTCTCCGGAGGCCCTGGACTCGGCGGTGTCGCCCCGCGGCTTCCGCCTCCTGGCCAAGGTCCCGCGCCTCCCGGGCGCCATCATCGACCGCCTCGTGGAGCACTTCGGCGGCCTCCAGAAGCTCCTCGCCGCAAGCGTCGACGACCTGCAGACGGTCGACGGCGTCGGTGAGGCCCGCGCCCGAAGCGTGCGGGAGGGCCTGTCGCGGCTGGCGGAGAGCTCAATCCTGGAACGGTACGTCTAGACCCGGCGCCGGGGGCTGCGCCCCCCGCCGGTCGCTCAGTCGTTCTCGAGCACGAACGACGTCTGCACCTTCGTGAACCCCGGAGCCGCGGCCTCCACCAGATATGTGCCCGCCCCGGCCGAGCCCGCCGGAGGCGTCGCGCACTCGGGAGCGCTCGGCTTGCGGTCCCACGTCACGGTGTACGTGATGCTGCTGTTGGCCGGCGCCCGGAAGAGCAGGCTCCCGGAGGTCTTGGGACAGTCGGCGGAGGACCAGTAGTCGTCGTCGCTGCCCGCCTGCGTGATGGTCAGCACCGCCTTCTTCGGACCGAGATCCACCTTGCAGTCGAGGCTGGAGGAGTTGGTCGCGGTCAGCAGCACGGTGGGCGTCTGACCGGGCTCGTACGTGTTGTGCAGGCTGCGCACGGTCAACTTCACTGCGCTCGCGGTGCAGTTGGGCAGAGTGGAGCCCGCGGGAACCGTGTCGTTCCGGCCGACGCCGCTGCCCGAACCACCGGCCGCACCGCCGGCCGAGCCGTCCGACCCACCGGAGTCGCCGGATCCGGTCCCGTCCGAGCCGTCCGACCCCGAACTGCCCCCGGAATCCGACCCGCTGGAGGCGCCGGGGCTCGACTCGTCGCGTCCGCCCGGGGCTTGACTGATCGCGGGACCCGAACTCGAGGGTCCCGCAGTGATCGTGGGCGCGGGAGTCTTGCCGTTGGACCCGTCGTCCTTCTTGCCGCCGCCACCGCCCGACGTGACGATCCAGGTGATCAGCAGCGCCAACAAGGCAGCCACGGACACGAGTACGGCCCTCCGTCGCCAGTAGATGGAGGAGGGAAGCGGCCCGACAGGATTGCGCAGAGATCCCACGGCGCAAACTGTACGAGAGATCGGCACGTTCGCTTGCCCCACCCGCCGCCAGTGGCGCAACTTTTCCGGATCATCATTCCGGACATCGCGCCCTGCGACCCACCGCGCACCCCGAGGGGCAACGTCGGCCGAACCGCCGCAGGCCATGGCAGGATCGGAAGGGCCATGACTGCGCCCACGAAGCCCCCGCACAGCGACGCCCTGCACGCCCCCGTCATCGACTGGTTCGACGAGCACGCCCGGGACCTGCCCTGGCGCCGCCCGGAGGCCGGGCCCTGGGGTGTGATGGTCAGCGAGTTCATGCTGCAGCAGACGCCGGTCAGCCGCGTCCTGCCCGTCTACGAGCAGTGGCTGGCCCGCTGGCCGCGCCCCGCCGACCTGGCTCAGGAGGCCCCCGGCGAGGCGGTCCGCGCCTGGGGCCGGCTCGGCTACCCGCGCCGCGCCCTGCGCCTGCACGGCGCCGCGGTCGCCATAACGGAACGGCACGACGGCGACGTACCGACCGACCACACCCAGCTCCTCGCCCTGCCCGGCATCGGCGAGTACACGGCCGCGGCCGTCGCCTCCTTCGCCTACGGCCAGCGCCACGCCGTGCTCGACACCAACGTCCGCAGGGTTTTCGCGCGCGCCGTCACCGGTGTGCAGTACCCGCCGAACGCCACCACCGCCGCCGAACGCAAGCTCGCCCGCGCCCTGTTGCCCGAGGACGAGCGGACCGCGTCCCGCTGGGCCGCCGCCTCCATGGAGCTCGGCGCACTGATCTGCACCGCCAAGAACGAGACCTGCCATCGCTGCCCCATTGCCGCACAGTGCGCCTGGCGGCTCGCGGGCAAGCCCGAGCACGACGGGCCGCCCCGCCGCGGCCAGACCTACGCCGGCACGGACCGCCAGGTCCGCGGCAAGCTCCTCGCCGTACTGCGCGAAGCCCACGCACCCGTGCCGCAGGCGGCACTGGACCGGGTGTGGCACGAACCGGTGCAGCGGTCCCGGGCGCTCGACGGGCTCGTATCGGACGGTCTGGTGGAGCCGCTGCCCGGTGGTTTGTATCGGCTGCCGTTGACGTAACCCGTCGTAACGTCACGCCGCATCACAGCCCATCACCCCACCAAATCGCCCTATAACGACGCCAATCGGTGCGCCTGTTTACCCCGTTCCTATGTCCGTTACACAACCGACGGACAGCCGAGTGCTAGCCGAGCGTTGCTTCGGACAGTGCCGTGACAACACCTCCGTAGCTTCATTTGCGTACCCGGCAGACCGGGTCGCACGGAGACAGACCGACGGCGAACGGGCCGGCCGGACACGGGGATCGGGAGGCGGTTCAACATGGCGCAGGGCGAGGTGCTCGAGTTCGAGGAGTACGTCCGCACCCGGCAGGACGCGCTGCTGCGCAGCGCCCGCCGACTGGTTCCGGACCCGGTGGACGCGCAGGATCTGCTCCAGACGGCGCTGGTCCGGACGTACGGCCGCTGGGAGGGCATCGCGGACAAGCGGCTCGCGGACGCCTACCTGCGCCGGGTGATGATCAACACGCGCACCGAGTGGTGGCGGGCCCGGAAGCTGGAGGAGGTCCCGACCGAGCAGCTGCCGGACGCGAGCGTCGACGACTCCACCGAGCAGCACGCGGACCGCGCGCTCCTCATGGACATCATGAAAGTCCTGGCGCCGAAGCAGCGCAGCGTGGTCGTCCTGCGACACTGGGAGCAGATGTCGACGGAGGAGACGGCCGCCGCACTCGGCATGTCGGCGGGAACGGTCAAGAGCACGCTGCACCGGGCGCTCGCCCGGCTCCGCGAGGAGCTGGAGAGCCGCGATCTGGACGCACGCGCGCTGGAGCGTGGGGAGCAGGAGCGTTGCGCGGTCTGACGGACTCGGGCCGAGGGACCTTGCAGGCGGCGTTCACGGCGGTGGCCGTGCTCGCCGCCTTGGCCCTGTTCGTGTCCGCCTGCGCCACCGGCGGCACAGGCGCCCGTGACGAGGGCCCGGCGCACGCCGACTCGGTGGCCGGCGCCGCGGCCTCGCCCACGCCGAGTCCCTCCCGGACCGCTGCCCGGGTGGACGCGGTCAAGCTCGTCAAGGACGATCCGACGGTGTCGGCGGAGGTCAAGCGCGAGCTGAAGCCGTGCGTCGCCGACGAGTACCCGGTGGACGTGTCGTACGGCGACCTGACCTCGGGCTCGTCGGACGACGTCGTGGTGAATGTGCTGACCTGCGGGGACGCGGTGGGGGTCGGCTCGTATGTGTATCGCGAGGAAGACGGTCGGTACGAGAATGTGTTCAAGGTCGAGGAGCCCCCGGTCTACGCGGAGATAGACCGTGGCGACCTGGTGGTGACCAAGCAGGTGTACGAGAAGGGTGACCCGGTGTCGAGTCCGTCCGGCGAGATAGTGACCACGTACCAGTGGATCGCGGGTCGTTTCACCGTGCGGTACCACCAGCGGAACGACTACAGCAATGCCGTCGGCGGCGACGCCTCGGCGTCGTCGTGAACCGATCGGGCCCCTCGGAACGATCCAGTAGTGGCGGATCGCTCCGCCGGCAGCACCACGTACGCCACGACCGACACGACCGACACGAGAACTGAGAGCAGCGGGATGGCAGACCAGACCCATGTCCTGTTCGTCGAGGACGACGACGTCATCCGCGAGGCCACGCAGCTCGCCCTGGAGCGGGACGGCTTCGCGGTCACGGCGATGCCCGACGGACTGTCGGGCCTGGAGGCCTTCCGGGCGAACCGCCCCGACATCGCGCTGCTCGACGTCATGGTGCCCGGCCTCGACGGGGTCAGCCTGTGCCGTCGTATCCGCGACGAGTCGACCGTGCCGGTGATCATGCTGTCGGCGCGGGCCGACTCGATCGACGTGGTGCTGGGCCTGGAGGCGGGCGCCGACGACTACGTGACCAAGCCGTTCGACGGTGCCGTGCTGGTCGCGCGCATCCGGGCGGTGCTGCGCCGCTTCGGTCACGCGAGCGGCGGCGAGAAGCCGGAGGACGGCGCCGCCGAGATGGCCGGCGGGGTGCTGACCTTCGGTGAGCTGGAGATCGACACCGAGGGCATGGAGGTGCGCCGGGCCGGACAGCCGGTCGCACTGACGCCGACCGAGATGCGGCTTCTTCTCGAGTTCTCCTCCGCGCCGGGCACGGTCCTGTCGCGCGACAAGCTGCTGGAGCGCGTGTGGGACTACGGCTGGGGCGGGGACACCCGGGTGGTGGACGTCCATGTGCAGCGACTGCGTACGAAGATCGGCCAGGACCGGATCGAGACGGTCCGCGGCTTCGGCTACAAGCTGAAGGCCTGAGCAGGGGCGTCTGGGACATGCGGGGGATCTTCGGGCGCCCTGGTGCGAATGATGCGAATGACATGAGCGGTACAGGTATCCGTACCGGCCTGCGGTGGAAGCTCAGCGCGGCCATCGCGCTGGTCGGGGCGCTGGTGGCGATCGCGCTGAGCCTGGTCGTGCACAACGCGGCCCGGGTCTCGATGCTGGACAACGCGCGCGACCTCGCGGACGAGCGGGTGCAGATCGCGCAGCGCAACTACGAGCTGTCCAACCGGACGAACTTCCCGAACGTCAAGATCGACGACCCGCAGCTGCCGTCGGCGCTGCGGGCGAAGGTCGAGGAGGGCCGGCGGGCGACGTTCGTGACCGACCGGAGCAACGGCGTGCCGGACATCTGGGCGGCCGTACCGGTCAAGGACGGCCATGTGCTGTCGCTGCACACCGGGTTCACCGACCGCAGCACGGACATCCTCAACGACCTCGACCAGGCCCTGGTGATCGGCTCCATCGCGGTCGTCCTCGGCGGCAGCGCGCTCGGTGTGCTCATCGGCGGCCAGTTCTCGCGCCGGCTGCGCAAGGCGGCGGCCGCGGCCAACCAGGTCGCCAGGGGCGAGTCGGACGTACGGGTGCGGGACGCGATCGGCGGGCTCGTACGGGACGAGACCGACGACCTGGCGAGCGCGGTGGACGCCATGGCGGACACGCTGCAGCAGCGGCTGGAGGCCGAGCGCCGGGTGACCGCCGACATCGCGCACGAGCTCCGTACGCCCGTGACGGGGCTGCTGACCGCTGCGGAACTGCTGCCTCCGGGCCGCCCCACCGAACTGGTCCTGGACCGCGCGAAGGCCATGCGCACCCTCGTCGAGGACGTCCTGGAGGTGGCCCGCCTGGACGGCGCGTCCGAGCGGGCCGAGCTGCAGGACATCCTGCTCGGCGAGTTCGTCACCCGGCGGGTGGCGGTGAAGGACCCGGCGATCGAGGTGCGGGTGGTGCACGAGTCGGAGGTCACGACCGACCCGCGGCGCCTGGAGCGCGTGCTGTTCAACCTGCTCGCCAACGCCGCCCGGCACGGCAAGCCGCCGATCGAGGTCACCGTCGAGGGCCGCGTCATCCGCGTCCGCGACCACGGCCCCGGCTTCCCCGCCGACCTCCTCGCCGAGGGCCCGAGCCGTTTCCGCACGGGCAGCACCGACCGCGCGGGCCACGGCCACGGGCTGGGCCTGACGATCGCCGCCGGACAGGCCCGCGTCCTGGGCGCACGGCTGACCTTCCGCAACATCCGTCCGGCGGGCGCGCCGGACCATGTGCCGGCCGAGGGTGCGGTGGCGGTGCTGTGGCTGCCGGAGCATGCGCCGACGAACACGGGCAGCTATCCGATGCTGCCGTAGGACTGGTCGCCGTGGACTGGTCGCCGTGGACTGGTCGCCGCAGGGCGGGCTGCCGTAGGACTGGTCGCCGTCAGGTGGTGGCTCGGGGGGGCTCACGTGGTGGCGACCAGCAGCTCCTCCCCTCTCGACGGCCGTACCCCGTCCGTCCGGCCCGCGAAGTACCGCTTTTCGAGATCCTCCGCCGACACGTGCCGGGCGTCCCGGAAACCGGCCTCGCGGGCCAGGGCGAGCATGTCCGGTGGCCGGAAGAAGCTGAGGAAGGGTGTCCCGGCCGCTCGGGCGCCCTTGATCGCGACCTCGAGCTGCGGCCGCTGGTCCGGCTCGACGTCCTCGATCGGCCGCATGAAGGTCGTGACGAACGTCGACCCCGGGGCGAGGCCTGCGACGAGCCGGAAGGTGGCTGCGATCGCCTCCCGGGTGAGGTACATCGTGACGCCGGCGGAGGCCACGACGGCGGGCCGCGCCCTGTCGAGCCCGGCGGCGAGCAGCTGCCCCCACCAGTCCCCCTCGAAGTCGACCGGCACGAGCCGCAGCCACTCCGGGATGCCGTACCCGAGCTCCGCGAGCCGTTGCCGCTTCCAGGCCTGCGGACCGGCCTGATCGACCTCGAACACCCGAAGCCCGTGCGCGACGGCGAGCTCAGCCCGGCGCTGGGCGAAGGTGTCGATCCCGGCCCCGAGGACGACGTACTGATCCACCCCTCCCCCGGCGGCCCGCTCCACGACCAGATCCTCGACGAACCGGGCCCTGGCCACGATGGACGCCCGGGTTCGGCGGGTGGCGTCGACGTCCATGTCGGGCCGCTCCCGCCACCCGTCCCCCGGGTCGGATATCCACAGCCCGACCTCGTCCTCGATGACATGGGGCGGCGGGTCGGCCCGGAGGTGCAGGGCCCGCCAGAGGGCGACCCGTACGGCAGTGTGATCTGCGGCGATGGTGTGGTCTGCCATGCCGGTCAGCCGAAGTCCTTGGAGAAGTCCAGTTCCTCGCTGCGCTCGGTCAGTGAGTACCAGTTGCCGTTGTCGTCGCGGAAGATCGCCTCGATGCCGTACGGCCGCTCCTGCGGCGCCTGCAGAAACTCGACGCCGCGGGCCTTGAAGGTCTCGTAGTCCCCACGGCAGTCGTCTGTCCTGAACGCCCCCGCACCCAACACCCCCTTGCTGACGAGCTTCTTCAACGCCTCGGCGGACTCGGGGTCAAGACCCGGCCCGTCCAGGCTCATCAGCGCGAGCTCAACACCCGGCTGGTCCTTCGCTCCCACGGTGATCCACTTCATGTCCCCCATGGAGATGTCGTCGCGCACCTCGAAGTCCAGCTTCTCGGTGAAGAAGGCCTTGGTGCGCTGCTGGTCGAAGGTCCATACGGTGGTGATGCCCAGCCCAAGGATCATGGCTCTGCTCTCCCTGCTCTGTCGGGCTCTGCTCCGTCCGGCTCGGTGCCGGTGTCCTGTCCGTCACCGTAGGCAGGGCGAAGACCGGGGCGCTTCTTCAAAGTTGCGGTGGGGAAGCCGCCGGCCCAGAGCATGGCGTAGCACCCGGGTATGAGGGAGGCACCGCGGCCGACGTGCTTGGTGCGGTACTCGCTCGGGGTGAGGCCGGTACGGGCCTTGAAGCGGGCGGAAAAGGTCCCGAGGCTGCTGAACCCGACCAGGTTGCAGATCTCGGTGACGCTCAGATCCGCACTGCGGAGCATCTCCTCGGCCCGCTCGATCCGGCGATGCGTCAGATACTGCCCGGGAGTCTCGCCGTACGCCTCCTTGAAGGCCCGGATGAAGTGGTACCGCGAGTACCCGGCATGCGCAGCCACGCCGTCCAGATCCAGCCCGGGATCGGCCCAGTCCCGATCCATGGCGTCCTTGGCCAGCCGCAACTGCCGCATTTTGTCCATGGGCCCGATGGTGACACGCAGCTCTGACAATGAACCGAGACCACTGCCGCCGGCCAGGACCTCCAGCCCGCCGGCTAGCTACGCGGGGGCGAGGCCTGAGTCACCCCTTCCGGCCCGTCCGGGGTCCGAGGACGAGCCGGCTGCCATCCCCGACTCCCACCCACCCGCAGGGGCACGCTTGATCACCGCCGGTCACTCCAGCCCGTCCGGCGTTTGAGGACGAGGCCCTTCAGGCCGAAGGGGGTCTGGGGCGGAGCCCCGGCGGGGGCAGGGGCGCAGCCCCCGCCAGGTCCAGGGGTACAGCCCCGCGGAGGGGTACAGCCCCGCGAGCGGTGCAGGGGACGCAGCCCCCGCCAGGGTCCAGGGGCGCAGCCCTGCGGAGGGGTGCCGGGCACCCAGTCCCCGCCCGGGTGCCGGGCACGCAGTCGCCGCCGGGGGGCCGGGGCGGAGCCCCGCGGAGGGCACAGGGGCGCAGCCCCGCGAGCGGTGCAGGGGACGCAGTCCCCGCCAGGGTCCAGGGGCGCAGCCCCGCGGAGGGGTGCCGGGCACTCAGTCCCCGCCGGGGTGCCGGGGGCGCAGCCCCTGCCAGGGTCCAGGGGCGCAGCCCCACGAAGGGGCGCAGCCCCGCGAGCGGTGCAGGGGCGGAGCCCCGGCGGGGTCGAAGGGGCAGCGCCCCTGGGGATGGGACGGGTAGGGGCGAGGAAACACGACGAAGGCCCCCCGGGGCGGACACCATCCGGGGGACCTTCAGCTCACTGTTGGATCAGAGGGTCAGAGGGGCAGGGGTCAGAGACTCAGACGGCCTCGACGATCGGCGCCTGCGCCACCGCGTCCGCATCCCCGTCCTCGCCAGGCTTGGGCGCAGCCGGCCCCGCTCCACGAAGCGCGACCTCCTTCACGAACACCGCCGCCACCAGCGCGACCACGGCCACCACGGACCCCAGCAGGAAGGCGGAGTGCGTGCCCGACGACACCGCGTGCTGGTACGCCTCCCGCGCCACCGCCGGCAACTTCTCCAGGCTCTTCGCATCCAGCTGCGCCGACTTCTCGGTGATCTTCGACCCCAGCGCCCCGGCCCGCTCGGACATGACGTCCTGCACCCGGTTGTTGAACAGCGCGCCCATGATCGCGACACCGAAGGACGAACCCAGCGTCCGGAACAACGTGGTCGACGACGACGCGACGCCCATGTCCTTCATCTCGACGCTGTTCTGCGCGACCAGCATGGTGATCTGCATCAGGCAACCCATCCCGAGCCCGACGACCGCCATGAACACACCGGACATGAACCGCGAGGTCCCGGTGTCCATCGTGGACAGCAGGTACAGCCCGACGATCATCAGGACACTGCCGACGACCGGGAACACCTTGTACTTACCGGTGTTCGTGGTCACCCGCCCCGCCACCATCGAGGTCACCAGCATCGCGCCGAGCATCGGCAGAAGCAGCAGCCCGGAGTTGGTCGCGGACGCACCCTGCACGGACTGCTGGTACAGCGGCAGGAACAGCGTCGCACCGAACATCACGAAGCCGGTGATGAAGCCGATGATCGACATCAGCGTGAAGTTGCGGCTGCGGAAGATGTGCAGCGGCACCACCGGTTCCGCGGCCCTGGTCTGCCAGAACACGAACCCGATGAGCGAAGCGACACCGATGCCGATCAGCTCCATGATCCGCGCGGACGACCATGCGTACTCCGTACCACCCCAGGTGGTGACCAGCACGATCGAGGTGATGCCGACGGTCAGCAGCACGACACCGAGGTAGTCGATGCCCGCCTTGGACCGCTTCTTCGGCAGGTGCAGCACCACGCTGATCAGACCGAGCGCGAAGATCCCGAGCGGCAGGTTGATGTAGAACGACCAGCGCCAGCCCCAGTTGTCGGTGATGGTGCCGCCGACCAGCGGTCCGCCGATCATCGCGAGCGCCATGACGCCGGCCATCATGCCCTGGTACTTGCCGCGCTCCCGGGGCGGAATCAGGTCACCGATGATCGCCATGACGCCGACCATCAGACCGCCGGCGCCGAGACCCTGTACGGCCCGGAAGCCGATCAGCTCGCCCATGTTCTGGGCCATACCGCTGAGCGCGGACCCGATCAGGAAGATCACGATCGAGGTCATGAAGGTGGCCTTGCGGCCGTACATGTCGCCGAGCTTGCCCCACACCGGGGTGGCCGCCGCGGTGGCCAGCGTGTACGCCGTCACCACCCACGACAGATGCTCGAGTCCGCCGAGCTCGCCCACGATCGTCGGCATCGCGGTGCCCACGATCATGTTGTCGAGCATCGCGAGCATCATGGTGATCATGAGCGCGAGCAGCACCACCCGCACGCTCCTGGGCTGTTTCCCCGCCTCTGGTTCGGTCGTGTCGACCGTCTGTGTGTCCGCCATCGTTCCCACTCCCCTAGGTACTGCGGTACTTCCGGTACTGCCCCCGGCCGGCTACTTACTTGCCGCCCGGCTAGTTGACTACACTGGGGAAGGTAGACCCGTAACTAGCCGGGCGTCAAGTAAGTTTTCTAGTCGGGCGGCAAGTAAGTTCGCAGGGGGCGTGAGGAGCACGAGAATGGGCGGCACGATGGACGGCACCAAGCGGCAGCGCCGCGGCAACACCCGCCAGCGCATCCAGGACGTCGCGCTCGAACTCTTCGCCGAGCAGGGCTACGAGAAGACCTCGCTGCGCGAGATCGCCGAGCGCCTGGACGTCACCAAGGCAGCGCTCTACTACCACTTCAAGACGAAGGAAGAGATCCTCGTCAGCATCTTCGAGGACCTGTCCCAGCCGATCGAGGAACTGATCGAGTGGGGCAAGGGACAGCCGCACACGCTGGAGACGAAGCAGGAGATCATCCGCCGCTACAACGAGGCACTGTCCGAGGCGGCCCCGCTCTTCCGCTTCATGCAGGAGAACCAGGCGACGGTGAAGGAACTGCGCATCGGCGAGACGTTCCGCAACCGCATGATGGGCATGCGCGACATCCTCATCGACCCGGCCGCCGACCTGGTCGACCAGGTCCGCTGCATCAGCGCGGTGTTCACGATGCACGCCGGCATGTTCGCTCTCAACGACCTCCCGGGCACCGACGAGGAGAAGCGCAAGGCGGTCCTGGAGGTCGCGACCGCCCTGGTGACAGAGGCGCACCAGGGCATGCGCGCGTCCATGGAGGCCCCCTAGGCCGTGTCTTCGAATGATCTTGAGTGGTGGATCATGGTTGGGTGATACGTCGCCATGAACTGTCCGATGCCGAGTGGGAGTTCGTCCGG
>NZ_JBEYVO010000063.1:0-32040 GCF_040644055.1 Streptomyces sp. NPDC047043
GCCGGTCCTTGCTTGTGTACGACGACGAGGCCTCGTCGTCGTACACAAGCAAGGACCGGCCGATAGTCGTGCTCAGTGGGCGGTCCCGGTATGCACCGGGATCTCCAGGGGACCGAAGATGCTGGACTCGTGGCGGAACCGGAGTTCGGAGACCGGCACGGCCAGGCGCAGACCGGGGACCCGCCTGGTCAGCGTTCCCAGGGCGATCTCCAGCTCCGCACGGGCCAGGTTCGCGCCGAGGCACAGATGGGGACCGAACCCGAACGCGAGGTGCTGCCGGCTCGCCTGGTCCGGGTCGATCACCTCAGGGTGCGCGACCGCCTCGGGGTCGTGATTGGCCGCGTTCGTCAACAGTAGCAAGCCGTCCCCGGCCCGGATGTGTCGGCCGTGCAGTTCGACGTCCTCGATGGCCACCCTGACGGTGACCTTCTCGGCGATCGTGAACCAGCGCAGCAGTTCCTCCACCACGTCGGGGACACGGTCGGGTTCGGTGCGTACGACCTCCCAGAGGTGGGGGCGCTGCAGGAGTGCGAGGGTGCCGAGCCCGATCATGCTCGCGGTGGTCTCGTGTCCCGCGACCAGCAGCAACACACCCAGTTCTACCAGGTAGTCGTGTTCGGCGCCGTCCCGTGCCTGGCGGCCGAGCAGGTCCTCGGTGGGGTTCAGTTCCTTGTTCGCGACCAGGGTGTGCATGTAGTCCCGCAGCTCTTCGACCGCCGCCGCGCGTTCTTCCCGGGTCGCGGCGGCGGAGAGGAAGCGGCTCGACCTCTCCTCGAAGAACGCGTGATCGCCGTAGGGCACGCCGATGAGTTCACAGATGACCAGCGAGGGGACCGGCAGGGCCAGGACCTCGAACAGGTCGACCGGCTGTGTCGCCTGCAGCAGTCGGTCGATCCGCTGATCGACCACCTCCTGGATCCTCGGTCGCAGCTGGTTGATCCGACGTGAGGTGAACTCCTGGGTCACCGCGCGCCTGGCGCGGGGGTGCTCGGGCGGGTCCATCGTGATGATGTTGCGCGGCACATCGCGCCGCCGGGCGGGCTGGCTGGCGCTGAGCAACGGATAACCCTCCCGCCTGCGATCGGTGCTGAACCGGACGTCGTTCAGGACCTCACGGACGACCGAGTGCCGTGCGACGGCCCAGACCTCGCGCCCGTCGTGCAGGGTGGCGGGGAAGACTGGTTCGAGTGCCAGCATCCCGGCGTAGTCCGCCGGGGGCGCCAGTCCGTCCTCCCGGCGTACCGGCAGATGGACTACGGGACAGGTTCGGTCGGAAGTCCGTTGCATGGGCGGCCTCATCTCTAAGTGGACGAAATCTGTCCACTTGACGGTAGCTAGGCTGGACCCGAATGTCGAGGGACAGTCGCTCGCCGAAGGAGGAGCCCCGTGGGGACACACCCGTCAGGAGCCACGCCGACGAGGCTGCGCGGCGACGCGCGTCAGAACCGCGACCAGATCCTCCAGGCCGCCCGCCAGCAGTTCAGCCGGTACGGGTTCGACGTGGCCATGCAGGATGTGGCCCGCGCCGCTCAGGTGGGCGTCGGGACGCTGTACCGAAGGTTCCCGAGCCGGGAGGCACTGGTGAGCGCGGTCGTCCTCGACAGCCTGGAGCTGGCGATGGATCGCATACGCGACGTGCGCGCCACGGAGACGGACGCGTGGAGTGTGCTGGAGCAGGTGATGGCCGAGGCCGCCGCGCTGCAGCTGGCGATCGACTCGACCCTGCACGGCGCCGGATCCCGGGCAGAGCTACAGACGCCCGAAGTCCTGGCCGGGCGCCGGCGCCTCCTGGACCTTTTCGAGGAGATCGTGCACGAGGCCCGGTCCGAGGGTGCGCTGCGTGCGGACGTCGGTGTGGGCGACGTGGCCCTGGCGGTCGCGATGCTCGCCGGCGTACGCCCTTCCACCCTCCCGCAGGGCGCTCACCGCCGACTGCTGGCCATGCTCATGGCCGGCCTGCGTGCCGACGGGCTATTGGTCGCACTGCCCGGAGAGCCGGTCACCCGCGACGACTACGAGTCCCGGAGCCACTGAGCCCGGCGCCTCACGGAAGTCGCCTGCCAGGTAGTCACGTGGCCGGGTGCGGGTGCGGACAGGCGTCGAACGGCTCGGGCCGGTCCGGGGCGACGGCAAATCGTCAGGATCATTCGGCGACGGGTGCCAGGACAGCCGCCGACGCCCGATCGGACAGCTTTCGGCCGTGAGTCAGGGTCTGTACAGAGCCAAGCGGCCTGCAGCGAAGAAGGTTCCGGCTGATCGCGGGCGCCACGGGAACCCGGCCGAGCCCCTGAGGATGCCGCACGCGCTCACACCGGCTCCGGGAAGGTTCCGTTGGCAGCCGACCCCTGGGTCAACGCGGTGATGGTGGTGCGCAGTTCAGCCAGCACGTCGGCAGCCAAGGCGGTGACGTCCCGGTCGCCGGAGGCCTCGATCCAGCGGGTATAGGTCGCGTGGGAGGCCAGCCCGATCAGGGCGACGACCACGTCCGGGGACATGCCGTCCAGGCCCATGTCCCGCAGGGCCGTCGCGATCGTCTCGTTCTGGGTCTGCCGCTTGATCTGG
Source organism: Streptomyces sp. NPDC047043 (assembly GCF_040644055.1). Taxonomy (NCBI): domain Bacteria; kingdom Bacillati; phylum Actinomycetota; class Actinomycetes; order Kitasatosporales; family Streptomycetaceae; genus Streptomyces; species Streptomyces sp. NPDC047043. Next base: position 2,563 of record NZ_JBEYVO010000063.1, read on the forward strand.
TCACGCTCGCGCAGTTCGGAGTTCTGATCCACCACGGCCTGGCGGCGCCCGTACCAGGCACGCTTGGCAGGGTCGAACACCCCCACGATCGCCTGCAGGACGGCGTCGACCAGATCGAAGGCCGTGATCCCGGGCGCGACCGCGGCCACCGCGGCCACGGCCCGGTCGGCCATCTCACCCGTGCCGACGAACAGCACCTCGCGTTTGTCGGCGAAGTGACGGAAGAACCTGCTCTTCGATGTCCCCGCCCGCTCGGCGATCTACGCGGCGGTGGTGTTGTCGTAGCCGCGCTCGAACAGCTCCAAGGCAGCGTTCTGCAGACGTTCGCGAGTGTCCGGTTCCCATCTGCCCATGGACCCATCGTAAGTGATGGGACCAGGGACCCATCACATGATCGGAGCGCGAGCCCACCATGCCCTCTCTTGCCACTCCCGCCGCCTGGACGGGTCCACTGCCCGCGGCGAATCCGCCCGTCAGTATGACCCTCCACCACCTACCGACCGGCACGTACCAGACCCGGGCAGCGCTCGCCGTCCGCGGGGGATCCCTCCGCGACAAGCGTCCCTTCGCGGCATCCGCCGTCCTGGTCCGGCATCCGAAGGGTGACCTGCTGATCGACGCGGGCTTCGGCGCCGGTTTGTCACAGCACATCGCGATGCTCCCCTGGTACATGCGCTCCCCTCACGAGGCCGGCCGGACTGCGGCCGAGCAGCTCGACGCTGTCGGCTACGACCGCGGGCGGTTGATCGGCGTGGTGCCCACGCACACCCATGGGGACCACACGAGCGGCCTCGACGGCTTCCGCGGGACACCGATCTGGTTGAACGTGGCCGAACGGCGGTACGCTGCGAGCTTGCCGGACAGCAGGGTCTTCCGGCATGTGTCCGCCGGCCACGAGATCCGCTCCTACGACTTCGACAGCGGGCCCTACCTCGGCTTCCCGGTCGACCACGACGTGCACGGCGACGGCTCCGTGGTCATCATGCTCGCCCCCGGCCACACCACCGGCTCGGCGATCGTCTTCGTGACCCTGCCCTCCGGCATACGGTACGCCGTCGTCGGCGACCTCACCTGGCAGCTCGACGGCATCCGTCCGCAGCCGGGTCGAACGGCCTAGGCTCATGCGGAAGTTCGCCGACCACGACCCCGCGTCCGTCCGGCAGGACCTGCTGCGGATGATCGCCCTTGAGAACCTCGTACGGAACGTCCCGGCTCATGACCTCGACGCGTACGACGGATCCCCGGGTTGGCTCCCGCCGAGCCACCGCGCTGACGCGTCCCCGCAGTCGACGGGTGGTGTCCCGCCAGGTGACGCAAGGGATCTAGGCGCCGGAATCCACAGGTCGGAGCTGGTGGCCCCGCTGGCTCGGGTGCTCATCCGGCTTCATCGGGACGCTTCGCGGACGGTTGCCTCGGCGGAGGACGCCACGAGCCTCGGGCCGGAACGCGGAGCGCTTGATTCCCTACACCACGTCGCGGGGCACGACCGGTCGACGACCCCGGCGCGATGGCGCTGAACCCCCTGCGGGCGAAGCGCTTCACCACAACCGATCTTCTTGACGTGGCCGCGGATCAGGTGGGCGAGGGGGTTCGCGAGGACACGCGACAGCACCGGGCGGGCATGGTGGACAGACAGGGTCACCGAGACACTCGACGGAACGTCTGTTTTCCGTGACACAGACGCAACTTCCGTCGGGGGAACGTCAGTTACGGCTGCGCCCCGCCCGACCACCAACATGCCGCGAACCGCCGTCGCCCCGCTTGCGCAGCCGGCCGCGGTCGGCGGGCCCGACCATCTTCACTCACAGAGGTTCCAGCCGGCCCCGCACCGGACCGTCGACTCCTCGCACGATCGCCTGGATCCTGCGGCCACCGCCGGGCAGCGCACCCTCACCCGCTCCGTCGCCGCGGTGCGCGATGAGCAGGACCGCCCGGCCGCCTTCGCCAATACCGGAGCGACAGCCCGACGCCGGCTCGCCCACTCACGACCGCACGACGCAACACCTGTTCCGCGAACGCCACTTCGTCCCGCTCGGCCTGAACCTCCAGAAGCTCTAACCCACCCGCGCGGCGAGGGCGCCCTGTTCGCTTCGTGGAGCCGTGCTCCGCTGCCGCTACCGCGGCGGCCGGTCATGGGGCAGCCGAACCTGGCATCCCGCCGGAGCCGGACCTGCCCGACGATCTGCACCATGCCCGGACCGCCCGCCCCGGTCAGGACGCCGCCTGGCGACAGAGCCCCCGACCCCGGAGGCCGAGGGCAGGCTGCCCGCTTCCGCACCCTTGACGCGGGTTATCACCGTCACTAATCTCCGAAGAAGTTTCGCCAAGCGAAAACTGCGTGAAACGGTGACGACATAGGGAGATCGACAGTGGCCATCACCGAGTCCGAGGTCGGGGCGAGACTGGACCGCCTGCCCATCTGGCCTCACCCGAAGTCCCTGCTGTTCATGCTGGGCGCCGGGTTCTTCTTCGCCTACTTCGAGGGTGTCAACATCGGCATCGCGCTCCCGGGAGCACTGGACCAGTTCAACGCCTCGCTCGGCGACGGCGCCCGGGTGATCAGCCTGGGACTGTGGGGCACCCTGCTCGGGACCCTCAGCAGTGGCTACCTGTCCGACCGCAAGGGCCGTCGGGCTGCCCTGTTCTCCGGGGTCATGCTCTGCGGAGCGGGCTCACTGCTCAGCGCGTTCGCCCCTTCCCTGGCGGTGTTCACCGGCGCGCGCTTCCTTGCCAACATGGGCTCCGCGGCGGCCGCGATCACCATCGGCTCCTACCTCAGCGAGCTCTCCCCCGCCGCCCGCCGTGGCCGCCATGTGGCCACGGCCGTCATCCCGGGAATGGCCGGCCTGGCCAGCGTGCCGTTCATCGGCCTCGCCGTGGTGCCCGCATTCGACGCCGGCTGGCGGGTCATGCTGGTGATACCGGCCCTGGCGGCGGTGATCTACCTGGCGGGGTACCGCGTGATGCCAGAGTCGCCGCGCTGGCTCGTCACCCACGGCCGTGCCGACGAGGCCGAGAAGATCGTCCGCAAGGCGGAGGACCACGTACGCAGCCGAATTCCGGGCGAACTGCCGCAACTCGACACTCGACAGGCCGCGCGGCCCGTCGTCGCGCCGGATACCGAGGAGGGCGGCCAGACCCGGAAACTGTTCCAGCCCCCCAACCTGCGCTGGACGATCCTCTTCGCCCTGATCTGGTTCGGATTCCAGGTTCCGGTGAAGTCCGTCCTCGGACTCGGTGTGGAGCTGCTGACCCGACGCGGCTTCGACATCGCCCAGAGCATCGCTCTCTCGATCGGCCTGAGCGTGGGTGTGGTCATCGGCGCACTGCTGGCGTTCGCCGTCACCGACATGTTCCCCCGCAAACACTCGCTGGCGGCCATGACGGCGACCAGCGCGGTGCTGATCATCCTGATGGGGATCTTCCCGACCACCGCGTTGATCGTCGTGGCCTGGGTGGCCATGGGAATGGTGATCGGCTTCAGCACTCCCATCCTGAACCTGATCACCGCCGAGCACTTCCCGACCAGAATCCGCAACCGGGGCGCCTCCGTGTCCTCCGCGCTCGGGGACCTCGGCGGGGTGGCGGGCCCCTACATCGCCGTGGCGGCGTTCAGCGCTGTCGGGTTCTCGGGAGCATGGTTCGCCTTCGGCGGTTTCCTCCTCGTGCTGCTGATCCCGCTCGCGATGACCCGCAACACGAACGGGGCCGCTCTCGAGAGCGTCACGCCCGGACTGCCCACGGACACACCGACCGACAGCGAAGAGGGGACAGTCACCCGCACCTCCGCCTAGATCTTCCCCGGGCCGAACGCCACCAGGGGTGTCGGACTGATCTGCGGTCACGATGCCGCAGAGGATCGATACGAGCAGACCGGTCGAGCGCACCCCGTCGCGTCGGCCGGGCCCGAACGCGCTCGCACTGTCGAGCGCTGCGCGAGGACCGTGAACACCACGTGTCACCCGCTCGAAGTGCCGGCCGACCGCGCACCGAACGCCCACCCGAACCCGACCGCGCACCGAACGCCCACCCGAACCCGACCGCGGCTATCGGCCAGGCCGATAGCCGCGGTCCGCACGGGCTTCCGGCAGCGGACCGACCCCTCTGATCCGGCCACCGTCCCGTCCCCCCTGCGACGGCGACGCCGCCCGCTTCCGGCGCGCAGCAGACGAGTTCCGCGTCTGAACAAGCTGAGCATGGGAACGTGAAGCCGCACCGGGCCCCTCCGGCGCCGGGCAGACCGTGCCGCGCCCCGGGGCGATGTACTGGTTCGACGAGCAATCACCCGTCATGTGTGGGAATTGTGCACATGATGTGGTTGAATCCTACACAGCTCGACCAGTGGCTTGAACTCACCGTCCGCATCCTCGTGCCCTACCTGCCTTGCAGGGCCGTCGTGCGGGCCCGTCGTATCCGTTGGGACGAGCCACAGTGCGCGGGTCGCTGGGGGAGGGAACTGACGAGCCTGTGCTCGTCTCCGCCCCCGGCACCCCGGCGTTCCTCTGCTTCTTTTGGACTCAGGTCCCGCAGGTCTCGCCCTTGCCCACGCTCAGAACAATGCGCCGACGGCCGGGCGTTGTGCACGCGGCGCCACCGCACCGACGCACCGCTCGCGCGATGCCGTCCGCGTCACGCACGTGAAGGGATCCCCGCATGACCGCCACCGTCTCCAACTTCTACTACGGCGCCGTGACTCCGATCGCCGCCTACCTGATGGCCTGCCTCGGTGCGGCGCTCGGACTGCGCTGCACGACGCGGTCACTGCGGCGCCCGCAACGCCGGGCCGGGTGGCTGGCGTTGGGAGCCATAGCGATCGGCTGCGGTATCTGGACCATGCACTTCATCGCCATGATCGGTTTCAGCGTGCAGAACGCGCTGGTCAGCTACGACGCCTCGAAGACGCTTCTCAGCCTCGTCGTCGCCATCGCCGTGGTGGCCCTTGGTGTGTTCCTCGTCGGCTACCGGGGCAGATCCCCTCTGACCCTGGCAACGGCGGGCACCGTCACCGGACTCGGGGTCGCAGCGATGCACTACCTCGGCATGTCCGCCATCCACACCAACGGCACCATCAGCTACGACCCGCTGACGGTCGTCCTGTCTGTCGTCATTGCCGTCACGGCGGCCACGGCCGCGCTGTGGGCGGCGGTCTCCATCCACGCCCTGTGGGCCAGCCTCGGCGCGAGCCTGGTCATGGGAGTGGCCGTGACCGGGATGCACTACACCGGCATGGCCGCCGTCTCCGTCCACATCACCGGCCCTGCCGCCTCCGCGCAGTCGTCCACCGAGCTTCTGTCGTTCCTCCTGGTCATGCTCGCCGGCCCGCTCACGGTCCTCCTGGTCGCCGCCGTCATCGTTATGTTCGACCCGGACATGATGCTCGGCGACGACGGGGACCGTGCACCGACTGCACCGCATGAGATCGGCGCCGATCACCCTCTACAGCAGCCCTCCTGGTGACCGCCCTGGCACCCGGGCCCCTGAGACGTGTTGGCGGTCCGGACGACGGGATGGATCAGGCTCCCGGTCGAACCGCCCTCGCGGCGGGGCGGCACGACTGTCCCAAGTGCGCCGTCCTGACGGGCACCGCCTGTCACAACGGTCCATGCAGGACCGTCACGGAGGAGCACAGCCCCCTTCGTCCTGCCCGCGCTGTACAGAGCGCTCGAAGTCCTCGTTTCCGGGAGCCGGGTTGCGACCCTCCGGGGAAACAGAGCACGCCTGTTGGGACGGCGCCACCGCGCACCGTTCGACACGGCGGTTCGGGGCCCGACGACGGAACGCTGCCGTACGGTCCTGCGCCAGGCCCCTCAGCTGTCACCCGGCCCTGATGTCGTCCACGTACACGACGCCGGTGAGGGCCCCGCTGCTGCCGTGTCCGAGGTACAGGTTGAACGCCGTCACCTTGGCGAGATGAGCCGCGTCGAGCAGGGCGTCGGCGTGTGCGGTGTCCCAGGGGGCGGGCCTGAAGTCGCTGAAGAGTGCCTGGACCCGCTGCCCGGTGGTGTCGGACAGCGGAACCCCGTACTCGAAGTAGGCGCCGTCCGCGACGATCTGGAGGGTCGCGCCGTTCCCGGACCCGTCGCCTTGGAGCCACAGTTCCATGGATGTGAAGGCGGACCAGTCGGCGTCCACGGGTTTGCCGATGCCGGTGTACTCGGCGCTGGTGAAGTCGTAGGCGTAGGCCAGCCCGTAGGAGCCCGTGGCCCTGTGCTCGCTGGACAGGGTGGTGACGTTGGAATTGACGTGGCTGTAGGCCTCGCTCAGGCTGACGTCGTCCCCGGCGTAGCCCTCGAAGTCGTCCACCCACCCGTCGGGCAGGGGTGCGACCTCGCCGAGGAGCACCACGGCCGAGTCGGTGAGCGTCCCGCCGTCCACCCGCGCGCTCACGGTCACGTCGGCCTTGCGGTTGTCGAGCCAGGCCGGGTCGACCGACCAGTCGCCCGAGTAGAAGCCGTCGGCGTCGAGGCGCAGCGGTCTGGGGCGTCCGCCGTTCACGGCCCAGGTGACCCGGCTCGCCCGCGCCGGGGTGACCCGCACCCGTACGGTGGTCCTGGTTGTCGTCACGCGCTGCCGGTCCGTGGGGGTCACCAGGTGCAGGAACGGCTCGTTCCCGACGGCGGTGGTGCGTGCGGAGAACACCCCCCGCAGATCGTCGGCGAAGACGGTGTAGGGGTCCTCGTAGTACGACACGAAGTCCGCCCACAGCGGATGGCCCGGGTAGGGCACATAGGCGCGGTTGGTGCCTCCGAAGTTGGCCCAGGTGAGCATGTACGTCGCCTGACGGGCCAGCGGGTCCGCCTCGACGGCGGCCGACAGCCGGGTGAACCACTTCACGTCGCGTCCCTCGGTGCCGCTCTCCCCGAACTCGCTGAGGGCCGGCGCCTTGCCCCGCTCGTTCGCCAGCCGAACCACCATGGCCAGGTCGTTCACCAGGCCGTTCAGCCAGCCGGCCGAGCCGGCCGAATCGTCGTAGGCGTCGTAGCCGAGGATGTCGACGAACCGGTCGCCGGGGTAGGTCCTGAGGTAGCCGGTCGGGTCGCCTCCGAAGCTCTGGTTGGGCGAGTAGGCGTAGAGCAGGTTGTGGACGCCTCTGGTGTCGCGCAGGTACTCGACGGTGAAGCGGTACAGCTCGATGTACTCCGCCGAGGTGGTGTGGCCCGCGCCCCACCAGAACCAGCCGCCGTTGTTCTCGTGGAAGGGGCGGAAGATCACCGGGATCTCGGTGCCGTCGGCTCGACGGGCGCCCTTGACCGCCTTGGCGATGCGGTCGAGGAACGCGGTGAACCGCGCGTGCTGCGCGCCTCCGGGGAGGATCCGGCCGACCACTCGGCCCGCTGTGTCGTTGAAGTTCCCGCCGGTGACGAAGTTCGGCATGTGTGCGCTGAGCGTGTTGATGCCGCCGCGGGCGTCGCCCTGTCTGATGGCCCGGCTGAGCGCGGCGATGTTCTCGGCGTGGGTTCCGCCCTCGACGCCGGGACGCTCACCGCCGTCGAGGATGAGGGTGTCCCAGCCGAAGACGGCGGGGTAGTCACCCACCGCCGCCTTCGTGTCGGACGCCTTCCCGTTCGGGGTGCCGAAGGTGAAACCGTAGGTGAGATCGTGCTGGTGACCGAAGAGGATGCCCTTGCCCTGTTGGCGCTTCAGAAAGGCGAACAGGGAACGGGTGGCGGGGTTCGCCCCGTCGTCGACGAGCCGGACCTGCGTCGGCACGCCGGCGGACGTCCGGGGGGAAGGTGCGGCGGCGGCCTTCGACAGCTGGGAACCCGCTGCGACGGCGACCGAGGCACCGAGGAGGACGAACGCGCGACGGTTCAGGGGTGGGTTGGGCATGGACGTCTCCTTTGACGTGGGTAGCCCTGCTCAGGGGGAATGACTCGTTGCGGTGGAGTGGATGAACTGCTCTTTCTGTCCGGGGCGCTGGTGGAGCGGTTTCGGCGCCGGTCGAACAGCGGCCGGGCCGCGTGGTCGAGAGGGGGCCGGTCGCCGCCGGTGTGTGCCGGGGCGGCTCCCGGCATGGAGGGGCGCCTGATCGCCGTCTGCCCGGTCGGTCGTCTCGTGGCGTGACCGGTGCGGACCGCCGTCCCCTTGCCGTGGCCGCGGCCTCTTCTCCGGCAGTGCCGAGAGGGCCGGTTCGCCGCACATCCGAGCCCCCGACCACGCCCGGCCCGACCGCTGCCGCGGCGCCCTCCGGACGCCGTATCGGCTTCGCGCCGGGTGACTGCGCGGCGTGGGGGCGCCGCGGTCACCCGCTCGTCAGCGCGCGTCCTGTGACCGGGAACGGGTCGGGCCGACGCGGTCGTACGACCAGAACCACGGTCGGCACGGTCGGCGGTGCCGACGGCAGACCCGTCGCCGCCGATCCTGCCCGCCCGTTCACTTCGTGGCGCCCCGTGCGAACCCGTTGTAGATGTAGCGCTGGAGGAAGAGAAAGACGACGAGCGTGGGCACGATGACGAGGATCGCGCCGGCCGAGATGGCCTCCCAGTGGGCGCCGAAGGGGCCCTTGAAACGGAACAGGGCGGTGGAGATGGTGCCCAGGTTCTCGGAGGGCATGTAGAGGAAGGGGACGTAGAAGTCGTTGTAGACGGTGATGCCCTTGATGATGACGACGGTGGCGATCGCCGGTTTGAGCAGCGGGAAGATGATCCGCCAGTAGATGGTGAGCGCGTTCGCGCCGTCGAGCCGGGCGGCCTCGTCGAGGGAGACGGGGATGGAGCGGATGAACTGCAGGAAGATGTAGATGGACACGATGTCGGTGCCCATGTACAGCACGATCGGCGCCCACCGGGTGTCGAAGAGGCCGAAGCTGTTGACCACCTGGAAGGTGGCCACCTGTGTGGTCACGCCCGGCACCAGGGTGGCGACCAGGAACAGGCCCATGACCAGTTTCCGGCCGCGGAAGGTGAACCGGTCGATGGCGTACGCGGTCATCGAGCCGATGATCACGGTGCCGGTGATGGAGAACAGCAGGATGAACGCGGTGTTCCCGAACGCCGTGAGCATGTGCCCGTCGCTGAACGCGGTGGCGTAGTTGGACCAGTTGAGCCAGTCGTGGGGCAGACGGAACGCGCCTCCCCCGTCCGTCATCTCCTTCGACGTCTTGAGCGAGGTGAGGAAGACGACGACCAGGGGCACCAGGACCACCAGCGACGCGGCGGCCAGGGACAGATAGATGAGGACCGAGCCGATGCCCCGGGGGCGCCGGCCGTCCACGGCGTTGGCTGTCATACGAGGTCCACCTTCTCGTCGGGCACGAGGCGGCGCTGGATCCAGGTGATCACCAGGATGATCAGGAGCAGGACGACCGCCGCGGCGGAGGCCAGGCCCGTCTTGTTGAACTGGAACGCGAGCTTCACCGTCTGGATGACGAAGGTCGTGGTGCCGGTGGCCCCGCCCGTCATGATGTAGGGGATCTCGAAGACCGAGAGGGACCCGGACACAGCGAGGATCACGCTGAGGCTGATCACGGGCTTGATGCTCGGCGCGATGAGGTACCGGAACTGGTGCCACCGCGTGGCGCCGTCGAGTTCGGCCGCCTCGTACAGTTCGCCGGGGATGGACTGGATCGCGCCCAGGAAGAGCACGAAGTTCAGTCCGGTGAAACGCCACACGGACACGCCCGCCAGGGAGACGTTGGCGGACGTCGGATCGCCGAGCCAGGCGTGGTCGCCGCCCGCGCCGAACCAGGACAGCACCGAGTCGAGGGTGCCGCCGTCCTGGAAGAAGTAGAGGAAGACGAAGCCGATGGCGACGCCGTTGATGAGATAGGGGAAGAACAGGATTCCCTTGAAGAGGTTGCGCAGGCGCAGGTCGAAGCTGAGGACGGTCGCGAAGTACAGGGCGATGACGATCTGCACGGCGGAGGCGGCCAGGTAGTAGAAGCTGACCAGGAACACCCGGAACAGCTCGGGACGGGTGAAGAGTTCGGTGTAGTTCCCGGCGCCGACGAGGTGGATCTCCGGGCTGACGCCGTCCCAGTCGGTGAAGCTGTAGTAGATCATGTTGGCCACGGGCACGTAGGTGAACGTGACCAGCAGGGCCAGCGGGGCCAGCAGGAACAGCCAGGGGGTGGCCCGGCTCAGCGGGCCGCGTCCACGCCGGGGACTCCTCGTCGCCGTCCGGCGCGCCCTGCCGCCGGACGCGCGGGCGACGGTGCTCTCCTCGCCCACGCGTGCGGTGGGCGTCTGTGTGGTGGGGGTCATGTCGGCCTTTCGGTCGTCCGCTGGATGCGGTCGGCGGGCTGGACCCGGAGGCGGGGAGGCTTTGGCCGGGTCCGCGCGCCGCGCTCCGTCAGGAGCCCGCGGTCTTCTCCGCCTCGTTCCACTTCTTGTCGAGGTCGGCGAAGTAGTCCTTCAGGCTGCCGCTCTGGACACCACGGGCCATGTCGACCAGCTTCTGCCGGTAGTCGGGCTTGGCCAGGCCGATCTCGGCTTCGTTGTCGATGGCGTTGACCTGGGCGCTCTTGGCCTGGGACTGTTCGAGAAGAGTGACACCGTTGTCTTCGAAGGGCTTCAGGGTGTCCGGCAGGGCGCCCGCCTTGAGCGTCGGGATCGAGCCCTCGTTCTGGGCGAAGCCGGACTTCTCGGTGAACCAGTCGACCCACGCCCGCGCGGCGGCCTTGTGCGTCGAGTGGACGCTCACCGCCTGCTGGTAGTCGGACGACGTGATCGCGCAGAACTTGCCGTTCTTCTGCGCCGGGAACGGCATGAACCCGATGTCGTCGGGGTTCGTCCCGGCGGTCTCGGCCGCGTTCTGCATCTGGCTGATGGCCCAGGAGCCGAGCTGCATGGTGGCGATCTGCCCGCGGGCGATCATCCCCTTGGAGTTCTCCCAGTTGGTGGTGGTGGGGTCCTTCTCGGCGAGCTTGTCGTGGACGACGTCGTAGAGCAGGGTGTCGATGACGTTGAGGTCGCTGCCCTCGGCCCAGGGGGCGGTGGAGGTCGCCAGCTTGTCGTTGGCCTGCGCGTCGCAGCTGACCGAGCCGATGCTCGCGGTGCCGGCTGTCAGCGGCCACATGTCCTTGAAGTTCGTGTAGTACGGCACCGCGCTCGTCTTGGCCTTGACGGCCTTGAGGTCGGTCAGGAACTCCTGCGGGGTGGTGGGCCAGGCGGTGATGCCGGCCTTCTTCCAGACCGCCTTGTTGTAGACGAACCCGTTGGCGTTGCCCACGGTGGCGAGGCCGTACACCTTGCCGCCGACGGTCGTGTTGCCGGTGAAACGGTACTTCTGGCTCAGTTCGGCGGTGGTGCCCAGCGAGGCGAAGAACGAGGGGTAGTCCTTCTTGGCGATCGCGTTCGGGATCATCAGCACGTCACCGTAGTTCTTGGTGTTCATGCGGATCTTGACCTCGCCCTCGTAGTCGGTGACGCCCTCGAACTTCACCGTCACCTTGGGATAGGACTTGTTGAAGGCGGCCGCGTACTTTTTCATCGTGCCGTTCTGGACGAGGTCCGTGCGGTGCGTCAGGACCGTGATGGTGCCGGACACGCTGTCCGGGTCCTTCGCCGCGGCGGCGGACTCCCCCTTGGTCGCCGCCGCCCCCGTGCATCCCGTCGCCGTGAGCGCCGTGACGGCGATCAGCGTGGCGACGGCGAGCGTCTTCCTCCCCATATGCGCAGCTCCTTCCAGATTTGCGGCTCAGGCCCGCCTTTGGGCTGTCGGCACTATGGCACCGGCGGATTGAACCGGTAAAGCTGTCGGTTCCATCGCGATACTCAATCGTTACCTTGATGCCTCAAGGACCAGCCGTATCAGCAGAGAAAAGAGGTAAGGGCGAACAAACGCCCCAGATCGGCGAGGACTAGACCGGTTTATGGACATCCCTGGACCGGGCAGCTAGGTTGACTGGGCCGTCACCGGAACCGACCTTGCCTCACGTGAGGGGAGCCGCACATGAAGGACGTCACCCAGCTCAGCGACGGGTGGGGGCTGCGTCACGAGGACACGGTGCTGCCCGCCCGGGTACCGGGCTGCGTGCACACCGACCTGCTGGCCGCGGGGATCATCTCCGACCCTTTCATCGGCGCCAACGAGCACGACATCGCCTGGGTCGGCGACCAGGCCTGGGCCTACACCGCCCGCCTCACGGCCGACACCGCGCACGAGCGCACGGACCTGGTCTTCGACGGCCTCGACACCGCGGCCGAGATCACCCTCGACGGCAAGGTGCTCGGCCGGACCCGCAACATGCACCGCACCCACCGGTTCGACGTCACCGGCCGCGCCGGAGAACTCCAGGTGCGCTTCACTCCGGCCCGCGAGGAGGCGGAGGCCGTACGCAAGACGGTCGGCGACCGGCCGAACGTCTATCCGGAGCCCTCCCAGTACATCCGCAAGATGGCGTGCAGCTTCGGCTGGGACTGGGGTCCCACCGTCGTCACCGCCGGGATCTGGCGGCCCGCGCGACTGGAGCACTGGTCGACCGCCCGGATCGCCCAGGCCCGGCCCGTCGTCACCGTCACCGGGGCACAGGGCCGTGTCGAGATCCACCTCACGGTGGAACGCACCGGCGGCGGCGCCGGACGTCTCCTGACCGCGCGGGCGTCGGTGGCCGGAACGGACACCGAGGTCACCTTCGCGGACGGACACGCCCTGCTCGTGCTGGACGTTCCCGAGCCGGAGCTGTGGTGGCCGCGCGGGTACGGGAAGCAGCCGCTGTACGACCTGACGGTCGCCCTCGCCGACGGCGACGACACACTGGACACCTGGCGGCGGCGCATCGGCTTCCGCACCATCGAACTGGACCGCACCCCCGACGCGTACGGCACCGGCTTCACCCTGGTCGTCAACGGGGTACGCCTCTTCGCCCGCGGCGTGAACTGGATCCCCGACGACGTCCTGCCCTCCCGCGTCACCCCGGAGCGCTACCGGCACCGCCTCACCCAGGCCGCGGACGCCAACGTCGACCTCGTGCGCGTCTGGGGCGGCGGCATCTACGAGGACGACACCTTCTACGACGTGTGCGACGAACTCGGGCTCATGGTCTGGCAGGACTTCCTGTTCGCCTGCTCCGCCTATCCCGAGGAGCAGCCACTGCGCGGCGAGGTGGAGGCCGAGGCCCGGGAGAACGTCGTACGGCTGATGCCGCACCCCTCGCTGGTGCTGTGGAACGGCAACAACGAGAACCTGTGGGGCTTCAGGGACTGGGGCTGGGAGCCCGAGCTGGCCGGTGACTCCTGGGGCGGGGGATACTACCTGGAGCTGCTGCCGCGGGTCGTCGCCGAGTTGGACCCGACCCGGCCGTACACGGCGGGCAGCCCTTGGTCCGGTTCCTGGGACCATCACCCCAACGACCCGGCGCACGGCACCCACCACTCGTGGGAGGTGTGGAACCGGAGGGACTACGCGGAGTACCGCGACAGCGTGCCGCGCTTCGTCGCCGAGTTCGGCTGGCAGGCGCCGCCCGCCCTGGCCACCCTGCAGCGTGCCCTGCCCGGCGAGGACCTCGCCCCCGACTCGCCCGGCATGCTCCACCACCAGAAGGCCGAGGACGGCAACGGCAAACTCGACCGCGGGGTCGCCCGTCACTTCGCTCTCCCGAGGGGCACCGGGGCCGGTTTCGACCGCTGGCACTACCTGACCCAGCTCGTCCAGGCCCGGGCCGTCGCCGCCGGCATCGAGCACTGGCGCTCCCACTGGCCGCGCTGCGCCGGCACCGTCGTCTGGCAGCTGAACGACTGCTGGCCGGTCAGCTCCTGGGCGGCCGTCGACGGCGACGGACGGCTCAAGCCGCTCTACCACGAGTTGCGCCGCCTGTACGCCGACCGACTGCTCACCCTCCAGCCCACCGCGGACGGCGTCGCGCTGTGCCTGGTCAACCAGGCGGCCGTCCCCTGGCGGGCCGAGGTCACCGTACGCAGGACAGCCGCCGAAGGGACGGTGACGGCCCGGGTGCCGCTCACCGTGGAGGTGGGCGCTCGTGACGCGGTACGGACGCCGCTGCCCGCGGACCTGCTCGGGCTGGACGGGGAGTTCCTGGTCGCGGACGTGGACGGGCTGCGCGCGGTGTACTTCCCCGTACCGGACCGCGAGTTCCCTTATGCGCGCCCGGACTTCGACGTACGGGTGGAGTCCGTCCCCGGTGCTGCCGATACAGTCGACGTCGTGGTCAGCGCACACACCCTGGTCAGGGACCTCCTCCTGCAACCCGACCGGCTCGCCCCCGACGCCGTGTCCGACACCGGCCTCGTCACCCTGCTCCCCGGCGAGGAGGGCCGAATCCGCGTCGGCGGCTGGGCCGGGCCCGACGCGGAACAGGCCCGTGCGGCGATCTTCTGCGTGGAACCGTCGTGAGCGCACCCCCGCAACGCGTCACCATCAAGGACGTCGCCGCCCTGGCCGGTGTGTCGAAGGGCGCGGTGTCGCTCGCGTTCAACGGCAGGCCCGGGCTGTCCGTCAGCACCCGGGACCGCATCTTCCAGGCGGCCCGGGAACTGGGATGGACACCCGACGTACGGGCCCGCAGCCTGTCGTCCGGCACCGAGGTGGACACCATCGGGCTGGCGATCTGCCGACCGGCCCGCCTGCTCGGCCTCGAACCCTTCTACATGGAGTTCATCTCCGGGGTCGAAAGCGTGCTGGTCGAGCGGTCCTGCTCGCTCCTGCTGCACCTGGTGCGGGACGTGGACGAGGAGATCGCGCTGCAGCAGAGATGGTGGCGGGGCCGGCAGATCGGCGGGTCCATCCTGGTCGACTTCCGTGCGAACGACCCTCGCGTCCCGGCACTGCGCGCCGCCGGACTGCCCGCGGTGGCGGTCGGTCACCCCTCGCTGACAGGCGGATTCACCTCGGTGTGGACGGACGACGCCACCGCCGCGACCGAGGCCGTACGGTATCTGGCGGCGCTCGGCCATCGCCGCATCGCCCGGGTCGGCGGACCCACCGGACTCGGCCACAGCGCCATCCGCGCGAAGGCGTTCGCCGAGGCCACGCGGGACCTGGGCCTCGCCGACGACCTCCAGATCGCCACGGGCTACGAGGGCGAGGAAGGAGCGCGCGCCACCCGTTCCCTGCTGCTCATGACCGACCGTCCGACGGCGATCCTCTACGACAACGACATCATGGCCGTCGCGGGAGCCGCCGTCGCAGCGGAACTGGGCGTCTCGGTGCCGGGTGACCTCTCCCTGCTCGCCTGGGACGACTCCCAGCTGTGCCGGCTGACCCACCCGCCGCTGTCCGCGATGAGCCACGACGTGCACGGGTTCGGCGCCGACGTGGCCCGGACCCTGTTCGCGGTCATCGCCGACGAGGAACCCGCGTCCCACCAGGTCGCCACCCCCTCGCTCACCCCCCGCGGCTCGACGGCACAGCCGCCTCGGTAGGACCGCGGCCTGCGGTGGAGGTCCCCCGGGACCGGGGCCGACCACAGCGAGGCAGCGCCGACACCCGGCCCGTACCCGGCGCCGCTTCGGGAAGCGGCCAGTTACGGCCTTGGGAACCAATCGAACAGCCGGCATCGGTGAGATTGGCTTCCTGGACGCCGTGGACCATGGTGTGCGCATCGCCGGGTTCCGGCTGGGGCGGGAGCCGGACAAGCTCCCGCCGAACCGGCTCTCCTGGGGGTGGGCGGCATGCTCGGCCGCCCGTTCACCGACGGGTACCTGTCCGCGAACATCTCAGCCGGGAACAGCTCGCCGCGCTGCCCGGTCAGGAACATCGCACTCCCGCGGTGGCGGGTGTTGCGCGCGAGCGCACATGCGGTTGCGCGTCCGGAGCAGCACCGCCTCCCGCCCCCGTCCATGCTCGGAACCATGCGAAACGACATCGAATTCCGGACCACCGACGGGACTCTCCTGCGCGGCTGGCACTACGTACCCGAGGGCCCCGGTCCTTTCCCCACCGTGGTCATGGCCACCGGCCTCTCCGGCGTCAAGGAGGGGGGACGCCTGCCCGACCTGGCCGAACGGTTCGCGGCGGCCGGCCTCGCCGCCGTCGTCTACGACCACCGCAACCTCGGCACCAGCGAGGGCACCCCGCGCCAGGAGATCGACCCGCTCCTGCAGATGCGCGACTACAGCGACGCCGTGACCTTCGCGGAGACCTTGCCGCAGACCGACCTGGAGCGCATCGGGGCCTGGGGCTCCAGCCTCTCTGGCGGACATGTGATCGTCCTCGCCGGCCAGGATCGCCGCGTGCGCGCCATCGTCGCCCAGGTGCCCATGGTCAGCGGCCGCGAATGCGGCCAGCGGCTGGTGCCCGCGCCGGCGCTCGCCGCGGCGGCGGCCTTCCACCGGGCCGACCGCAGGGCGCGCATGGCGGGCGGGACTCCCGCGATGATCCCCGTGGCCTCCCCCGACCCCACCGCCCCGGCCGCCCTGCCGACCCCGGACTCCTGGGAGTTCGTCCAGACGCACAACGACCTCCCCACCTATCGCAACGAAGTGACTCTCCGCAGTATGGAGCTGCTGACCGGCTACGAACCGGGCCTGCTCATCGAGCGCGTCAGTCCCACCCCCATGTTGATGATCGTCGCGGAGGACGACCTCGTCTGCCCGCCGGAGCTCCAGTTCGCCGCCTACTCCCGCGCCCACGAGCCCAAGAAGTACGTCAGCATCCGCGGCGGCCACTTCGACGTCTACCGTGACGCCCTGGCCTTCGACCGGGCGGCGGAGGCGGCCGTCGCCTTCTTCACGGAGCACCTCGGCGCTGCCGGCTGAGGGCCGTCGCGCGCACCTCGCGCGGGCTCGCACCGTAGCGTTCGTGGAACGAGCGACTGAAGTGTCCGGCGTTGGCGAACCCGACGGCGAAGGCGATCTCGGTGACACCGCGGCCGTCGGCCCGGCTCAGCTCCACATGGGCGCGGCCGAGGCGGAGGGCCTTGACGTATCCCCGCACCGTGTGGCCTCGCTGGGCGAACACGTCCTGGAGAGTGCGCAGCGGCACCTTCAGTTCGGCAGCCAGGACCCCGGGGCTCAGATCCGGGTCCTCCAGCCGTCCCTCGACATGGGCGCAGGCACGCTTGAACAGCGCGGCCTGAAGCGCCGCCCGCCCGTGCAGCACCCGCGGCCGCAGACATGCCACCAGCAGTTCGGCGAGGGCCCGGGACGAGGCGTGCCGACCCGTGTCGTCCAGCTCCGGCGCGTAGCGGGCCACATCGCCCGTCACCGCCCGGAACAGGCCGACAGCCGGGTCCGCGGACGGCAGCTCGACCATCGGGCGGGCGTCGAGAGTCGGGCACAGCGTGGCAAGGAACTCGCGCGGGAAGAAGACACTGCGCTTGTGGTCCTTCTTCTTGATGTCGAACCAGACCGGTGCCGTGCTGTCCCACACCACGACGCCACCCGGCCGGAGTTCCACCGTCTCATCGCCACCACCGATGACCATGCGTCCCCGGAGCTGGACCAGGGCGACGATCCATTCGTCCTCGGTACGCGCGATCTCCTCCGGTCCGCGCCGCCCGCCCACCGGAGCCGCCGAGGACTCCACGATCCGGGACCGCGTCAGTTCGTGAGCGCGCATCCACCCGATCTCGCCACCGCCCGGCCGGAAATCACCGGGCTCCCGGGACTCCAGCCGCCACGGGACATGGACGGCGGACAGCACGTCCTGTTCTCGTGTGCGGCCGTCGCCCGAGACCGGCCGGATCCGCGTCGCTCCGGTAGCCATACGACCAGTGAAACACACCCGCTTCTCTCTGTACGCCGCCGAGGACGGCACGTCCACCCCGATGCCGCCGGCCCGCTCCCGCCACGCCTCGGTCCGCTCCCTGGGGCGATAAGCCCGCCCCGGCGTCGCCTCGGTCGCCCGACACGTCGCCGAACGCGAGCCCGCCGCACGTCGCCGCGCGTGACACCTCTCGTTTCCAGCTGGGGTGGCACGCACATCGCGATCGAACAGCACCCGGGTGGCTGGTGTTTCCACGCCTCTGCAGTTGGGCGAGGAAGGTGTCGATGATCGTGCGGAGATCTTCGGCGCCCCAACCCGCCTTGAGAAAATGAGGGGCGTTGCTGGTCACGACTGATCGATGGGCGCGAGGTCGCAGCTCGGCTACGCGATCCAGCTGGGCACCGTGCGGTTCCTGGGCACTTACCTGGCCCACCCCGAGGACACGCCAGCCGAAGTCGTCGCATACGTCGCCGACCAACTCGGCCGTGTCCCACCGGCGCTGACCGGGTACGGCGCCGAGCGCACCCGCTGGGACCGCCAGAACGCCATCAAGGACGCCCACGGCTACAGCGGCCTCGAGAGCGACGCCTGGTGGAAGCCGGCCCGCTGGCTGTGGGACCGCTGCTGGTCCGGCAACGAACGGATTGCCACTCCGGCCCAAGCCCGTGCGCATCCGCCGAACCGAGGACCCGCTCACCCTTGAGGAGATCGACCTCCGCGAACAGCTCCAGGCCCAGCCTCACGTGGGCTGACCTGCGGGTCCCAGCCACGGCAGAGGACCCCGACAGCACGGCCGGAACCCTCTCACCGTTCAAGATGAGTCTCACCGATACCGGCTGTTCCGTTGGCCCACCAGCACCAAGGGTGAGGAGTCCTCCTCGGAACCGGCGATGCGGCCCTCGGGGCCGTGCTCTCAATGACCGCCTTCGTCCGCCAGAGCGCGATCACTCGGCGGCACGCCGCGCCGCGGTCACCACGGTGATCAGCAACCCGGGGTCATCGCATCTGCCGGTACGGCCGCTCGCCCACGTCGATGTGAACGCCGTCGTCGCCGATCTTGACCGCGAAAGTGGTGAGAGGCTTCGAGGCCGGAAGGGAAAGGGCACGGCCGTCACGAACGCAGAATTTGGCGAAGTGGAATCCGCATTCGACCTCCTCACCCGACAGATAACCGTCTTCCGACAGCGACGAGAGCGCATGGGTGCATGTGTCGTCGATCGCGAAGAATTCCCCTCCTACGCGAAACAGGGCAATGGGCGGCAAGGTCTCGATACGCAGCGCCTCGCCTTCCTGGAGATCATCGGGGCCACAGGCGCGAAGCCATGCCATTTTCCACGTTCCTTTCCACCGGAATTCTTGATCCACTGCCGGCGACGGCGGACGGCTCCATCCGGCCGGAGGGAGCCGGGCCACGGCATCCACATGTTCGGGCCGACGCCGGACGGAGGGAAACCCGATGTTCCGCATGTTGAAACAGCCCGTAAACACCGAGCTCACCGAGACCCCGGGGGAGCGGAAGGGCTCCCTCGTCCTCACGGGAGGGACCGGAATGCCAAAGAGAGGTGAACCTTGTTGACATATTCCCGTAACCTGCCACACTCCTCCCCAGGAGTTCGAGAGCGCGGTCGGGCCGCTGACTCAACAAGGGCGTGAGGCATGAATTACACGGAGCCTGCCGGCGACAAAACGGAAACACTCGACCACCGTGAGCATTCGCTGAGTTCGGTACACAAAGCACTCGCACTGCTCGATTCGCTGGCCGGTATGGAATCAAAGGCGGGTCTCACCGAACTCGCCCGTCGTGTCGGTATTCCCAAGCCGACCGCCTACCGTCTCCTCGCCGTCCTCGCCGAGGCGGGAATGGTCGAGCGCCGGGGCACCGACTATCTGCTGGGACTGCGGATGTTCGAGCTCGGGGCGGCGGCGAGCCGGCCGAAGAGCGTGAACCTGCGCGAGCGCGCGCTGCCGTATCTCGAGGATCTCTACGAACTCACCCACGAGACCGTCAGCCTCGCGGTTCTGGACGGGCAGGACGTCCTCTATGTCGAGAAGATCCACGGTCACAGGTCGATGCCCACTCCCTCGCACGTCGGCGGCCGTCTCCCCGCCACCTGTGTCGCACTCGGCAAGGTGATGCTGGCCTACGCGAACCCGGGCCTCGTGCGGGAGATCGTGTCGGGACCACTGCCCCGGATGACCAGGTACAGCGTCTCCCAGCCCGGCCGGCTCCTCGCCGAGCTACGCAAGATCCGCGACGCGAAGGTCGCGTACGACATCGAGGAGGCCCAGGTCGGTCTCACCTGCGTCGCCGCGCCCCTCTTCGACTCCGGCCGTCGCGTGGCGGCGGCGATCTCGATGTCCGGACCCACCTACCGCTTCGACGCGAAGGCCTGTGAACGCGCCGTGAGCCGGGCCGCGCAGCTGCTCTCGACCTTGGTGATGCCCTCGCTCGACCCGCAGCACAGCGCCTGGGAGCCTGAATGCGGCGACCCGGGACAGCCCACGGCGCCGAGCGGCTCCCCGCGTCACCAGGGCTGAGACCCGGGCCGCCCGATCTTGTCGAGCGCGGCGAGCTGCTCGGGCTCCAGAGCCACGTCGACAGCGCCGACCACAGCCGCGAGTTCCTCGACCGACTCGGGGCCGATGATCGCCGCGGCCACGGGCCGCCGGTCCAGCAGCCACCGCAGCGCCAGGTGCGCCGGGGCCTGGCCCCAGTCCTTGGCGAACGTGTCGAGCAGACCGGCCGCGTCACGCTGTTCCTGCGAGAACGTCACAGGGACACCCCATCGCCGCAGACCTCCGAAGGGGCGCTCCAGCACGTCGAGTCCGGCCAGCGCCCCGCCTGCCAGCGGGCTGAAGCAGGTCAGCGACACTCCGAGTTCCTCGGCGGCCGGCACGATCTCGCGTTCCGCGGCCCGCCGGATCAGGTTGTACTCGATCTGGTTCAGCACGGGCCGCGCCGCGCTCCGCGCGTCGGCCGTGAGGACCGCCTTGGTCATCTGCCAGCCCAAGTGGTCCGACAGCCCGACGTATCTGATCTTCCCCTGCCGCACCAGGTCGTCCATCGTGCCGAGCGTCTCCTCGACGGGGGTGTCGGGATCGGGGTGGTGCAGGTGGTAGACGTCGATGTGGTCCGTCTGCAGGCGGCGCAGACTCCTGTCGACCTCCCGCAGGATGTGGAACCGGCTCAGCCCTCCACCCCGGTTCACCTGCCCCGGTACGGCCAGTCCGAGACCACCGTCGTTGGGTCCGTCGCCGACGGGCTCACCGACCTTCGTGCACACCAGGACGTCGTCGCGGCGGCCCCGCAGGGCTTTGCCGAGCAGTTCCTCGGCGTGCCGTCGTTCCGCGGCTGCGGGAAGTCCGGGGCGGTCGAACGCCGGACGGTTTCCGTAGGTGTTCGCGCAGTCGAAGACGTTGACGCCCAGATCGACAGCGGCGTGCACGAAGCGGCCGGACTCGGCCTCACCGGGAGCGAGGCCGAGAAGCGCCGTGCCCAGGGCGATGCGCGACACTCTGACACCGGTGCGGCCCAGCAGTGCGTATTCCATTGGTCATTCCATCCTTGAGGGCCCTTGCGACGGCCGGCGTCTGCCGGCACGGGGCGATTGCAACGGCTCAGTGGTCCGGGGGCGGGCTCCTCGGCTACGGCCGGGCACGCACGAGCCCCCCGGAGTCGGCGACGGCGGTCTTCCAGGGGGTGCGATCGCGCACCATGCGGCGCAGCCGGGCGAAGAGCCGCGGCTGGTCGACCACGACGGCGGACGACAGCACTCCGTCGTGTCCGGTGATCGCGGCGAGGCCCTCCTCGACATCCCGCAGCAGTGCGAGATCGTCCGAGGCCCTGGGCCTTCCGACGATCTGCACACGGTGGCCGAACTGGTCCGACCACACATAGGGCAACAGGTCGTCCGAGGGCGTCCTGCCCTGGATCACGGCGGCCACCACGGCGGCCTGCTCCCCCGCCGCGGTCCAGTGCTCGGTCCGTACCGCCTCGCCGTAGCGGGGGCTCCACCAGCGGGCGACGTCACCGACGGCGTACACGTGCTCCGCTCCTACGGCCTGGCCGGACGCCGTGCAGCGCACCCCGTCCGTGACGTCCAGCCCCGACGACGACAGCCATTCCGCGTTCGGCACGGATCCGACGCCGATGACGAACAGGTCGCCCGCCACCTCGGTCCCGTCGTCGAGCAGCACTCCGTCCACACGGGAGCTTCCGGCTTCCTTGAACGACACGACGGTTCTGCCGCACAGCAGCGAACTTCCCGCCTGCTCGTGGAAACCACCCAGCTTGCTGCCCAGTTCCGCCCCGAACACCCGGGCCAGGGGCGCGGACGCCGACTCGATCACCGTCACGTCCAGTCCGCGGGCGCGGCCCGCCGACGCGACCTCCGAGCCGATGAATCCGGAGCCCACGACCACCAGTGACGTCGCGGTCGTCATCGCGGCCCGGATCGCCGCCGCGTCCTCCAGCGAGCGCAGCCCGAAGACGTTGTCGTACCCCGCCGTGCCGGCCAGGCTCCGGGAGCGCGACCCCGTGGCGAGCACGATGACATCGGCGGTCAGCCGGGAACCGTCGTCGAACCCGACGCCGTGGCCGGCGAGGTCGAGGGACGTGGCGGCGGTGCCGAGCCTCAGGTCCAGCTCCAGATCCGCCAGTTGCTCCGGAGTCCTCAGCGCGACCTCGTGCGGCTCCCTGTCGCCGGTGAGCAGTTCCTTGGACAGCGGTGTACGGTCGTACGGCGCATGGGGCTCACTGCCCACCATGCAGATGGCGGCGTCGGAACCCGAGGCTCGCAGGGCCTCGGCGGTACGCAGTCCGGCCAGCGAGGCTCCGACGATCAGCACCCTCACATCGAGCTCCTTCACGGCATCAGGACGGTCTGTTCCGGAGAGAGGCCCCGGCTCCCTGCGAGGCCCCGAGAGCGGACGGCGTCAGGACGGAGGGTTTCCTCACCCCCGGAACAGGGCCCGTTCCGACGCCCCCCACTCGGTCCCGGGTCTAGAAGAAGACGCTCAGGTTCTTGGACAGGATCGTCGCCTGGTCAAGGGTGATCGTCCTGTTGGCGATCTGCCACCGGTGGTCACCGACCCGCCGGAGCACATCGTCCCGGCGGCCGACCCACAGGTCCCACTCGCTGTCACCGCGGGTGCGGTACGTGAGGAAGTACGACCGGGTGTCGTACTCCTCCGGCGAACTCCCGGGCTCGACAGAGATGTTGGTGACGATGTGCCGGGCCCGGCTCGGCGGGTCCTCGGCCCAGGCCATCCCGGTCCGCAGTCGTACGATCCGCTGCCAGAGCGAGGCCTTGTCCTCCTCGAAGTTGGCCGCCTCCCCGACGCCCGAGGTCTCGGAGGCGAGTTCACGCGACAGACGGTTGTAGCGGATCGGCATCCAGTACCGGATGTCGTCCGCGAAGAGCGCGAACCACTCCTCGTAACGCCGCTCGTCGAGCAACTTCGCTTCGAGATAGAGGACTTGACTGATCTCGTGGTACGTCGGCAGATCGACGTCCAGGCTGATGCCCGGCACGTCCGCGGAGGTCTCCTCGTCGACGGTCGTCATGATCCTGGCCCTCCTCTCTAGATGTCGGCCGCGGCGGTCAGCACGCCCGACGCGTCCTTCGGGACCGGCCATTCCTCGGACTTCAGCAGTTCGAGCCAGCGCTGGTAGAAGGTGCGCTGCGGGCCCTCCCCCACCAGTTGGCTCCCGATGGTGCCCGGGTAGGTGTCGCTCGGCCCGTCGTGCCCGAGGCCCATCTGGTAGTTCAGCATCGTGCGATGGATGACCGCGCCGCCTCGGCTGAGGTTCTCGCCGATCTGGCTCCAGTTCTCGCCGTCGTCCTGCTCGTAGATCCCGGAGGCGCTGAAGGTGCGCATCGTGGCGACCCGTTGCGCCTCCTTGACCTCCGGCGGGGCGGCCTTGTCGACGAGGGTGAGGGCCCACACCTCGAAGCTGTTGGGGCCCTTCGGGTGCCACACGCGCAGGCTGTTCTGCGGCTTGAGGTAGGACAGGTTCGGGAAGATGTTGTTGTGCGAGGTGTGGAAGCCCCACTCCGCACCGAGCCTCTCGACCTGCTCCGCGTGCGTGGAGCGGTAGTAGTCCGTCAGCACGTCGGAGGTGAAGAACACCGGGAAGAGCTGTCCGCGCGGGTCGAACGAGAAGCCCGTACCGTGGCCCCAGCCGTCGGAGTACTGGTAGCCGACGACGCTGCCGAACGGATCGCCGCCCCCGGGAGCCGCCTCCAGAGATACCCCTTCGAGCATGGCGATCGCGGCCGAGGCGTGGCTGATCTGGCCGTGGTAGGCGTCGCCCGCGAACTGCTCGGCGGCGAGCTTCCAGTTGCCGACGAAGGTCCACTTGTGAATGCCGGGGAGCACCTCGACGCCGCCCTCACGGCGGTCGATCATGGTGTCGAGGAAGCGGGTCGAGTCGCCCAGGTACTGCAGCAGGGGTGGCGCGGAAGGGTCCCAGTTGCCGAAGATCAGCCCCTTGTACTCGTCGACCTGGGTGACCGGCACCAGTCCCCAGTCGGCCGTCTTCAGCTCACCGTAGTAGGCGTCCTCGAAGCTGGGTACGTTGACGAGCTTGCCGTCGGTTCCGTACGTCCAGCCGTGGTATGTGCACGTGAACGCCTTGGTGTTGCCCGAGTCGGCGCGGCAGACCTTCATCCCCCGGTGCCGGCAGGCGTTGAGGTACGCGCCGACGGTCATGTCCTTCCTGCGGACGACGAGGACCGGGTCCCCGCCCATCCAGGTGGAGAAGAAGTCACCCGGTTTGGGGATCTGGGACTCGTGGGCCAAGAAGAGCCACGACCGTGCGAAGATCTTCTCCTGCTCCAGGCGGTAGATCTCCGGGTCCGAGAATATCTCGGGGCTGACGAGTCCCTGTTCGAAGTCGATGAGCCTGTCCAGACTCTCCATTTCCGTACCTCCGTGACGAAATGGCGTGGCGCGTGCGGGATGCGGATCTCCTGCCGGAAATCAGCTGACGTCGACGAGTTCGGGCAACGGAGGACGCCGGTCGGAAATACCGGACCGCTGTGCCGTCTCCCACGACACCTTCCCGTCACGGAAGAACTCCAGGAAAAGCTGGTTCACGAGTTCGGGCTGATCGGTCTGGCCCTGGTGCCCGGTGTCCTCCGGGTAGAAGAACTGCACGCCCGGCAGCGCGTCTTCCTGCGGGTAGCCGAAGACCTCGTGGGGAACGAGCACGTCCTCTTTTCCGTAGAGGTAGATCCCGGGAATCGACAGGCGGTCGAAACGGCCCTTCGTCGACAGACGCGCCTGGATGTCCTTGTCCTCGCCGCCGAAGGAGAGCTGGGTGCGGCGGCGGTAGTAGTCCTGGTGACGGAGCGCGGCGGCGGTCCGCATGGCCACGAGGTCCTCGGTGACGGTGGACGAGTCCCGGATGATCGCCGACATCATCTTCCGCATGGATTCCGGCGTGCCGTCGAACGCCATGATGTCCGGCCGGTCCGACTTCTCCTGTCCGGGCCGCAGGTCCGGGGACGGGACGAGATCGCCGAGACCGCCCGCGATGAGGGCGTAACTGCTGACACGCTCCGGATGCGCGAGCGTGTAGTTGACGGCGTTCAGGCAGCCCATGGAGTTGCCGGAGATGTGGAAGGTGTCCAGGCACAGCGCGTTCACGAAGTCGTGCAGGAAGTCGACGTGTGCGGCGTTGCCGTGTTCGGCCGGGTAGGCGCTCTCGTGGCCGGAGGTGTGTCCGAAGCCCGGCAGGTCGGGGCAGTACACCCGGAAGCCGTGGGCGCCGAGGAACGGCGCCATGAAGCGCCAGCCGGCGGTGGCGGACGAGCCGATGATCCCGCCGTGCAGCAGCAGGACGGCCGGGCCGGTCTCGCCGGACGTCATGTAGTGGGCCTTGGTTCCGTTCGGCAGCCGGACGTAGCGGCTGAGCATGCCGGGGACGGTGATGAGTTCTTCGTCGTTCAGGGCCATTTCAGCTCTCTCTGCGGGGAAGGGGAAGGCCTGCGGACGTGCGGGTCAGTCGGTGCCCAGACCGTCCATCATGGAGGTTCCGGGGGGCGGTCGATGGCCCCACACGGACGCGGCGTCGTAGTACCCGGTGTTGTGGTCGCCGCCGACGAGACGGCCGCCCCAGCCGTATTCGACCTTCACTCCCGAGGGGCTCTCGCAGTAGAAGGAGAGCATGCGGTCGTTCGTGTGCCGCCCGAGGCTCAGGCTGAGCGGTACGTCGTTGTCCTGGACGCGGTCGAGGGCCCGTCCGACGGTGTCCAGGTCGTCGACCTCGAGCATGAAGTGCTGCAGCATCGGCGGCACGCCCGGAATCGACACGAACGCCACCGTGTGGTGCCGTGGGTTGGGCGAGGTGAAGGAGCACGGCTCCCCCATCACCAGGACGTCCCGGACCTGGAATCCCAGTGTGCCGACGTAGAAGTCGCGGACCCGTTCGTACTCGTCGACGAAGAGAACCGCGTGCCCGAGTCCCTGCGGGCCGGTCACGAACCGCGCTCCGCGCGGCGAGACGAACGGCTCGCGGTCGCTCTTCCCGCCGTAGTAGAACTCGACCGGGTGCCCGGAAGGATCATGTGTCCTGAACACGTCCAGGACGCCCCGCCGCTCGGCGAGTCGCGGCTCGTCCTCGATTTCGATCCCGCTGTTCGAAAGCCGCTTGCGCAGGTTCTCGAACGCCTCGCGGCTGGAGACCTCCAGCCCGATGGCCGTCAGTCCGCCGTCGGCACCCGGTTGCACCGCGACGCGCCAACTCCGCTCGTCGACGCGGAGATAGAGACTTCCGTCGTCGGATCCGTCAGGCGACTGACCGACCTGCATTCCGAGGACGGATTCGGCGAATGTCCGCCATGCCGCGACGTCCTCGGCGGTGATGACGAGATATCCGAGGGAAGTTACCTCGAGACTCATATGGAATCCTCCCGGAGACGCTGTGCGAATTCCTGGAGCCGAAGGTAGGAGTGGCCGTACGAAGGCCACAACGCGGTTGGTCCGCATGTCGGACCCGCGCGGGAGATCCACTGAGCTGTCGTGGAATCTGCGCGCCTCGTCGCCCGCCTGCCGGCTGCCCCGGGGGCCAACCGATCCTCCACGGCTGACCGCCGCTGTGTCCGACTCGCCGTGATCACGGTCGGCGGGCGCGACGGCTCACGCGAGAGTGCTGCATGGGCCGAAGGGGCCCGGAAGTCACTCGGGGAGAGTGCTCCGAATCCCAGGAGGAGCACCGACCGCATACGCAGGTCCCCCGGGGGTCCGGAGCGCTGTGCCACTCCGGCCCACGGGGGACCTGTTGGTTGTGCCTGTGCAAGGGGCACCCTGGGGCCCGGACGTTCGCGCGCAGGGCCCCAGAGGCAAGGGCCGTGACCTGCTGGTGGCGCACTACGTCCTCCGCGGCGGCGCCCCGTTCTCCCGGCCGCGCCGTGAGCGGCCGTCAGTAGGCCACGGTGATACGGCGACGGATCGCGTCGCCCTTCTCCAGCTCGTCGACCAGCGCGACCGCGAAGTCCTCGGCGCTGATGGTGCTGCTGCCGTCGGGCGCGTACAGCATCTGGTCACCGCCGAGCCGGAACACACCCTTGCGCTCACCGGGGCCGATCTCGTCCGCCGGGGAAAGGTACGTCCAGTCGAGGTCGGTCACCTCGGCCCGGAACAGTCGCAGGACCTCGCGCAGGGCACGCGACTCGGGCTTGTAGATGTCGAGGAAGTCCGGGGTGTCCACCCGGTCCACACCCGAGGGGGTCTGGAGGCTGCCCGCCCCGCCGACGATGAGAAACCGCCGTACGTCCGCCGTGCGCAGTCCCTCGATCAGGGAGCGGTACGTCGCCAGGAGCGACACCGCCGGGTCGACGGAGCCGTCGCGAGCCGGGGAGATCGCCGAGACCACGGCGTCGTGACCGGCGGCGCCCTTGGCCACCTGGGCGGGGTCCGAGGCGTCGAGGGTCGCCGTGGTCAGCGCGGGGTTCTCCGGCAGGTCGCCGGAACGACCCGAGCGGGTCGCCGCGGTCACCTCGTGTCCTCGGGCCAGTGCTTCCGCGGCGATGCGCGAGCCGACCATGCCGGTGGCGCCGATCAGGAGGATCTTCACGGGGTGTCTCCGTTCGTTTCTTTCGCATGGGGTGAGTCCGGGTGCGCCGCCTGGGCCGTGCATGACCCTGACGCCGCCTGCTGCGAGCCCCCGGCAGCGCCGGCCAGCACCTTGCTGACCAGCTCCCGCAGAATGAGCCGCTCGACCCTGGTGAGCGGCTCCAGCAGATCCGCGGTGACCTGCGGCACGTGGGCCTCAAGTGCGCGCGTCAGCTGTTCCCGGCCACGGTCGGTCGGTTCCAGCAGCATCGCCCGTCTGTCGTCAGGGTGCGGATGCCGCGCCAGCAGGCCCTCGGTCTCCATCCGGGCGACCAGTCGGGTCAGTCCACCGGAGTCGACGGACAGCTCCTGCGCCAGGCGGGCGTTCGTGGTGCGGTTCTCGGGATGGCGGGCCAGTCGCAACAGGACCTCGAACTCCGTACCGGTGAGCCCGGTGGCCTCGCGCATCACGCGCGAGGCCCGGTCACCGATGGTGTTCACCAGCCGCAGGATGTCGCCGAACAGCACGACGCCCTCGTCGTTCACCAGCGAACCGCGATCCGCGGCACCGTCATTCATAAGACTGACTATACAGCAGACCTGCGAGCAAGCATCGCGAAAAAATCACTGTATAGCCAGTCAAGTCTCCCACATTCCGACAAATCAATCCATGACTTGTCAGCGGCTTGGCTCATACGTGTACTCCTTGACCTGTCTCAGAATGAGCGCGGTCTCGACGGACTGGACGCCCTGGAGCGCGCCGACCCTGTCGCTGAGATAGGTGTACAACTCGGCCGTGTCGCGGTGCAGGGTCGCCGCCACGACGTTGGCCTGACCGGTGGTGGCCGCGGCGAAGCGCACCTCCTGGTGTTCCGCGAGAGCCCTGCCGACGGCGGCGAGCGCTGCGGGCGCCACCGTGAGCCAGAGCATCGCCTCCACCGTTCGGCCGAGCGGTTCGTGATCGAACTGGACGTCCAGGTAGAGGACACCCGTGGAGCGAAGGCGGTCGAGGCGTCGTCTGACCACTCCCTCCGACAGGCCCGTCGCCGCCTGGAGTTCGGTGAGGGGAGCGCGCCCGTCACGTCGGAGCACGGCGAGCAGCGTCTCGTCGGCCTGGTCCAGGGTGACGGGCGTTCCGTCGGTGTCCACGGAGGGCGGCTGCAGCGCCGACATCTGCTCGGGCCCGAGTGCGTCGATCTTGCTCGGCAGGCTGAGCGGACCGCCGTAGAAGTGCCGCAGCACACAGTGGGCCGTGACCGAGATGACACTCGGTGAGCGCGGAAGCCGTCCGAAGAGCAGTTCGTCGCGCTCCTGCCGGCTGCGCGGCTTCATCCCGCACATCACCTCCGTACCGCCGGAGATCAGGCCCAGGTAGGCGGTGTCCGGACGCCGGGCCAGCGCGTCCGCCAACTGGGGTGCGATGTCGGGGGTGCAGCGCAGCCGGACGATCCAGGTGTCACGGCCGAGCCGACTGCCGTCCGTGATGCCGAGCACCCGCAGGCGCACGGTGTCGCGCAGCCGCCGGTAGCGGCGCGCGACGGTGTGGTCGGACACACCCAGCGTCTCCGCGATGCGGTTGAAGGGCGCCCTGCCGTCCAGTTGCAGTGCGTGCAACAGTTTCAGGTCGAGCGAGTCGAGCACGCCGTACTCCCAGTGGTTCCTGTTCGGGCCCGGTGTCGATGCGCGCCCCGGCCGGACGAAGCGGGTCCGGCCGCCGCCGGACACCGCCCCGTCGTCATCACCTGAGCTGCGCGCACGCCACGGCACCTTGAACGCCCGCCCGCATGGGTGGGCGTTCAAGGTGCCGTGGCGTGG
>NZ_JBEYVO010000064.1:0-30566 GCF_040644055.1 Streptomyces sp. NPDC047043
CTACACACTGCACCCCCAGTGGCTCGCCCCCACACACCCAACAGCAGAAACAGGGCAGTTGACGCACGACCTCACGGCTTAACTACGCGGCATTGGTAACAGTGGGTCGTTAATGTCACCCGGCCGTTCCCGCGCGCCGCCTTCCGGCATTCGCCCCGCGCCAGCGATCCTCCCCCACGAACTCACGAACAGGTAACCCCCCCATGTACTGCGCAGAGGAGAACACCCCTGCCATGTCCGCCTCCAAGTCACATGTGCCCGCCACCGTCGGCTCCGGGCTGAGGGCCTCGCGTTCGGGCCGTCCGGAGCGGGTGACCGTGGCTGTCTACGCCGCCGATCCGATCCTGCGCGTCGGCGTCGTCCAGCAGCTCCGCCAGCGCCCCGAGGTCGACCTGTCCGACGAGGCCGACGCCGACGGGGCGCAGGTGTCGCTGGTGGTCGTGGACAACGTCGACGACGACGTGGCCGCCCTGCTGCACCGGCTGCGGCTCAACTCCGCCACCCGCGTGGGCCTCGTGGTCGGCACGCTCGGCTCCGGCGCGCTGCAGCGCGTCATCGAGTGCGGCGTCCCGGCGGTGCTGCGGCGCGCCGAGGCCGACCAGGACCGGCTCGTCCACCTGGTCCTCGCGACGGCCAACGGCGAGGGCGTGCTCCCCGGCGACCTGCTGGGCAAGCTGCTCTCCCACGTCGGCAGCCTGCAGCGCTCGGCGCTCGATCCGCACGGCCTGTCCCTGTCCACGCTGACCACCCGGGAGGCGGACATGCTGCGCCTGGTGTCGGAGGGCCTGGACACCGCGGAGATAGCCCGCAAGACCGCGTACTCCGAACGCACCGTCAAGAACGTCCTGCACGAGATCATCACCCGCCTCCAACTCCGCAACCGGGCCCACGCGGTGGGCTATGCATTGCGCAACGGGCTCATCTGACAAGGGAGTTCGGGAACCTTCCGATGCGACGGCGGCAGGCGGTGTCCGCCGGGAACGCCGACGTTGCCCGAACGCACACGGCACTGCCCGAAAGCACACCCCACGTTTCCCCCGCGTACGGCCCCGCCGCCCTGCCGTCCCGCGCGCGCCCGGAGCAGGGTGGCAGGGGCACATCCACGTGCCGCACCAGATCATGAGGGGGACCTCAATTGGCCACCGCTGGCCCCGGCGGGCGGTACCGCCCGGGGAGACTCGGCATGTCGTTGCTGCTGCTGATCCCGCTGCTCGGGGTGACCGCGGCGTCCGGGCAGGGCAGTGCCGAGTCCGCGCCACGGGCCGCGGCGGCCGCCGGCACCGCGGACACCCGGATCGCCTACGCCGGCACCCGGCACCGCAGCCTCGGCCAGGTCGCCACCACGACCTCCAGCACCGAGTTGTTCGGTGCGGGCCCCGCCCACTACGACGTCCAGCCGGCCGCCCTCGGCGAGCAGGTGGTCTTCGCGAGCCTGCGGGACGAGAAGACCCCGCAGATCTATCTGCGTTCCGCCGACGGTTCCGTACGGCGTCTGACCAGCGGCATGGACGCGGCGCACCCCCGGCTGACCCCGGACGGCAGGTCCGTCGTGTTCGACGCGGCCGAGTCCGGCGCCCTGGGCGGCGGCACGCAGCGAGACCTGTGGCTGGTGCACACCGACGGCACCGGACTGACGCGGCTGACGGACACCGCCTCGAACGAGGAGTGCCCGACGGTCTCCCCGGACGGGCAGCGCATCGCGTACTCCAGCGACGGCAACCCGCTGGTCGGAGAGCAGATCTACGTACGGGACCTGAACGGCGGCACCGCCACCCGGGTCACCGACGCCGCGAACGGCACGGCGAGCGAACCGGTGTGGAACCCGGTGAACGACGACGCCAACCGGAACTGGATCGCGTACACCGCCACGACCACCGAGAACGGGCAGAGCGTGCCCCGGCTGCGGGTGACGAGCGCGGACGGGACCGGTGACGAACCGCTCCTCGGGGGCAACCAGGCACAGTGGCGTGCCCACGGGGCAGCGTGGCTGCCCGACGGGGACGGTGTGGTGTTCCTGAGCCCCGAGATCACCTGTCAGTGCGAGGGCGACTGGGACCACGTGTTCCGGACGACCGCCCACTCCGACCAGGTCCCCTCCCTCGTACTGAACGAGGACCGCGAGATCTCCTCGGTCACCTGGCTCGGCACGGTCGACGGCGGTGGCGCGATCGTCGAGCGCACCACGGCGGCCGGCCCGCACGTGGTGACGCTGCAGGACGCCCGGGCGGACGGCTCCGACCCGCGCGACCTGGGGCTGACGATCCTCAAGGAGGACCCGGCGGCCGACACCAACACCGATTCCGCCAAGGACCCGCTGTTCCAGCCCGCGGCGGGCTACGACCCGTGGACCGAGCGGCAGAACTACACGCCCGACGGCCGCCGGATCGTGCTGACCCGCTTCGAGGACGGTCCCCAGGGCCGTATCGAGCGGATCTGGATCGCGGACGCCGACGGATCGAACGCCGAGCCCATGCCCCTCGCGGGACGCGGCGCGACGGACTGGGACACCGACCCGACGTTCTCCCCGGACGGCAAGTACCTCGCCTTCACCCGGACTTCGCCCGGCGGCCTCGGCGGCCCGAGCCGCATCCTCGTCGCGGACGCGGCCACCGGCGCGATCACCGGGCAGATCACCCCGCCGGCCGGTCAGCGGACCGGCGGCGACGCCCAGCCCACCTGGTCCTCCGACGGCAAGACCCTGGCCTTCACCCGCAACGAGGTCATCAACGACAACGGCGGCAACAAGCACATCTGGACCGTGCCCGTCGACCACCTGGACCAGCAGAAGGATCTGAGCGCCACGATCTGCCCGGGCGACTGCGAGGTCATCGACGACAGCCCGGCGTTCTCGCCGGACGGCACCTCCATCGCCTTCAACCGCAAGAGCGGCGGCGGCCAGGTCGACGAGCGCGACGGCATCCTGCTCACGTCCCTCACGGGCGACGACTGCCAGGTGCTGACGCCCGCCTCGGCCCGCGACCTGCCCGGCGCCTGCGGCCGGCAGCTGCCGGACACCTCGGCGACCGGCCCGTTCCAGCCGCGCGACGCCGCGTGGACGGCCGACGGCAAGGGCCTGGTGATCAGCTCGCGTGCCGCCGTGGCGGTCAACAGCCCCGAGAAACTGAGCCTGTTGGACGTCGACTCCGGCGACCTCACCGCGCTCACCAGCACGCTCCCGGGCCGCCAGAAGGAGCCCACCGTCCAGCAGTCCGTGAACCTCGCGGTCAACGCGCCCGGCACCACGCCCGAGGTCACCGTCGGCAAGTCCACCACGGTCCAGGTAGGCCTGGTGAACAACGGTCCCGCCGCCTCCCCGGGCACCACCCTGACCATCGCCCCGCCGACCGGCGTGCAGGTCACCAAGGTCACCTGGCCCGGGGGCACTTGTGACGCCGCCTCCCTCCAGTGCGACGTCGGCGTCGTGCAGCCCGGCACCACCGTCACCGTGAGCGTCACCCTCACCGGCCTCACCGCGGGCGACCAGCCCGTCGACTGGTCGGTCACCGGCACGGTCATCGACCCGGAGCCCAGCGACAACGCCGGCCGGACCGTCGTCCCGGTGCGCGAGGCGACTCCCCCGACGACACCGACCCCGCCCCCGACCGTGCCCTCCGAGCCGCCCGCGCCCGACGCCGGACCCGGTGTGAAGGTCACCGCGCAGCCCAACCCGGGTTACGTGGGCGGCCGCGTCGTGGTCACGTACACGGTCCGCAACGGCCGTAACGCACTCGCGACCGGCCTGCGGCTGCACATCGGCCTGCCCAAGAGCATCCCCGACAACGGGACGCCGGAGGGCTGCGACAAGTCCTGGGTGTGCGCGCTGCCGGACCTGAAGCCGCGTGCGAGCACGGTCGTACGGGTCGTCCTCAGCCCGAACAAGGCGCTGACCGCCCAGGTCACCGGCGTGCTGACCACCACCGGCACGGACGCCGACAAGAAGGACAACACGACCAGGCAGCGGCTGCGCATCCTCCAGCCGCGCATCGTGGCGGTGCCGAACATCGGCAAGCCCGGCTTCGTCACCTCCGTGCGCGGCAAGGACTTCCCGCCGGGAGTGCCGGTGCGGTTCACCTGGAAGCCGGGCATCACCGCGGCGGCCGCGCCGACCATCCCCGGCCCCGACGGCAGGTTCATCGGCCAGCTGCTGATCCTCGCCAAGGACCAGACCGGGCCGCGCATCATCACCGCCAAGGGCCGCGGCTTCTCGCCGGTGACGACCGACTTCCTGGTGGTCAACGGCAGCATCCAGCCGCCCGACGAGGTGACCCGCCGGTGATCCACGAGGTCGACGAGGGACTGCGCCGGCTGCTCGGCGGGTCCGGTCTGGAGGCGTCGGGCGTCGAGGTCGTCTTCGACGCCCCCACCCGGGACTGGGCGGCGCGCCGCAGCGCCCCCACCGTCTGCGTCTTCCTCTACGACATCCGGGAGGACGCCACCCGGCGCGGCAGCGGCGCCGGGGAGGTCTACGACGCCGACGGCCACCTCGTGGCGCGGCGCACCCCGCCGCGCTGGTTCGAGCTGACGTACCTGGTCACGGCATGGGCGAGCCGCCCGCAGGACGAACACCGCCTGCTCTCCCAGGTGCTCGCGACCCTGGTCTCCACCGAGACCCTGCCCGCCCGCCTGCTCACCGGCTCCCTCGCCGACCTCGGCCTGACGGTGGCCCTGGACGCCGGTGGCGTCGGGCTCGACGCTCCGGCCGCCTCCGACGTGTGGTCGGCGCTCGGCGGCGAGCTCAAGGCCTCCCTCCAGGTCCGGGTACGGGCACCGCTCGCCGGGGCGGCCAAGGAGACCGCACCGCCGGTCACCGAAGGCCTCGTCGTCCGCTCGGCCACCAGGGGCGAGAGCGAGGAGGCGACGCCGGGCCGCCGACTGCGCTACACGGAGACGACCGACCCGGGCCCGGACGGCGGCTTCGCCGGCCCGCGCGAACGGGGCCCCGCCCCCGCCCGTCGCCGCCGCCGAGGGGACCGCCAGCCGTGACGCACACCGCTGAAGCCGTCTCGACGGCCGCCCTCATGTCCACCGACGTGGAACACCTGTGGGCGCGGCTCCAGTTGGTCGAGGAGCGGGTACGGCACGCCGTGGCCGTCCGCCGCGCCGCCGACCCCGATCCCGACGATCCGTACCGCGGCCAGTACCTCACCCCGGACGCCGTCGCCCGCATCCTGGACGAGCCGGGCGGCCTCGGCGTACCCGCGCACGAGCCGTGGCAGCCGCCCGCCGGCTCCGTCCTCGACGGGCTCGCCCGGCGGTTCGGGCTGTCCCCGCTGGACCTGGACCTGCTCCTGGTCGCGCTGGCACCCGACCTCGACGCACGGTTCGAGCGGCTCTACGGCTACCTCAACGACGACCTGACCCGCCGTCGCCCCACGGTCGGGCTCGCCCTGGAACTGTGCGGGCTCGCCGGGGCGGCGTCCGGACGGTTCCGGCTCGCCCCCGGAGCGCCGCTGATCTCGGGCGGTCTGGTGGAGGTCACCGAGCCCGAACGGCCGCCGCTGTCACGGGTGTTGGTGGTTCCGGACCGGGTCACCGGGCATCTGCTGGGCAGCGATCGGCCCGACGTCCGGCTGGCCGGGGTGCTCGGTGATGTTCAGGAGGACCCGACCGCCGAGGCGGCGGAGGTCCGGCGGACGGCGGCCGCGGCCGGTACCGGCGTGGGCCTCGTCCATCTGCGCAGTCGGGGCGGGGACGCGGCGGGGCTGGCCGTCGCCGCCCTGCGCGCGGCCGGGGTGCGCCCGCTCGTCCTGGACGCCGTGGCACTCGCCCGGCGCCCCGCCGACGTACCGGAACTCGCCCGGATCGCCGCGCTCGAAGCCCGCCTCACCGGCGCCGGAGTCGTCCTCGGCCCGCTCGAGGCGCTCCCCGGCGAACCCGCCGAACGGGCCCGCACACTCGGGGCGTTGTGCGCGGCGCTGCGGGGTATCCCGCTGCTCACGCACGGCACGGTCGGCTGGGCCCCGGAGTGGGCGGCCGACACCCCCGTCGCCCTGACCGTGCCGGCGCCCTCGCCCGAACGGCAGGCGGCGCGCTGGCGGTACGCCCTCGAAGGGTCCGCCGGTCCCGTGGCCGACGACCTTGCGACCGGCGACGCAGCGGTGCTCGCCGAGGCGGTCGCCGCGCACCGGCTGGACTCCGGGCAGTTGCGGCGGGCCGCCGACGTGGCGGTGCGGACGGCCGCCCTCGCGGGCCGTCCCGTCCATCCCGACGATCTCCGCACCGCCGTACGGGCGCAGAACGGCGCGGGGCTCGACCGGCTCGCCCGCCGGGTGGAGCCGGGCGTCGGCTGGGACGACCTGGTGCTGCCGCCGGCCACCCACCGGCGGCTGCGCGAACTGGCGCTGCGCGCCCGCCACCGCGAGCAGGTGCTCGGGCAGTGGGGGATGCGGCCCGGGGGCGGCCGGGGGCGCGGCGTGATCGCGCTGTTCGCCGGGGAGTCGGGCACCGGCAAGACGATGTCCGCCGAGGTCGTCGCGGCCGACCTGGGCATGGACCTGTACGTGGTGGACCTGTCCACAGTTGTGGACAAGTACATCGGGGAGACCGAGAAGAACCTGGAGCGGATCTTCACCGAGGCCTCCGCGGTCAACGCCGTACTCCTCTTCGACGAGGCCGACGCGATCTTCGGCAAGCGCTCGGAGGTGAAGGACGCCCACGACCGGCACGCCAACATCGAGTCGGCGTACCTGCTGCAGCGCATGGAGTCCTTCGACGGGATCGCGGTGCTGACCACCAACCTGCGGGCCAACCTGGACGAGGCGTTCACCCGCCGCCTGGACGTGGTCGCCGACTTCCCGGTGCCCGACTCCGGCCACCGCCTCGCCCTGTGGGACCGCTGCCTGGGCGACCGCCTGCCCCGCGCCGCCGACCTCGACCTCGCCTTCTGCGCCGACCGCTTCGAACTCGCCGGCGGCTCCATCCGCGCCTGCGCGGTCACCGCGGCCTACCTCGCGGCGGAGTCCGGCACCCCGCTCACCATGCGGCAACTGGTGACGGCGGTAGCCCAGGAGTACCGCAAGCTCGGACGGCTGGTCCTGGAGAGCGAGTTCGGGCCTTATCTGGCGGCGGCCACCGACGCCTGAGAACCGCGCGGGCCGCCTCAGTTCCTCGGGGCCGTGTTCTGCTGGTTGATCTCGGAGGCGAAGGACTGCTGCGTGCCCTCCGCCCCGTAGAGCGCGAAGTAGCCGAGGGACTTTCCCTCGCTGAGCGAGTTGGCGCTGTCCGCGGCCGTCTCGTACGTCAGCGAGTCGTCCCCGTCGCGCATGATCACCGCCGCGAAGTGGTTCTGCCAGCGGCCTCCCTCGACATCCCGCAGATTCACGTAGTGGTTCTCGCCGACCGTGGGGTTGGCCCGCGGGTGGGCGAGGCCGTTCGCAGGCGTGCCGATCAGCCGTTCGGCGGCGGCCTGGCAGTCATTGGGCAGCGTGATCAGCAGAGCCGTCAGAACCTGCTCCGGTTCGCGGGTGGCGTCGCGGTCGATGGCGAGCCGCGTGAGGCACTCCGCGGCTTTCTGCGGGAAGTTCGGCTCCGACCTGGGGTTCAACGGGACGTGATCGGCCGCCCATTGCGCGCCCATCTCACTGTTGGAGAGGCTGAGCAACTTCTGGTGCAGCACGTCGATCTCTTGGTTGGCCTTCCTGCCCGTCGTCATGCGGAGCGCCGTGGTGAGGAGCTCTCCGTGCTCGGCCGGCAGTGCCCTCAGGCTGTCCTTGTACGCCGCGAGTTTGTCGTCCCGTGTCTGCGCGCTGTCGCCGAGGACGGGCTCGTGGCGCTGGTCGGCACCCGGCCAGTCGGCCG
Source organism: Streptomyces sp. NPDC047043 (assembly GCF_040644055.1). NCBI lineage: Bacteria > Bacillati > Actinomycetota > Actinomycetes > Kitasatosporales > Streptomycetaceae > Streptomyces > Streptomyces sp. NPDC047043. The sequence goes on from NZ_JBEYVO010000064.1 coordinate 7,798, forward strand.
CCTCGCGGGAGGCGAGGACGGGGAGCACACGGTGCAGCGCACGGCCGCCGATCATCACCCGCTCGCCTCGTTCGAGGCGCACGCGTATCCGGCTCTGCCCGGCCAGTTCCCGGTTGGCGCGGTCGATCAGCTCGGCGTCGGCGTACGCCTCCTGCCGACCCGCCACCGCGATCAGCCCGTTGTCCGAGATCCGGTCGACCGTGACGTCGCTCGCCTCGGTGATGTCCGTGCCGTCGGCTCCCTGGGCCGTGGGGGTGCGATAGCGCTGGACGGGGACGGCGGATGCGTCCTCGGTGTCGGGGCGCACCGAGCGCTGCACCGAGTCGGGACCGTCGGTGTGCCGTGCCCCGTCGTGCCCGTCGGTGGCGTGGTCCGTGGGCACCGGCCCGGACATCACCTTGCGCGCGTTGGCCTCGGCGGCCCGCTCGAAGCGGTCGCCCGGGTCCGACACCGCGAACCCGTGGCCGGTGGCGCTGCCCGACACCGGGCCGTTGCGCTGCTGCACCACATGCGTGAGCTCGTGGGCCAGAGTGTGCCGGTCGCCGCCGCCCGGGCCGATGACGACATGGCTGCCGGAGGTGTACGCGCGGGCGCCGATGGCGCCGGCCGAGCGGGCGGCCGCCGCGCCGGTGTGCAGTCGTACGTCGGAGAAGTCCGTCTGGAAGCGGGCCTCCATGTCCTGGCGGACCGGTGCCGCAAGGGGCTTGCCCGCCGAGCGCAGGACCTGGTGCACTCCGGGGTCGGGTTGTTCCACAGCGGCTGCGGGGCGGGCTCGGCGGGCGATCATGGCCGTCACCGCGGCGTTGCCCGCGCCGCGCTGGGCCGCCCGGAGGGCGTCGGCGGTCAGCGGCGGCGGTACGGCGGGGCCGGCGGAGGTCTCCCGGCGGGCGGCGGCCGCCGGGCCGCGCGCGGCCTGCCGGGTCTCGGTCTGCTCGGCGTGCGCCCCGGACTTCCGCAATTCACTGCCTCCTCGTCGGCGCACCCCTGCTGCGGCCCCCAGTGGACCGCCCGGGCAAACGGGGCGTCCAGGTCCGTACGGGCACAGCGAGGGCAAGTCCGGGCGCCGGTCGGACCGCCCGCATGTGCGGATCGAGGCAGTGATCTTGCCCCCGGCCCGGTCCCCGCGTCCCTGTCGTCCCCGCCATGCTCCCGCGCAGACTCGGCCTGGACACAGGACCGACCCGTAGGACGCGAAGGAGCGAGCATGCCGACGTACCTCACCCCGGGCGTGTACGTGGAGGAGGTGCAGTCCGGTGCCCGACCGATCGAAGGGGTCGGCACCGCCGTCGCCGCGTTCGTCGGGTTCGCCGAGAACGGCCCGTTCCACACGCCGACGCTGGTCACCAGCTGGGACCAGTACACCCAGACCTTCGGCGGCTTCACCGAGGGCGCCTACCTGCCCCTCTCGGTCTACGGCTACTTCGCCAACGGCGGCGGCGCCGCGTACATCGTGCGCATCGGCGGCCAGGCCGAGGACGCCTCCGCCCCGTCGGTGAACGGCGGCCGGCGCGCGAACAAGGCCGCCGAGCCGGTGCAGCTCGGGGGCTTCCTCGTCGCCGCCAAGCCCGGTGTCACCGGGGTGTCGGTCGAGGTCGCCGACGCGGACGGCGAGAACCCGCCGGAGGACCGCTTCAAGGTCCTGGTCCGCCAGGGCGACCAGGTCGCGGAGACCTACGAGGCCTCCACCCGCAAGAACGTCAAGGGCTACCTGGTCAACCAGGCCCGCGCCTCCAAGCTGATCCAGGTCACCGAGCAGCAGGGCGCCGCCCAGAGCAGGCCCGCCGCCGGGACCCTGGCCGTGCCGGACGCCCCGGCCGCGCCCGCCGCGAACGGCTCCGGCGACGTGGCCCGCCTCGACGCGGCGGAGTACGTCGGCGACGCCGGAGCCCGCACCGGCTTCGGTGGTCTGGAGACCATCGACGAGATCACCATGGTCGCGGTGCCGGACCTGATGAGCGCCTACCAGCGCGGCGACATCGACGCCGAGGGCGTGCGCACCGTGCAGCTCGCGGTGATCTCGCACTGCGAGCAGATGGGCGACCGCGTGGCCGTCCTCGACACCCCGCCCGGCCTCAACGCCCAGCAGGTGCGCGCCTGGCGCAACGACGAGGCGGGCTACGACTCCCGCTACGCCACCCTCTACTACCCCTGGGTGCGGGTCTTCGACCCGGCCGCCGGACGCAACACCACCGTCCCGCCGAGCGGCCACATCGCCGGTGTGTGGGCGCGCAGCGACGCCGAGCGCGGAGTGCACAAGGCGCCCGCCAACGAGGTGATCCGCGGCGCGGTGGACCTCGAACTCCGGCTCAGCAAGGGCGAGCAGGACCTGCTCAACCCCATCGGCGTGAACTGCGTACGGGCCTTCCCGGGCCGCGGCATCCGCATCTGGGGCGCCCGCACCCTCTCCTCCGACCCGGCCTGGCGCTACCTGAACGTGCGCCGCCTCTTCAACTACCTCGAGGAGTCCATCCTGCTGGGCACCCAGTGGGTGGTCTTCGAGCCGAACGACGACCGGCTGTGGTCCAGCATCCGGCGCAACGTCACCGCGTTCCTCACCGAGGAATGGCGCCGGGGCGCGCTGTTCGGCCGTACGGCCGAGGAGGCGTTCTACGTGAAGTGCGACCGCGACAACAACCCGCAGGAGTCCATCGACCAGGGCCGCGTCATCTGCGAGATCGGCGTCTCGCCGGTCAAGCCCGCCGAGTTCGTGGTGTTCCGGCTGGCCCAGTTCTCCGACAGCACCAGCCTCATCGACGAGTGACCCCGGTCCATAACAGAACGTTCCGCAAGGAAAGGTGACAGACAGTCATGGCAACGGGCGATGCTCTTTCCACCCACGTCTTCGGCGTGCAGCTCGGCGGCTACCTGGTCGAGTCGATCCAGGAGATCAGCGGACTGACCGTCGAGGAGGAGGTCGTCGAGGTACGCCAGGTCAGCGCGGAGGGCAAGCAGATCATCCGCAAGCAGCCGGGCGCCCGGCAGGCCGGTGAGATCACGATCACCCGGGGACTCGACCAGAGCAGCGAGTTCACCAGCTGGATCAAGGAGACCCTCAACAACGGCGCCGTGAACTCCGCGCGGCAGAACCTCACCATCGAGATCAAGGACACCGAGGGCAACACGGTCCGCCGTATCCAGCTGATGCAGGGCTGGGCCTCCAAGTGGGAGGGCCCCTCCCTGAAGGCGGGCGAGTCGGCCGCGGCCACCGAGTCCGTGACCATCGTGTTCGAGGAGATCATCGTCGAATGAGGCGCCGTACGGTCACGGCGGGCAACCTGGAGGAGATCCTCCAGGTCACGGCGCCCGCCCAGGCGCCGGAGCAGGCGGCGGCTCCCCCCGCCGCCGCCGCTCCGGCGCCGCCCCGGGAGGACCACGGGTTGCGCACCGAGTTCGAGTTCGAGCTGCCGCGCGGCTACGTGGACGAGGCGGGCACGGTGCACCGGCACGGCGCGATGCGCCTGGCCACCGCCCGTGACGAGCTGCGTCCGCAGATCGACCTCAGGGTCAAGGAGAACCCGGCGTACCTGAGCGTGGTGCTGCTGAGCCAGGTGATCACCCGGATCGGCACCATCACCGATGTGCACGTCGGGGTCGTGGAGCGGATGTACGCCACCGACGTCGCCTTCCTCCAGGACTTCTACCGCCGCGTCAACAGCGAGGGCCACACCCGCGCCGCGGTGACCTGCCCGCACTGCGAGGGCGGCTTCGAGGTCGACCTCTCGGGTGGGCGCCTGGGGGAATCGTGACGTACGCCCTTCCCCGGCTCCGGGAGGAGATCGCGTACATCGCCTACCACTTCCACTGGCAGCGCGAGGAGATCCTCGACCTGACCCACGACGAACGCCGGCAGTGGGTGGCCGAGATCGCCCGTATCAACACCCGCGTGAACGAAGGCGGTTGACCACATGGCATGGCGGGACAGACTGCGCCGCCGGGCCGCGGCGCCGTCTGCCGCGGACCCGGACCGCGGGGTGCCCGGCACTCCGGATGCCGCCGTGCCCGACGCTCCGGCTCCCTCCGTGCCCGGCGACTGGGACGGGGGCTGGCGCCGCACCGCCGCGCCGGAACTCACCGTGTCCCGAGCCCCACTGGGCGTCAGCGACGGCCTTGCCTTCCGCGCGGGGCTTGCCGCCTGGCAGAACCCGTCGTTCGACAGCGGGCTCGGGCACGCGCTGCTGCCGATGGCTCCGACGGGTCTGGTGCGCGGCGTCGCCCGCCCGGCGACTCCGCAGGCCACGCACACCGCCGGGGGGCCGCTGCTGCTGAGGGCCCTGCGGGCGGATGCTTCGGGCGACGAGGGCTCGGATGCCGGGGCCCTGGACGGGTCCACGGCTGCCAGGTCACCTCGGGTTGCCCGCCGGACCGGATCGGGGGAGCGGAACTCCGGCTCGGCGGCGTCGGGTTCGGGCGAGGATGCTCCCCGGTCCCGTGGTCTCACATCCACGGATTCCCCCGCCGTCCTCTCCTCGTCGCCCGCCGCTGTCCAACGGGCCGTCGAGCCGGGCACGGGTCCCGTCGTGGCCCCCGCCGACTCCGGCGGCCGAGGGGCCGTGCCCACGACTCCGCTCGTACGACGTGTGGCGGTGGTCCCGCCCGCGGCCGCCGACGGTGCCGCGAACCGGCCCGCCACCGCGCCGAACTCCGCGCGTGCGTCCGCGACTTCGCCCGGTCCTGTCGGTCGTACGTCCGCAGGCCCGGCCGTCCAGCGGACCGCGAACGAGACGACCCGGCCGCAGTCGCAGACGTCCCGCACTTCCGCTGCCGATGGGCCCCAACCCGCCGTCCGGATCAGCCCGTTGAGGCCCCTCCTGACCGTCGCCCGGCGCCCGGCCGCACCCGTGCGCCGCGTCGCCGCCGTGCGGCCCGCCGGCGCTCCGGAGCCCGGCCCCACCTCCACCACAACAGCACCGCCCGGTACCAGCCCGGGCGCCACGGCTCCCGTACAGCGCGCGGCGACGCCCTCCCGAAGCCGCGCTCCGCTCGGCGCCCCGCTGAGCGAACTTCCCTCCACGGCAACACCGTTGGCGCAGAGCACCCCCACGCCCGGGACCGTGCCCCCGCCCGGCCAGGCGCTGCCCGTCGTCCAGCGCCAGGCCGACACCCCGGAGCCGTACGACAGCGGTACGAGCGGTCCAAAGGGAACGGCACCCGACGCCCCGCGCCCGACCCCCGCCCCCAACACCTCCGGCGCACGCGCGCGCGGCGGCCTCGGCGCACCGCTGTCCGCAATGCCGCCGAGCGCCGAGCTGCCCGGCTCCGCGGCGTCCCGTGCCTCTTCCCGTACGACGCCGGGGCCGGACGTCCAGCGTGCTCCGGCACGTCGGGACCAGCGCCCCGCAACCGCTCCGACACCGCCCACCGATCCCTCGCCCACCGCGCCGGTGGCGGACGCCCCGCTGCTGGGGACGGTCGACGTCCAGCGCAGCCTCGCGGACCACTCCACCACCGAGGACGCCACCAAGGCCGCACCGGCGGCCCACCCGAACGGCCCCGCCACGCCGCTGGTTGCGCCGCCCGCGGCCGCCGCGGTCGACCGCCCCGCACCCGCAGGCGCCGTAGCCGCACAAGGCGCACCAGGAAACACGCGACGCCCCGGCTCGGCGCCCGGCGGACCGGGCGCCGGTGGTGCGAGCGCCGGTGGATCACGAGTTGGTGGCTCGACCTCCGGCGGATCGCGCGCTGATGGCTCGACCTCCGGCGGTTCCCACGCGCACGCCCCGGGTTCCGGCAGGAAGGGTCCCCAACACCCCGCCACCCCGGCCCCGTTGGTCATCGCCAGAGCCGTGGCCCCAGGCGGCAGCGGAAGCATCGCAGGCACCCAGCCCTCCGGCTCGGCAGGCCCGCGCCCCCTCACCGTGACCGGCCCCGCGGCCCGCTCCGCCACGGCCGCCCCCCGCACCCTCTCGCTGCTCGCCGCCCGCCCGCTCACCCTGAGCACCCGGACCCCGGAAGGCGCGCCACCGCCCGCCGCCGCCCGCACCGGCAGCCGTCCCGTGGTGGCGGCCCGCTGGCCCGGCACCCCGGCTGCGGCCCCGGGCGGCCCCGCGCCGACCAGCGGGACCTCGGCGCCGACCAACGGGACCTCCGCGCAGACCACCGCATCGACCGCCGGGGCCCCCGCGCACTCTGCACCTCGCGCGTCCGCCCCCGCCACGGCGACCCCGCACGTCCAGCGGGCCGCGACCGCGCACCCTGGAACCCAGGGCACGCAGACCATGGCCACCGGCGTCCCGGCCACCGCCTCCCCGGCCCCGGTTCAGCGCGTCCCGGTGGTCCGTCCCGCCCCGCCCCGCCCGGTGACCGCCGGCGTCGGCGCCGCCGTACCGGCGAAACCTCTGCCCGTGACCGCTCCGCAGGCGCCCCCGCTCGCGGACCGCCCGGCGGCCGCAGCCTCGGCACCGGTGGGACCCGTCCCCGTGGTCCGGCCGCGGAGCGTCCCGCCGACGGGTACGGCCACCCCCGTCCAGCGCGACGCCACCGACTCGGCCGGTGCCGATCTGCTCAAGGGTGTACAGGTCAAGGAGGTTCCGGCGCGCGGTCGTTCGCACTCGTCGTCCGGGGCATCGGGATCGTCCGCCGCCTCCGCGTCGGGCAGGGCGGCGGCCCGCCGCCCCGAGACCCCCCGGGACGACCCCGGCCCGGACCTCGACGAACTGGCGCGCCGCCTGCTCGACCCGGTGTCGCGCCTGCTGCGCACCGAGCTCCGCCGCGGTCGCGAACGTACCGGCCGTCCCTACGACGGACGCCGCTGAGGGCACCCATGAACCACGAACGAATGACGGACCGATGACCGACAGCATCTTCGCGACGAGCGTGCACTTCCGGCTCGCGATCGGCGGCAACGACCTGGGCGCCTTCCACACCTGTTCCGGAATGGGCGCCGAGGTCGAGATGGAGACCTACGCCGAGGGCGGCAACAACGCCTTCACCTGGCAGCTGCCCGGCCGTGTCACGTGGTCGAACATCACGCTCACCCGGCCGGTCACCGCCGACACGGCGAAGATCGCCCGCTGGCTGGACGAGACGCTGAAGCGGGTGGAGCCCAAGGACGGCGAGATCGTGGCGCTGAAACCGGACCTGACGCGGATCATCAGCTGGCAGGTGTTCGGCATCGTCCCGGTGCGCTGGCAGGGCCCGTCCTTCGACCCCGCCAACTCCCAGGCGGCGGTGGAGACATTGGAGATCGCCCACCAGGGGCTGAGGCCCTCATGAGCGCAGCCCGTTCCAGCCGGACCAGGGCCCAGCTCACCCTGAAGGAGCCCCCGGCCTCCGTCGGCGCCAAGCCCGGCGGGACGATCGCGCGGCTGAACCTGCAGTTCAACCCGTCCACCCTGGAGCTGCGCAAGACCACCGAGTGGCGGCGCACCCCGTCCCGGATGGCGGGCCAGTCCGCGCTGCCCGAGTTCGTCGGCAGCGGTCCGCGCACGCTGAACCTCGAGGTGTTCCTGGACGCCACCGCCACCCACGACAACTCCGTGGAACTGGCGGTGGAGAAGCTGATGAAGGCGTGCGTGCCGACCCCGGCCAGCCTGGGCCGCAAGAAGCCGGCGAGCCCCTGGGTGCGGTTCGAGTGGGGCACTGCGCGGACGACCTCGTTCGACGGGGTGCTGTCGAGTCTGTCGGTGTCGTACACCCTCTTCGACGTGGACGGAAAGCCGCTGCGGGCCACCTGCGCGCTGTCCATAGAGGAGGCGAGCGTCGACCCGCCGGGCCAGAACCCGACCTCCGGCGCGCGCACCGCCCGCAGCACGCACACCGTGGTGGCGGGCGACAGCCTGGCGATGCTGGCCTGGCGGGAGTACGGCGACGCGACGGCCTGGCGGGTCATCGCGGAGGCCAACGACATCGACGACCCGATGGCGCTCGTACCCGGCACGGAGCTTGTGGTGCCGGGGCTGCGGGACGCGGGCGCTGAGGAGGAGCAGTGACCACACCCGAGGCGCGGGGCGGCCGGTCGTTCGCGGCCGATCCCGTCATCGAGGCGCCCGGCGAACTTCCGCCGATCTGGGCCGCCCAGCTGGTCAGTTGTGTCGTCGACGAGAACGTGGGGCTGCCGGACGCGGCCGTGCTCACCTTCCGCGACCCCGACCACGAGTTCCTGCAGAAGACCGGCATCACCATCGGCACCCCGCTGAAGGTGTCCGTGGTGACCGTCTCCGGGCAGGCGCGCGAGCGGCTGTTCAACGGCGAGGTGACCGCCCTGGAACTGGACCGGGACCGCACTGGCTCGTTCACGGTGGTGCGCGCCTACTCCAAGGCGCACCGGCTGCAGCGGGGCCGCAAGGTGGTGGCGTACCGGAACATGACGGCGGCGGCGATCGTCCGCAAGGTGGCCGCCGGGGCCGGGCTGGCCGTCGGCAAGGTGGAGGCCGCGGCGGTCACCTACAAGCAGCTGTCGCAGGCGAACGTGTCCGACTGGGACTTCCTGCAGTTCCTGGCGGGGGAGAGCGGCGCGCAGGTGCACGTCGACGACAAGGGTCTGCTGCAGTTCACGAAGCCGGTGAAGGCGTCCGGCGCGCCCGCGCCGTCGACCCCGGCCACCCGCAGCCCGATGGTGCTGGAGTACGGGCGCAACCTGCTGGCGCTGCGGGCCTCGCTGTCGGCCGCGGACGGTGCGCAGCAGGTGGAGGTGCGCGGCTGGGACGTCACCACGAAGCGGCCGCTGGTGGCGCGGAAGGCGTCGGTGACCAGCGGCACGGTGGTGCCGGGGCTGAGTGCGACGGCGGGAGCCGCCAAGTTCGGCAAGTCGACGAAGCTGACGGTGACCGACACCCCGTACCGCACCCAGGCCGAGACGAAGGCGGTCGCCGACGCCATGGCCGCTCAAGTCAGCGCGGGTTTCGGTGAGTTGGAGGCGTTGGTCGAGGGCAACCCCAAGCTGCGGGCGGGCAGGCCCGTGGCGCTCGGCAACGTCGGACAGGCCTTCTCCGGCCGCTACACGGCGACGGCGGTGCAGCACGTCCTCGAACCGCACGGCGGATACCGCACGACGGTCTGGGTCAGCGCCAGTCCCGACCGCTCCCTGACCGGCCTGGTGACCGGGGCGAACGCGCCGAGCCGCGGGCCGCGCATGCCCGGTCTGGCCATCGGTGTGGTGACGGACGTGCGCGAACCGGGCGGCGCCCAGAGCGGCGCCGTGAAGCTGAAGTTCCCCTGGCTGGACGACACTTACGTCACCGACTGGGTGCGCACCGTGCAGTGGGGCGGCAAGGGCGGTGGCGGCGTGGTCAGCCCGGAGGTCAACGACGAGGTCCTGGTCGGCTTCGAACAGGGCCTGCTGGACAGCCCGTACGTCCTCGGCGGCCTCTACAACGGTGTGGACAAGCCGTCGAAGCACGACGTGCCGCTGATCGACAAGACCAGCGGGAAGGTCAACCGCCGTTCCATCGTGTCGCGTTCCGGGCACCGGGTGGAGCTGCTGGACGCCAGGGCACCCGGCCCGTCCGGGCTCAGGCTGGTGACCGGGGACGAGCGCCTCGAAGTGCGCCTCGACGACCGGCGGGACCGGATCGAGCTGACGGTGAACGCCGGACGGGGCCGCCCGCTCACCTCCGTCGTGCTCGAGAAGACCGGCATCACGCTGGACGCGGGGACGGGCAACGTGAGCGTGAAGGGCCGGCAGGTGGACATCGAGGGCACGGCCGGGGTCCGTATCGACGGCGCCTCGGTGAAGGTCACGGGCCGGACGGACGTCACCGTCGACGGCGGTCTGCTCAGCGTCCTCAAGGCCAAGCTCATCCGGATCAACTGACCCCTGTCCCCTCGACATTCACCAAGGAGCAGCTCATGCCGGCCGCAGCCCGTACCGGTGACCCCACCAACCACGGCGGTGCGATCACCACCCCGCCGCCCGGTGCCGCCGCGAATCTCGCGCGGGTGCTGATCGGCGGCCGTCCCGCCGCCGTCGTGGGCAGCGTGTGCGCCTGCGCGATACCGCAGCACCTGGCCCTGGGACCGGGCAACGTGGTCATGCCCAACCCGGCCGGGCTCGCCTCCGGCCAGGTCCTCATCGGCGGGCTGCCGGCCGCGCGGATGCGCGACCAGACCACCTGCGGCGGGATGATCTCGGGCGGCGCCGTGAACGTCCTGATCGGGGGCGTGTGATGAGCGAGCGGTTCATCGGCCGCGGCTGGGCGTTCCCGATGCGGGTCGGGCCGACCGGCGGCATCGGCATGGTCGAGCGGGAGCGGGAGATCGAGGAGGCCATCCGCCTGGTCCTCGGCACCGCGCCCGGCGAGCGCCCCATGCGCCCCGAGTTCGGCTGCGGCATCCACGACTACGTCTTCGCACCCGGCGACGGCGCCACCGCCGGACGTATCGCACAGCAGGTGCGCGAGGCCCTGGAGCGGTGGGAGCCGCGCATCGCGGTCGACGACGTGGTCGTCGCCTTCGACGCGGTCGAGGACGGCACCCTCTACATCGACGTGCACTACACCCTGCGTTCCACCAACGACCGGCGCAACCTGGTCTTTCCCTTCTACACGATCCCCTCCGAGGAGGGGGCCGAGGAATTGGTCGCGGACTGATGGCCCTGCCCTCCCCCAACCTGGACGACCGGCGGTTCCAGCAACTCGTCGACGAGGCGAAGCGGTACGTGCAGCAGCGCGCCCCGGAGTGGACCGACCACAACGTCTCCGACCCGGGCGTCACGCTGATCGAGACGTTCGCCTACCTCGTGGACCAGCTGCTGTACCGGCTGAACCGGGTCCCGGACAAGAACTACACGGCGTTCCTGGACCTGTTGGGCATCCGCCTGTTCCCGCCGGCGGCGGCCGTGGCCGAGGTCGACTTCTGGCTGTCGGCGCCGCAGCCCGACACGGTGACGCTGCACACGGGCACCGAGGTGACCACCGCGGGCGGCGAGAACGACGAGGCCGTGGTGTTCACCACCACCGACGAACTGCGCATCGTGCCCAGCGAGTTGATACGGCTGGTCACCGCACCCCGCAGCGGCGAGCAGACCGACCGCACCGGCGAGCTCGCCGAGGGCCGCGACGTGCCCGCCTTCCAGGCGGCGCCGGAGCCCGGCGACGCGCTGCTGTTCGGGCTGCCGACGGCGGTGCCGCGCTGCGTCGTCGCGGTGAACCTGGACAGCCGCGTCGAGGGCATCGGCGTGGACCCGCGCCAGCCTCCGCTGGTGTGGGAGGCGTGGGACGGCGGCGGCTGGCAGCTGTGCGAGACCGGAGAGGACTCCACCGGCGGCCTCAACCGGCCCGGCGAGGCCATCGTCCACGTTCCCGCAGGTCACACCGCGTCGGTGATCGGCGGGACGCGGGCCGGCTGGCTGCGCTGCCGGGTCACCGAGGCGGAGCCGGGCCAGCCCTTCTACTCGGAGTCGCCGACGGTGCGCGAGGCGTCGGTGTTCACCGTGGGCGGCACCATGACCGTCGAGCACGCCGAGACCGAGACCGACGTACCGCTCGGCACCTCGGAGGGCGTCGCCGGCCAGACGTTCCGGCTCGGCCGTCCCCCGATCCTCCTCGACCGCGAGCCGCCCGTGGTGGAGGTGTCGTCCGCCGAAGGCTGGCAGCGCTGGGACCTCGTGGAGCACTTCGGCCGCTCCGGCCCGGCCGACCGCCACGTCCAAGTCGACGCCACCACCGGCGAGTTCACCTTTCCCCCGGCCGTGCGCGAACCGGACGGCACACTGCGGCAGTGCGGCGCCGTACCGCCCAAGGGCGCCCAGATCCGGGTGGCCCACTACCGCACCGGAGGCGGCCCGGCGGGCAACGTCGCCCGGGGGGCGATCTCGGTCCTCCGCAGCTCCGTCCCGTACATCGCCCGGGTCGTCAACCGGGAGGCTGCGAGCGGCGGCGTCGCCGGCGAGACGATCGCCAACGCGAAGCTGCGGGCTCCGGACGCCCTGCGCATGCAGGAACGCGCGGTCACCGCCGAGGACTACGAGATCATCGCCCGTCAGGCGGCCCCCTCGGTCCGCCGGGTCCGCTGTCTGCCGGCCGCCGAAGGCGCGGGCGCGGTACGGGTGTTGGTGGTCCCGGACGCGGTGGCCGACGAGGGCGACGACCGCCTCCGCTTCGAGCAGCTGATCCCCTCGGACCAGGTGCTCGGCGCGATCACCACGAGCCTCGACGAACGCCGCCTGATCGGCACCCGCCTGGTCGTCGAGCCGCCGGTCTACCAGGGCGTCACCGTGATCGCCCGGCTGGCGGCGGCCCCGTCCGACACCGATCGCGTCCGCGACGCCGCACTGGCCGCCCTGTTCCGCCACCTCAACCCGCTGAACGGCGGCCCCGACGGCACCGGCTGGGCCTTCGGCCGCCCGGTCCAGTACGGCGACGTCTTCGGCGTCCTCCAACGCGCCACCGGCAACGCGCTGGTGGAGGAGATCCTGCTGTTCCCCGCGGACCCGATCACCGGCCGGCGCGGGGCGCCGACGGACCGCATCGATGTGGCGGCGGGGGCGCTGGTGTTCTCGTACCAGCACCAGGTGGTGGTCACGGCCATGGAGCCCGGGGCGCGGGGAGAGGTGCGGGGATGAGCCGTGCCGCGATACCCGGTCTGCCGAGCCGGTATCCGATCGGCGAGCAGCTGCCCGCCCTCTATGCCGACGACGACTTCGCGCAGCGCTTCACCGGCGGGCTCGACACCGTCCTCGCCCCGGTGTTCGCGACCCTCGACAACCTGCCCGCCTACCTCGACCCCCGGGTGACCCCGGCCGACTTCCTGGCCTGGCTGGCGTCCTGGGTGGGGGCGTCCGACGACCCGCAGTGGCCGGTGGAGCGGCGCCGCGAGGCGGTCGTCCGCGCGGTGGAACTGCACCGGTGGCGCGGTACGAGACGTGGCTTGGTCGAGGCCCTGCGGCTCGCACTCGGCGTGCACGCCGAGGTCACCGGTGACGGCGGCGCCGTGTGGTCGAACACGCCCGGCGCCGACCTGCCGCCGGAGCCCCCCGCCGAGGTCCTGGTCCGGGTGTGGCCGGACCCCGGGACCTGGGTCGACCCGGAGAGGGTCCACGAGGTCGTCAGGGCCATGCGCCCGGTGCACACCGACTGCCGGGTGGAACTCCTCCCCGGCCCACCCACCGACGAAGGGAGGTGACGCCATGCGCGCCTGTCCCGCGTGCGGGGCGTCCAACGGCCCCACGGACGACTTCTGCGGCAACTGCGGGGCGTACTTGGGGTGGTCGGACAGCACGGCGACGCCGGGTTCGTCGGCTTCGGGTACGGCGACCTCGGACACGGAGTCTTCGAGTACGGCGGCCTCCAGTACGGCGACCTCGAGTCCGGTGTCGGAACCGCCGGCGACGAGCACGTCCGCGGAGCCGCCGGCAGCGAGCGCACCCGCCGAGTCGTCGGCGCCGGGCACACCGGCGGAACCGCCCGCTGCGACGGCCGCGGCCGCGCCGACCCCGGCCGAGGAGCCGGCGGCGGCCGCGCCCGGCCGCAGCTCGTCGTTGCGTACGAGGCTGACGGACCGGGTCCGCGCCGAGCGGGGGGCGGGCCCGGCACCTGCCGTGGGCTCACCCTCCGCCGACGGCGGCAGCGCGGCCCCCGGCACCGCCTCCGGCCAGGACGGGACGACAAGCCCCGCACCCCGGACCGACCCGGACGACGCCGACGCCGAGCCCTCCGCTCCCGCCCCCCGCCCGACCACCGGCGACGACAACGCCCCCGGCCCCGGCCCCGGAGGAGCCGCCCCCGCGGCCCCGGCGCCCACGCCCCCCGTCACCCACCCTGCCCCGGCCACCCCCACCCCCGCGCCCGTAACACCCACCACCCCCCAGCCCCCGACTCCCGCCCCCATCCAGCCCGTACGCCCGGCAAAGCCGGTGGCCCCCCGCCCCGTCGTACGCCCCGTGGAGGCGCCCGACGAAGTGGCGGGCGCGCCCTGTCCCTCCTGCGGTACGCCCAACCCGCCCGACCGCCGGTTCTGCCGGCGCTGTGCGACCGCGCTGAACCCCTCGGCGAAGCCCGAACCATTGCCGTGGTGGCGGACGGTGTGGCCGTTCCGCCGCCGGGTGCGGGCGAGTTCGGGGAGGGCGGTGCGGCTGCTGGTGATCCTGGCCGTGGTGGTGGCGCTGTGCGCCGGCGCTCTCCTGCTGCTTCCCGCCGGACGCGCCCTGTTCGAGGACACCCGGGACAAACTGGGCAAGGCCAAGCCCATCACCCCGGTGACCATCAAGGCGAGCGCCCAGTCCCCCCGGCACCCGGCGAAGAACACCACCGACGGCATCACCAACAGCTACTGGGGCGCACCCGCGCCGGGCGCCTCGGTGACGTACACCTTCCGCAAGCCGTTCCGCATGGTCGACCTGATCATCACCAACGGCCCGTCCAAGGACCCGGAGGAGTACCACGACCAGGCCCGCGCCCTCCAGATCGACCTGGACGTGACGACGCAGAACGGCGAGCAGCAGCACAAGCAGCTCACCCTCAGCGACAAGCCGGGCCCGCAGACATTCACCACCGGCATCAGCGACGTCACGACGGTACGCCTGGTCCTTCGCTCACCCGTCGGCCTGACCTCCGGCCGTCAACTGGCCCTGGCGGAGGTCGAGTTCTTCCAGCGAGGCTGATCCACGCCACCCGCGACACGGAGGCTTGTGCATGCGCACGGGCAAGGAACGCACAGGGAAAGACGAGTACCAGGTCCGGAGGACACCGACCCGTACCCCGGCACCGGCACGTGAACTACGCGCCGGACCAGGGCGGTTGACCCCCACGGCCGTCGTGGCCCTGCAGCGCTCGGCGGGCGACAGGGCGGTGGCTCGCATGCTCGGGAAACGCGGGCCTTCACCCCCGGCAGCCCGAACGGCAACCGGCTCGTCCTGACCGTCCTCCTGCAGGGCTGACCCCCGTGCCACCTGCCCGGACAACCACAAGACCGGCGCTTGCCGCGCACGGCGACACCACACCGCCCGCCGCTCACCGCGGTCGGCGTACGGAGGCGCCCCCCTTCGTGGCGGCGTCCCAGACCCCCGCCGCCACCGTCTGCGCGAACTCGGTGGGCGACGGCTCGTTCGGCGGCGCGGGCGTACACCTCGCGCAGCCGCCGGGGATCGGCGCCCACCGCTTTCAGCCCGTGCCGGGCATGCGCCCGTACCGCGCCCACCGAGCACCCCAGCAGCTGGGCGATCTCCGCGTCCGCCAGCCCCTCCCGGATCCGCAGCACCAGAACGGCCCGCCGCCGCGCGGCCCGCCGTCCACGCAGCCGGCGCAGATGGCCCCGCACCAGACAGCGCCGTACGTGGAAATCCACGTCGTTGCGCGGGACGCGCCGCCACCGCGCGCACATCCGCACCAGCGTTCTCCGCACCAGTTCCTCCGCCGCACCGGGGTCGTCGGTGAGCAGCCGCGCGGTCGCCAGCAGGCCGGACCAGCGCGTCCGGGCGTACGTGGCGAAGTCGTGGTCTGCGGGGAGTGCGGCGTGGCTCTCCGGCACGTGGGGGGTCCTTCGACTCGGGAACGCGGTCGGTCGTACAAGCAGGTTGAGCAGCCGAGAAGCCAACTCCGTCGAGGAGAGGGCACGGATTCCGGTGGGGCATGACCGAGGACGAGTTCGACGCGTTCTACGCGACCGCGTTCCCCCGGCTGACCGGACAGCTCTACGCCTTCACCGGAGACCACGGCGAGGCCCAGGACGTCGTACAGGAAGCATTCGTACGGGCCTGGGACCGACGGCGGCAGTTCCTGGCGGACAGCGCGCCCGAGGCGTGGATCCGCACGGTGGCCATGCGGCTGGCGGTGAGCCGCTGGCGGCGGGCGAGACGCTGGCTGGAACTGGTGCGGCGCACTCCGCCGCCCGACTCCACCCCGGGGCCGGGTCCCGAACACACCGCGCTGGTGGCCGCCCTGCGCGAACTGCCCACGGCGCAGCGGATGGCGATCGTCCTGCACCATTTGTGCGACCTGAGTGTGGAGCAGGTAGCCTCCGAGACCGGTGCGCCCGTGGGGACGCTCAAGGCGAGGCTGTCCCGGGGCCGGGCGGCGCTGGCACAGCGTCTCGCGGGGGACGAGGCCGACGAGCCGGTCCTCGGGAAGGAGAGCGGCCGTGTCCAATGAACTCCCGTCCGCCCTGCGCGAGTTGGCCACCGCCCACGAGACCCCGCCGCTCGTCGGCGGCGCCGAGATACGCGGTCGGGCGATACGCCGCAGGCACCGCCGCCGGACCGCCGTGACCCTCGGCGCGGGAGCCGCGGCCCTCGCACTGGCGGCCCTGGCCCTGACGCTCGACCTCGACGGGCACCCGGACCGGCAGGGCGGAGCCCGCATCCCGGCCGCCCAGGCGCCGACAGGTGTCCCCGCCCAGTCCGTCCCGCCGTCCCAGAGCGCCGCCGTGCCGGTCGCCGGCACGCTCCGACTGCCCGGCCGCACCCTCACGTTCGGCGACCGGGAGCTGTCGGTCCTCTCCGCGTTCGAGAGCAAGGTCGGTTACACGGGCCTGCTGACGGTGGTCGCCAAGCGCGAGTCGCGGACCCTGCCCGTCGACCTGCCCTCCAAGGGCCCCGTCAGGGTGAGCGTCCCCTACGTGGTCGAACTGCGCGACACGAAGAACCAGTCGCTCTACATCGGCACCTACACCAAGCCACCGGCCCTGGGCGGCCTCACCGCCACCAGCGACTGGATCGGCCTGGGCGCCGCGGACGCGAAGCGGCTCTACGCCGGGATCCGCATCGGCGACGCCATCGCGCCGACGGCCACCAGGACGCCGACGGATCAGTTCACGGTGAAGAAGTAGTCGTAGGGCGCCAGTTGGATGCCGGAGCGGGTCGTCGCACGGACCGTGAGGTCGTAGAAGCCGTCCGTGGGCGGGGTCCAGTCGATGCGCGCGGAGTGGTGGGCGCCCGCGGCGACCGTGACCTCCGGCTCCCCGTTGAAGGAGTACGTGTAGCTGACGACGCCCTTCACCTTCGGCGTGAACGTGAAGGTGCCCGGGACGCCCGCGCCGCCGCCCGAACCGTTCTCGGGGTAGATGTCCGAGGCGACGGTGGGAGTGGTGTCGTAGTTGATGCTCCACGACGCCGCGTCGCTGACCCAGCCGTTCGCGCTCTTGCTGGTCACCCGGAGATGCTCGCCGTAGATGCCGTCGAGCGTGAGCCTCACCTCCGCCGTGCCGTCCGCCGCCGCCGGGACCTCGACGGTCTTGTCGTTCTGACCGCCGATGGTCTGCACGGAGTAGCTGACGACCGGACTCTTCGACTGGAGCGCCGCGTCGGGGCTGAGCGTGAACGAGGTCGGCTTTCCGAACTCGGGCGACGGGACCGCGGGGGTGACGGTGGGCGCCGTGGAGCTGACTCGGAACGTGTAGCCGGCGACGGCCGATCCGTTGTAGGCCCGGTCCAGGCTGCGCACCCAGAGGGTGAACACACCGGAGCCGCTCGGCGGGACCAGGCTGAGCGTGGCCGAACCGCCGGGGGCGTCGGCGCGCTTGAAGTACCTCGTGTCCGAATACGGGTCGACGGGCTGCGGAATGCCGTGGTCACCGATGTTCGTGCCGATGACCGGGAGGTCCTGCTGCCAGGAGAACTCGAACCCGGTGACATCGTCGACGCCGTTGGCGCTCAGCGTGAACTCGACCGGCTCGCCGCCCTGATTCCACACGTCCCGCGGGTAGTTGGGCGAGGTGAGGGTGGGCGCGTTCGCCGGGCGGGTGTTGTCGATGGTGACGTAGCAGGGGGCCGACCAGTCCGAGGCCGCGGCCCCGTCCACCGTCTGCGCCCGCCACGCGTAGGTCTGACCGTCGGCGAGCGCGTCGGCGGGCAGGGTGGCGGTGGCCTCGAACCCGGGGGTGGCGTAGTTGCGGGTGACCGTCGTGATCTGCGTCGGGTCGGTGACCGGCCAGGCCTGGTACTGCACCGTGACCGGGGAGTTGTCGGTGGAGTCGGTGGTCCCCGGGATGCCCTCGACGACAAGGCCGGTGCCGGCCCAGAGGTAGGTGGGCAGGTCCGTGTCGGTCGAGCAGTTCCGGTAGCCGTTGAACAGCTGGGTTGGCGTGGTGGGCGTCGCGTCCGCCGCGCTCGCGGGTGTCGCGGCGGCGGCCAGTGCCAGGCCGAGGGTGCCCAGGGCGGCGAGTACGGCACGCGGTCGCGTGCCGAAGGGCATGGTCAAGTGGTCCCTCCCGTTTGAATGCCCGCACACGGCGCTTCGATGCGCACTGGTGTACGGGCGGCGAGGGGATCGTATGGGTCGCCGTACGAACGTGCATGAGAATTACGGGAGTTGACCGGGCGTGAGAACTACGGGGGTCGACCGCCCGGATCCGGTCAGCTCTCCCGCTTGATCCACTCGCTGCCGCCCAGCGGGTAGTCGTAGCCCGGGCGGTCCACGTCGGCGCTGGTGCGGAACGGGGTGCCGGCGTTGTCGATGTGGACGGTGCCGCGGCGGCTGCCGCTGGACCAGTCCAGGGTGAGGTCCCAGCGGACGTCGTGCGCCTTGGAGCGGGCGAAGACGTAGAAGACCTCCGGGTCGGACTCGCTGACCTTGTACGGGAATTCACGCTGGCCGTTCTTGGCGGTGACCGTCGGACTGCCGTTGTCGAGGTCGATGTCGAACGACTTGGTGCCGACGCCACCGCCGCAGCCGACGCCCATCGAGTAGTCGTTCCAGGCGAGCGGCGCGCCCTTGGTGAGCACGCGTACGTGCAACGCCTCCAGGACGACGGTCTCCTGCCCGGTGCCCTGGACGGTGAGGGCGACCTCCTGCTCGCCCGAGGACACCGCCCCGTACGCGGCGGCCCAGCGCGGTGCGTCCGGCTCGCTCGC
Source organism: Streptomyces sp. NPDC047043 (assembly GCF_040644055.1). NCBI lineage: Bacteria > Bacillati > Actinomycetota > Actinomycetes > Kitasatosporales > Streptomycetaceae > Streptomyces > Streptomyces sp. NPDC047043. Next base: position 26,519 of record NZ_JBEYVO010000064.1, read on the forward strand.
CGGCGGCCCGACCTGCTCGGGCTCGCTGTTCACGAGGAAGTGCTGGCTGCACGGGCTGTCGTAGACATAGGGACGGGTGCCGACCGTGAGCGGTATGGCGCCGGAGGAGCTCCCGCCGGCGGGCCGGTCCGCCCCCTGCTCGCCGCCGTTCGAGGCGCCACCGGTCCCCTCGGACGGGGTGACGGAGGCGGTGGCCGACGCGGACGGCTTGCGTCCCTTCGCATCCGGGGACGAGGACGCGGACGGCTTCCCGGCGGCCCACGTGCCGGTGGCGGGGGCGGTGTCCCCGGCCGCCGGCTCGTCCCCCGAGCCGTCCCCGCCGAACGGCAGACGCACGGCGAGCACCACTGCCGCGACCACGGCGACCGCCGCCACGGCGATCAGCACGGCACGGCGACGGGGCCGACGCGGCGGCACGAGCGAGGGCGACGAGACAACGACGGGCTCGTCGACGGGTGGCTGGACGTCGGTCGCCGGCGCATCGGCCCCCTTGACCGAACCGTCCGAACCATCCGTACCGTCCGAACCCGCCGCCCCCGCGACCTGTTCGGCCCTGCGCCCTCGTACCGCATCCGCCAGGATCCAGTGCCGGTGCAGTTCCACCAGCTCCTGCGGCGTTGCCCTGCAGACCCGTGCGAGGCGCTCCACCGGCGCGTACTCGACCGGCACCGCGGTGCCGTTGCAGTAGCGGTGCAGCGTCGACGTGCTCATGTGCAGCCGCCTGGCGAGCGTGCCGTAGCTCAGTCCCGAGCGGTCCTTGAGCTCCATCAACAGCCGAGCGAACGCCTCTGTCTCATCGGCCCCTGTTGCCCCTGACACCCGTTCTCCCCATCCCCCACGTTCCAGTCGTGCGTTCCAGGGCCCCTGGATTCTCCCTGGTCAGAGCCTGTTTTGGCGTTCCGGCGTCCCCAACTGCCCGCCGGACATGGCGGTTGGGACGGATCACCTCACAAGCTTCGGTCATCCAATCACCACCCCAGGCCGAACACCGAAGGGGCACGTCCACATGTACAACCTCCGCACCTCCCGCACCCGTCTCGTCGGCGCCGCCGCGACCGTCGTCCTCGCCGCCCTCTCCCTGACCGCGTGCAACGACGGGACGGGCGTCAACGACGAGGGCGCCTCGGCGGGCTCCACCACGACCGCGCAGCCCACCGCGAGCGCCTCTTCCTCCGGCTCCGCCTCCGCCTCCACCCCCTCGGCCACGGACGGCGGGCCCGCGACCGCCACCACGCCCGCCGCGCACCCCTCCACTTCCACGTCGAAGGCGCCCACCTCCTCCGGCAAGCCGGTCACCTGCGAGGGGTCCAACACCAAGACGGTCGCGGCCCCGCTCACCCGCCCCGTGAACCACCTGCTGCTGACGGTGACCAACACCGGCTCGAAGACCTGCTTCCTCTACGGCTACCCGGCCGTCCGCTTCGGCGAGGCCCAGTCCGTGCCTCCCGTCATCGAGGACTCGCAGCCCCAGGCGGTCGTCACGCTCCAGCCCGGCGAGTCCGGCTATGCCGCCGTGAGCCTGTCCGCCACCGACGGCGGCAGCTCGAACGGCCACACCGAGAAGTCCCTGACCGTCTACTTCCACGGCCGCTCCGGCAACGAGAGCGTCGGCAAGGGCGCCCGGCCGTCGCTGCCCTCGCAGGGCGTCTACGTCGACGACTCGCTCAAGGTCACGTACTGGCAGCAGTCGATGGACGACGCCGTCAACTGGTGACGCCGGAGGGCGTACCCACACCTTCCGGCCTCCCCTGCCGCGGCGGGCGTAGGCTCGAAGGCACCGAGGGCTTCTCGTGCGCCGGCTCACACGCCGGTGCCGTTCTCGGCGAACGACGACGCCGGGCCGGACCCGTCCGGACCGGGGCAGGGTTCGCCCCATGACCGCGAGCACGCGCCGGCAGGGACCGTCCCCCGAGAAGGGCGAGCTCGTCCGTCCGCTCACCCGGCGCCAGATCGACGACCGCATGCGGGAACTCGGCGAGCTGTACTCGCACACCTCGTCGAGCGAGCCGCGGGCCTCCGACCGGGCCCGGTCCGCCGCCTTCCGGCGACGGCTCGTGGGCCACATGCGGCGTCCGGGCTTCGAACTGCTGGTGGCGGAGACCCCCGGCCCCGCGGGCGCGACGGTGCTCACGGGATGTGCCTACGGCTTCCCCGTGTGCGGCGACGGACCCTGGTGGCAGGGCCTCGACGGGTACCTCTCCAAGAACCTCCTCCGCATCGCCGCCGCAGGAGGGCTCTTCGCCATCGCCGACATCCTCGTCGAGCGAAGGGTGCGCACCCAGGACCAGAGCCGCGAGTGGAATCTCGCCCGACGCCTGCAGATGCGACTGCTCAGCGACCACACCGCCGCGCTCGGCGTCACGCTGGTCGACCGCGACAACCCGGACACGCTCGAGGCACTGCTGTCCTGGGGCTGGCGCTGCCCGTCCGTCGAGGCCCGCGGGTCGCCCCGCCTCGCTCCCCGCCGACTGCTGGTGCTCCGCCGACCGGTGGGCATTCTGCACTCGCCGCAGCAGAGTTTCCACGAGGCCGACTAGAGTTCCGGTACGGGAACCAGCTCCCTGTTGCGGGCCGTGCCGTCGGCGGTCCGCGGGAAGGCACACATGTCCTCGGAAGACCGGCCGCACGCCGCGGACCGGCTCGACGACGACCACCACCCCGCGTACACCATGGGCCGAGCCGCGGAGGTGATCGGTGCCACCCCCGGCTTCCTCCGGGCCCTCGGCGAGGCGGGGCTGATCACACCGATGCGGTCCGAGGGCGGCCACCGCCGCTACTCGCGCCACCAGCTGCGCCTGGCCTCGCGGGCCCGCGACATGGTCGACCAGGGCACTCCGATCGAGGCCGCCTGCCGGATCATCGGCCTCGAGAACCAACTGGCGGACGCCCTGCGCGCCAACGAGGAACTGCGCCGCAGCGAGTGAAAATCTGACGCCGCCGGAACAGAAATTCAACCGGTCCCGAAAAAGCATTTCCGTGCGCGGGTTGTTTCCCTCGGCGCCTTCTCTGCTTTTCTTGTCGTCGATTTGTTCCGTGCTAGTCTGAATCTCAGTTGCAGTAGTGGTTGCCATTCTTACCGGGTTTCCGGGGCAGGTGATCATCACAGCGATGTGGGGGCTCGCGAGGTGCGGGCTCCAGCACTGCTTACAGGAGAAAACACATGGCCACCGGCACTGTGAAGTGGTTCAACGCGGAAAAGGGCTTCGGCTTCATCGAGCAGGAGGGTGGCGGCCCGGACGTCTTCGCCCACTACTCGAACATCGCCACCCAGGGCTTCCGTGAGCTCCAGGAGGGCCAGAAGGTGACGTTCGACGTCACTCAGGGCCAGAAGGGCCCGCAGGCGGAGAACATCGTTCCCGCCTGACCCTCCGGATTCGCGTTCCAGCACATAGCTCTTTACGCGCATACGGCGAAACAGGGGCCCGCACCTTGCGTGCGGGCCCCTGTCCGTTTTCCGTTCCGACCGCCCCGGATCCGCCCGACCCTGGTGAGGCACCATGCGCTGTGTGATCGCCCGTTTCCCCTTCGACCTGTCCAAGTCCGAGGTGGAGAGGTCGATGGCGAACGTCCGACCCGAACCCGCGACGGGAGCCTGTGCCGTCATCGGGGACCGGATCTACCCCGTCAAGCAGGTTGGGACGGTCATCACCGGCCAGGACCCACGCGACTTCACCGCCGCAGAGATGGTCCGGGCCCTGGTCCGCCTCGGCTTCACCTGCCAGACCGCCCCCCAGCAGCCCGCACCGTCCCCCGACCTGTCGTACGGCTCCGTCGACCGATCCCTCGGCTGACACTCCACCCCGGCGCGGATCACCGCGCCCGACTGGCGGCGGACCGCCGATTGTCAGGTGGTGCGGTGTTTGCCCGTGGTCCGGCCTCGGGTGGTGCGTCCGCGTCGGCCTCGGGCCGAGGCCGACCCACCGGACGCGGCCCGGCGAGGAGGCTCCGCGGCCGGCGGGGTGATGGTGACGGGGATGCCGGAGGGGGTTTTGGCGCCGGTGATGCGGCTGAGTTCTGCCTCGCCGGATCGCACCGCGGTGATGGTCGG
>NZ_JBEYVO010000065.1:0-30276 GCF_040644055.1 Streptomyces sp. NPDC047043
CTGGGCGGCGGCGTACACGGCGTCGGTGTCCTCGGGGCCGACCGTGCGCAGAAGGAGGCGGGCGGTCGTGAGCGTCACGACGGGCCGGGAGATTCCGGCCCGCCCGCACGGGAGACGGACATGGTCCGGCGCCGCTCCTCGGGCGGCCCGCCCCCCAAGAGGCGCCCGGTCGCCGTGCTACCGCCTGGTGCGTCGATGGGCGAGCAGCGCGAGGGACACGGCGATGATGAGGGCGGCTCCGTTGAACAGGTCGGACACATAGGTCGGAGCACCCGCCAGCTGGAGTCCGTAGATCCCGGTGCCCAGCAGGGCCACGGCGAGCAGGGTACCGAGGACGTTCACCCGGCCGTTGGTCTTCACCTGTGTGGCGCCCAGCAGCACCGCCGAGAACGCCGGGAGCAGGTACGGCGGCCCCACGTTGGGGTCGGTCGCGCCGAGCTCGGCGGCGAGGACCACTCCGGCCACGGTCGCCATGAAGCTGGAGGCGAGCAGCGCCCACACCGACACCCGGCCCACCCGGACGCCGATGAGTCGCGCGGCCTCCTTGTTGCCGCCGACCGCGTAGGCGTAGCGCCCGGCCGTGGTGAGTTCCGTGACGTAGAAGAGGATCAGGCCGGCCGCGACGACGTACCAGACCGGTGTGGGCACCCCCAGCAGCGTGCCCTGCCCGAAACTGGTGAGCCTGCTGCCCGGGGGCAGGATCACCTGGTTGCCCTCCGTGATCCAGTAGGCGAACGCCGACAGCAGGCTGCTGGTGCCCAGCGTGGCGATGAACGAGTCGACGCCGACCCCGACCACGAGCGCGCTGTTGACGACGCCGACGCCCAGTCCGGTCAGGAGCACGAGCACGAGCGTGACCCCTAGACTGCGGCCGTCGGCCTGGAGCTGGACGGTCAGTACGGCGCCGACGCCGAGCGTGGCCGCGACGGACAGGTCGAACAGCCCGGCCGCGACGGGCAGGATCAGCGCCATTGCCACGATCGCGGTGACGGACTGGTTCGCGCTGACGGTGCGCAGCGTGGTGGTCGTCAGGAAGGTGTCCGGCACCCAGAGTCCGTAAAGGAGGACGAGGGCGGCCAGGGCGTACACCCCGCTGAGCCGGTCGAGTCCGGCCCGGTGCACGAACGCGGCGCGGGCCGTGGGCCGTTGGGGCGGTGCGTCGCCGGGGGCGGGCTGGGTGTCCGCCGGGCGCAGGTCTTCGGCAGGGCTCATCCCCGGTCTCCTTCGGTCTCGGTGAGGCATGCGGCGGCGAGTTGGTCCGCGTCGACCGGCGCGGCGAACTCCGCGCTCGCCCGGCCGCGGGAGAGGACGACCACCCGGGTGCACAGGCGCGCCAGTTCTTCGTTGTCGGTCGAGCAGACCAGCACGGCGGCCCCCTCGGCGGCCGCCTCCTCGACGCGCCGGTGGATCTCCTCCCGTGCTCCGATGTCGACACCCTGAGTGGGTTCGTCGAGCAGCAGGACGGACGGACGCAGGCGCAGCAGCCGGGCGAGCACGACTTTCTGGCTGTTGCCGCCGGACAGTTGGGTGAGCGGACTGCGCGGATGCGGGGTCCTGATGTCGAGTCGCCCGACCCAGGAGGCCGTCTCCTCGACCTCCAGCCGGCGCCGGTACACCAGCCGTCGTACGAAGTCGCGGGGCCGGGAGATCGCGATGTTCTCGGCGACGTCGTGTCCGTGCAGGACGGCGTTGGCGGCGCGGTCCGCGGGCACGAGGGCCATTCCCGCGGTGATGGACAGGTCGGGGCGTCCGGGCGGGACGGGGTCGCCTTTGAGCGTCACCGTGCCCTGGCGTGGCAGCGCCCCGAACAGCAGCGGTGCCAGTTCCTCCCGGCCCGATCCGGTGATCCCCGCGACGCCGAGCACCTCACCGGCCCGTACCTCGAGATCGACGCCGTGCACGGACCGGCCACGCACGGCCCGGGCGGCGAGTCTGACGGGTGCGGTTCCGGCCGGGGGCGGGCCGGCCAGCCGGTCCACCTTCCTCCCGACCATCAGTTCGATCAGCTCGCTCTCGTCGGTGGCGGCGACGGGCTTGGTGGCGACGACCCGTCCACCCCTCAACACACTGACCCGGTCGGCCAGTTCGAAGACCTCGGAGAGATGGTGCGAGATGAGCACGACACCGATGCCGCGCTCACGGACCCGACGGACCAGGTCGAACAGGTGTGCGACCTCGGGGCCGGGCAGGTTCGCGGTCGGTTCGTCCAGGACGAGCACCCGGGCCGGTGTCCGGTGCGGCGCGACCGCCCGGGCGACCGCGACCGCGGAACGCTCACTGGCGGCGAGCTGCTGGACCGGCAGGTTCACGTCGAAGTACCGGCTCAGCGAGGCCAGCAGCTCCTCGGCCTCACGCCGGCGAGCGCTCCAGCGCACCGGCATGCCCCGGCCGGCGCCGTAGCCCCGCCCGAGTCCGAGGTTCTCGACCGTGGTCAGACCGCCGACCAGCCCGAGGTCCTGGTGGACGAAGCGCAGGCCGGCGCGGTCGCTGGCGTCGGGGTGGTGCTGGGACAGGGGTTCGCCGTCGACCTCGATGCCCGATCCGGGATCGGGCTCGTGGTATCCGGCGAGGATCTTGACGAGGGTGGACTTGCCCGACCCGTTCTCCCCCACCAGGGCGTGCACCTCGGAGCGGGCGACGGTCAGGCCCACCCGGTCCAGGACGGTGTTCCCGCCGAAGGTCTTGCTCGTCTCCCGCACGACCAGGGCGGGCGCGTCGCGCCCCCCTGACGTGTCGGTGGCCGTGGCCGGCCCCGTTCCGGTGGTCAACTGACCCGCCACAGCTTCTTGAACTGGTCCTGGTAGTCGGCCACACCGATGTAGTAGCCGGTCTTGTCGGCGGCGACCTTGCCGGCGTTGTCGGAGGTGATCAGCTGCAGGGGCAGCAGGGCGGCCGCGGCGGCCTGCGTGTCGGTCTTGGCGTAGTCCCTCGCGAGTACGTCGAACAGCCGCCAGTTCGCGATGTCGACCGTGTTGCCGACCCAGGCCGACTCGGTGCCCGCCTTGATGTTCGCGATGTCGGCCGGGTCGGGTGATCCGCCCCCGATGTGGATGCCCTTCAGGCCCGCTGTGGCGAGCGCGGCCGGCACACCCTGCGCGAGGTCGCCCGTGGCGAACATGAGCCACTTGACGTCGGGGTTGCGCTGCAGGAAGCCGACGACGTTGGACGGCGTCTTCGTTCCCTGGTCGGTGACCTGCTGATTGACGACGGACGTCTTGCACCCCGGGCACCACTGCTTCACCCAGGACTGGAACGCGGTGACCCAGGGCGCCAGGATCGGGAAGGCCTGGATGCTGTAGACGCCCGCCTGGCCCTTTCCGTCGGACTCGGTCACGAAGTACGCGGCGAGCAGCTTGCCGTACAACTGCATCTGGGGGGCGCCCAGGACGTCGCCGAGGACACCGTCGGTCTTACCGTCGCCGGTGGCGGTGCTGACCACCTTGATACCGGCGGCCTTCGCCTCGGCGATCTGCTTGGCGAACACGGCGGCGGGGAACCCGGCGAAGAGGATGGCATCGGGATGCCGCGCTATCGCGGCGTCGAACGCCGCCGCCGCCGAGGCCGGCGTCGGCCCCGTGGCGATCGAGTCATAGGACCAGCCCAGCAGCTGGGCGGCCACCTTCTGCGTGGCGGCGGCCCTCTGCGCGATGGCCGTCGACGCCTGCAGATTGATGACGGACTTCCCCGTCGGGGGTCTTTCGGGAAGTGCCTTCAGATCACCGATGGACGTCGGATTGGAAATGTACTTCGCGAGAAATGCGGCCGCCTCCTTCTGACCGGCCGTGGCTGGTCCGTGTGTTTCCGCGGAGGCGGTGGTGGAACTCGAGTCGGACGAGCAAGCGGTGAGGGCAGTGGCCGCCAGGCCGGCGGCCAGGACGGTCACGAAGGACTTGGTGATACGGCTGCCCACGGGGGCCTCCTCGGGGATCGAACGCTACGGCTCGGCTGGAGTATTGCCCCCGATTCAGCCGGTGGCCGGAATTCGTCCCGGGGAGCGGAACGCCCCTGGTCAGGTGCCGTCTACACATAATCTTCACCGGTTCTCAGGGCTGCTCCAACCCTGTCTGCGACGCCTTTTCCCGTCGCGCCGCCCTGCCCGGCCAAGCCGGAAGGACGGATCACGCGCGCGAACTGCAAGAGCCGTCGGATCATCCGGATTGCGTAAAGGCGGACACAGCGAAACCACTCCGGTCCCCTACGGACCACCGATGACACTGGCGCGCCGATGACGGATTCGCTCGCCGTGAACTCCCGGCCGGCGCATCCGGCAGCTTTTCGGCGGGGCCGGGTGAGCCATCGGCAGACGAGAGCCGATTCGGGACGGGCACGGGCCGGCCGGATGCCGGGCGTTGACCGGACGGCGTTCTCGCCGCTTCCCGGAGTGGCGTGCGGGCACGACGACCGGCGGTGGTGGCGTAGGGGAGCCGCCGCCACCGCCGGCCTTCGCGCCCGCACGTCGGTCGCCGCGGTCCGGCCGCTTTCCGACGTGCCGCGTGCCTGACTCCGGCGCGTCAGGCGTGGTCGAGCGACCGCTCCAGGGCGTGCCGGACCAGGGCGGGATCCGGCAGGGGGCTCGGCCGGCCGTCCGGGCGGAAGTAGACCCGGCACGTGAGCGCCGGGGGCGAGCCCTTCTCCGGCGGCACGATGTCCCTGCCGTCGACTCGGATGGTGGGCGAGCCCGTGAAGCACTCACGGACCGCGTCCGCGTCGGTGACGACCTGCAGGGTCTCGATGCCGGACGGGTCCAGCCCGAGTCCAGTCATCGCCTCCTCCAGCATGGCCCTGGCCGTTCCGTGCGAGGGACAGCCGGACCACCACAGCAGTTCCACCCGCGGGGCTGTCATCACCGCGTCCACTTGATCGAGCAGCCGACGGGCTCGGTGTCGGCGGGGTCCGGAGCCGTACCGGCGAGGACGTGCTCCAGCGCGCCGCGCAGCCAGCCCGCGTTCAGCGAGTCGTCGGCGATGTCCGCGTCGGGAGCGCCGTGGTACGCCACCGTGCCGTGCTCGTCGAGGACGAACACCTCCGGGGTGTGCCGGGCGCCCCAGCGGCGCGCCACCGCCTGCCCCTCGTCGACGAGGTACGGCCCGGCGAACTCCCCCTCGGCGACCCGTTTCCGGGAGGTCTCGACACCGTCTTTGGGGTTCACTGCGGGATCGTTTGGGTTGATGTGAAGGAAGCGCACATCGCGTGCCGCGTAGTCCCGCGCGACCTGCTGCACCCTGTCGTGCCAGCCGAGGGAGAACGGGCAGTGGTTGCACGTGAAGACCACGACCGTGGCCCTCGCCCCCTCCGGGTTCAGGGAGACCTCGGCACCGTCCACGTCGGGCAGCAGGAAGGCGGGTGCGGCGTCCCCCGGCCGCAAGGGCCGGATCAGGTCCTCGGGTTCGGGGTGGTGGGGCTGCGGGGCGATCTCGGTGATCAGGCCGTCGGCGTCCAGAGTGAACGTGAAGTCGATGGCGCCCATCGGTCCTCCGGGGCTGGGCAGCGGGGCGCCGCCGGGGCCGACACCCCGTACGGTCACCCGCTCGTCCGTCCCGACCGGCAGCACACTCCACTCGACCTCGCCGAGCCACCCCGGGGGCATCATGAGTCCGACGATCATGACGACGTTGTCCACGCCTTCGGTCCTGCGTCCGCCGAAGTCGAACACCGCGTCGGGCGCGAGCACGGCCCGCAGTCCCGCCCCCGGGTCCGCCGACTTCTCGGCCGCGAACCAGCCCTGCACGCCGGCGGGCGCCTTCTCCAGATACGTCATGCGCATGCCTCCCAGGAGTCGTCGTGTGGCCTGGACGCCGCGCCGGGCGGTCGCTCCGGGTCACGCAGTGCGTGCGGAGTACTCATCGCTCCGTCCACTTGATCGAGCAGCCGACGGGCTCGGTGCCGGCGGGGTCCGGGGCCTTGCCGGCGAGGAGGTGATCCAGCGCGCCGCGCAGCCACCCCGCGTTCAGTGAGTCGTCGGTCGGATCCGAGTCGGGGGCGCCGTGGTACGCCACCGTGCCGTGCTCGTCGAGGACGAACACCTCCGGGGTGCGCCGGGCGCCCCAGCGGCGCGCCACCGCCTGCCCCCCGTCGACCAGGTACGGACCGGTGAAGTGCCCGGCGGCGACCCGCTCGCGGCAGTGGTCGAGGCCGTCCTTGGCGCCCTGCGCGGGGTCGTTGGAGTTGATGTGCAGGAGGCGCACACCGCGGTCCGAGTAGTCCCGCCCGACCCGCTCCAGTCTGTCGTGCCAGGCCAGGGAGAACGGGCAGTGGTTGCTGACGAAGACGACGACCGTGGCCTCCGCCCCCTCCTGGCGCAGGGGGACCTCGACGCCCTCGACGTCCGGCAGAACGAAGTCGGGGGCGGTGTCCCCCGCCTTCAACGGGCGAGGCAGGCCGGGTGGTTCGGGTTGGTGCGCCTGTCCGGCCACGCCGACGATCAGCCCTTCCTCGTCCAGGGTGAACGTGATGTCCATGGCGTCCATCCGCTGGGGAGGCGCTCCCGGCACGAACACCTGCACCTGGGTGCCGCCGGGGCCGGTGGCCCGGACCGTCACCTGCCCCGCCGCGCCCACCGGAAGCACGCTCCACTCGGCGTCGCCGAGCCAGCCGCCCGGCATGGCGAAGGTGACCGTGGCGACGACGGCTTCGACGCCGCGTATCTTCTGGCCGCCGAAGTCCATCACGACATCGGGTCCGAGCACGGTCCGCAGTCCCGCCGCCTGGTCGGCCGAGTTCTCCGCGGCGAACCAGCCCCGGACGGCGGCTGGCGCATCCTTCAGCGAGGTCATGCGGGGACCGTCCGTGAGTCGTTCCGAGCCCGGCGACCACCGGCCGGGACCCGGGCCGGTCCGCTCCGGACCCGGCAGTGGTCCGGGCTCTCCGCGCACCCGTTGGCGCACGCTCTGATCCATGCCACCGCACGACCTCCTGATCGGTGAGTCACCCAAGGCGTCGACGTGCAGGTCGTCGAGAACGGCAGCGCCCCGGTGAGGCGACACCTCGTCACGTCGGCCACCCGCGCGAGACTAGAAGGACCGCTCGGCCGGCGTGCCGTTCCGTTCCGGTCCCCGGTACGGCGAAATGCGGGGCGGACGCGGCGACTTGGGCCGTCACTCCGCGGACCGAGGCCGCCACGTCTTCCTCGCCGACCGTCTCGGGGCCCACGGCGGTCAACACCTCCCGCGCTCCGGGCGGGCCGTCCCGCACTCGACGCGTCCCGAACCGTCGTAGAGCCCCTCGCGCGGAGCCCGGCACCGTCGGCGGGTCACCCGGCCGGTGCCCGCGTACCGCGCTCACGCCAACGGCCGCACGCGGACGGCCGCCCGCCCGAGGGGCGCCACCTCCCCCGCCCCACGTCCGCGTCGGGGTTCGGTCGACTCCCGTGCGAGCCGGGGGTATCGGGGGCCGGGGACCACGATCCCGCCCCGATGCCGCGAGGACCTGCGCGGCCGTGCCGGGGTCAGGACGTGCCTGTGGTCCTGGGCTCGGGCGGCCGCGACGAGCCGGGCACCCCCGTGGGCGACGCGGTGGCACAGGACACTACCGGCGCCGCCCGCGACGCCGATGACCTCGTCATGGTCGTCGTACCTCATGAGGCGGTGCCGGCGGCCCGCCCCCCGCGTCGAGGACGCCGAGCAGGATCATGTCGAGCGTTCGGTCCAGGCGCTCGCGCAGGTCGAAGGGCTCCGGGTCGGCGGCCGTCCAGCGCAGGACGCCCGCGAAGTATCCGGCCGCGATGAGCGAGCCCGCCTCGGCGGGATCCACGCCCCGCCGGACCTCTCCTCGCCGTACGCCGTCCTCGACGATGCGGGCGAGTTCCCGTTCGGGCGACGGATCCCGCAGCAGCTGGCCGAAACGGGCCGAGGCCTCCATGAGGACGACCGTCTCCGCGCGGGAGTCGATGTTCAGCGTCGCCAGTTCGCCGATGTAGCGCCGGAGCCGCTCGCCGACCGGCCGTTGCTCCGCGTGTTCCCGCCGGAGGATCTCCAGGACCCTCGCCCGCCGTCGTACCCCCCACTCCTCGAGGATGCCCGCCTTCTGGGCGAAGTGGTTGAAGACCGTGGCCCGTGACACGTCGGCCCGATCGGCGATGTGCTCCATCGTCGTGGCCTCGTAACCCTGCTCCACGAAGAGTTCGACCGCCGTGCCGTAGAGCCGGTCACGCGCCTCTCGCAGCCTCCGCGCCCTGCGTCCGACACCGGCGGTCGGTGTTTCCCGGCTCGTCATGCCCCCAGGAATATCACGCCGCGCAGGGCTCTTGACCGCCACACGACGCCGTCGTTAGATTCCAGTCCATCATTAGACGTGCATCTAGCTAAGCGGGTCGAGGACGACCTGGACGAGGAGGCAGCGTGGCTTCCGACACCACCGCGCAACACGTCCGCCTGCGGCGTGGCTGCCATGTGTGGCACGAGACGGACCGCGGATGGGGCATGAGCAACGCGGGACTGGTCACGGGCCGGGGAGCGTCCCTGCTGATCGACACGCTCTACGACCTGCGTCGAACCCGCCGGATGCTCGACGGGTTCGCGGCCGTCACCGCGAGGGCCCCGATCGCCACCGTGGTCAACACGCACGGCAACGGCGACCACTGGTTCGGCAACCAGCTGGTGGAGTCGGCCGAGATCATCGCCTCCCGGGCGTCGCTGGCCGACATGCGCCAGGTGGGTCCGGCCCAGATGCTCGGGCTGATGGCGGGCGACACCCCGGCCGGCCGTTTCACGCGGCGGATCTTCGGCCGCTTCGACTTCTCCGGCATCACCCCGGTCCTGCCGAACCGCCTCTACGAACGCGACCTGACCCTCGACGTGGGCGGGATCCCGGTCGAGCTCATCGACGTCGGCCCGGCGCACACCGCGGGCGACACCGTCGTCCATGTCCCGGACGCCCGGACCGTCTACACCGGGGACATCGTCTTCGCCGGGAGCACCCCGGTGGTGTGGTACGGCCCGTTCGACAATTGGGTCGCCGCCTGCGACCGGATCATCGGCCTCGGCGCCGAGACCGTCGTACCCGGCCACGGCCCGGTCACCACCGGCGCCGCCCTGCACGCGACCCGCGCCTACCTGGAGTACGTGCACGAGCAGGCGAGCAAGCGGCACGCCGCCGGGATGACGGCCCGGGAAGCCGCCCACGACATCCCCCTGGGCCGGTTCGCCGGCCTGGAGGAGAGCGAACGCCTCGCGGTGAACGTGCACAGCGTCTACCGCGAACTCGACCCCGGGCTCCCCCCGCTCGACGGTCCCCGGCTGTTCGGCTGCATGGCCGAGCTCGCCTGTCCCCAAATCTCCCTCTGAGCCGCCGATCCCCCGCTCCCCGCAGGGCATTTCGCCAAGGAGAAGTCATGGCCTCCAGCTCCACCCGGTCCAGAGCCGCCGCCCCGAAGGCTCAAACCTCACCGCCCCGTCACATCGGTACGCTGCTCGTCGGCTGCCTCGCCGTGTGCGTGGCGCAGACCGGCCTCGTCCTCCCGGCCGCCATCAACGGCGTCATCCAGCGCAGCCTGGGGACGACCGGCGCCGAGCTGACCTGGGTCAGCGACGCGTTCATGGTCCCGGCCGCCGTCCTCGCCCTCACCTTCGGTGTTCTGGGCGACCTGTACGGCCGCAAGAAGCTCCTCGTGTACGGCGCCGCCATCGCCGCCGTCGGCTATCTGGTCTCCTGCACGGCCCACTCCCCGGGCCGGCTCATCACCGGACAGGCCCTGTCCGGCATCGGCGCGGCGGCGCTCTTCCCCGCGTCCCTCGCGGTGATCACCGCCCACACCACGACACCGTCCGCCCGCGCGAAGGGCCTCGCCTCGTGGACGACCGCGCTGTCGCTCGGTGCCTTCATCGCCCCACTGCTGTCCGGCGCGGTCGTCGAACACGCCTCGTTCCGGTGGGCGTTCGCGGCGGTCGGCGTCCTCGCCCTGCTGACCACCGTGGCCGCCTGGTTCCTCGCCTCCGAGTCCAGCGCACCGGAGGGCCGCGCACTGGACTGGCCCGGCCAGATCAGCATCGCCCTGGCACTGCTCGGCCTGCTCTACGGCATCGTCCAGGGCCCCACCGACGGCTGGGGCTCGGCACCGGTGGCCGGGGCGTTCGTCGGGGCGGCGGTGCTGCTCGCCGTCTTCGTCCGGATCGAGGCCCGGTCGGCCGCGCCGATGCTGCGCCTCGAACTGTTCCGGATCCCCGCCTTCGCCGCCTCCGCGGTGGCGGCCGTGGTCGGCATGTTCGGCTTCCTCGGCGGCGCCTACGACCTGAGCATCCGGCTCGGCGTCATCCAGCACCAGAGCCCGCTGCGGGCCGCCGCGCCCTTCCTGGTCATCCAGGGCATCACCCCGTTCGTCTGGCCGCTGCTGGTCCGGCTTCTGCACCGCGCCGGCCCCGGCCCGATGCTGGTCGGCGGCTTCGTCGCGCTCGCCGTCGCTCAGCTGTGGCTGCGCGCCGTCCCCGTGGACGTGCACGACCTGGTGCCGCTGCTCGGCCCCCTCGTCCTCAACGGCCTGGGCTTCGGGCTGGTCGTGGCCGCGCTGACCGCCGCCGCGGTGAACGCCGTACCGCAACACCTGACCGGTATGGCCGCCGCGACCACCAGCCTCGTCCGCGACCTCGGACAGACCCTCGGCCCGGCGATCGTCGGCGCGGTCGCCCTCAGCCTCGCCGCCGGCGAGTTCGGCCGGAACCTCGGCGGCGTCGACCTCAGCCCCGCCGAGCACGGCACCGTGAACGCCGTCCTCGCGGCGGGCGGCCCCATCGCCGTCCACACGGCGGACCTCGGCCCGCTCAGCGCGAAGATCGCTCCCCTGTCGGAGCGGGCGCTGGCACATGGCTACGGCAGCGGCCTCCTGCTCACCGCCACCGCCTGCCTGTCGGCAGCGGCCGTCTCCGTCGTCTTCATCGGCTTCAGGCGCCCCGCCGACGCCTCTGGACACTGATCATGCGACTGTCCACCTTCGAGCACGAAGGGGAGCCCTGGTCAGGCGTGCTGTCCGACCAGGGCGACGGGGTCCACCCCTTCCCCGCCGGCACCACCCTGCGCCACCTCGTCGAACAGGGTGGTGAGGCCCTCCGCGAGACGGCCTCGCGGGCCCGTGAGACCGCCGCTCCGCTCGCTCTCGCCGACATCCGGGTCCTGCCTCCGCTGGAACCGCCCACGATCCGCGACTTCATGGCCTTCGAGCAGCATCTGGCCGGTGTCGCGCGGGGGTTCGGGGACGACGTCCCGGCGGCGTGGTACGTCCAGCCCGCCTTCTACTTCACCAACCCCTACGCCGTCGTGGGAGCCTACGACGACGTGCCCGTGCCGCCCGGCTGCGGGCGGTTCGACTTCGAGCTGGAGGTCGCCGCCGTCATCGGAGCACCGGGCCGCGACCTGACCCCGGAGCAGGCCCGGGACCACATCCTCGGCTACACGATCCTCAACGACTGGACCGCGCGCGACCTGCAGGCCTTCGAGATGCAGGTCGGGCTCGGCCCGGCGAAGGGGAAGGACGGCTCGACCACCCTCGGGCCCTGGCTCGTCACCACCGACGAACTCGACGCCCACCGCGACGACGAAGGACGCCTGGACCTCGGACTCCGCGTCGACGTCAACGGCGTCACCGTCGGTCGCGACAGCCTGGCCAACATGGCCTGGACGTTCGAGGAGATGACGTCGTACGCCTCCCGCGGCACCGAGATCCGTCCCGGCGATGTGCTCGGCTCGGGCACCTGTGGCAACGGATGCCTCGCCGAGTTCTGGGGCAGGCGGGGCAGGCTGGATCCTCCCCCGCTCGTCCCCGGCGACAGGGTGACCATGACGGTGGAAGGCATCGGCACCATCAGCAACACCGTCGTCGAGGGTGGGGAACCGGTTCCGGTCCGCAGAGCCCGCAGCAGCGGCCGACCCCGCCTCTCACCACTGACATAACACCTATCTACTTGAGAGCGAAACGGAAAAAGCGCCTTAAATACCTGACATATCTCCCAAAGGTCGCATAAATTTAGCTGCACAGTCAGCGAATCGACTTGCCATACAACATCATCTGCAGGCAGACTGACGCTTACCAATGGTTAGCGCTACCTCGTGGTAAGCATCTTTCGTTCTTGGAACCACTCAGGAGAGTCCATGTCTGCCCGCACGTCCGCCCGCACGTCCGCCCGCAGGGCCGCCACCGCCGCACTCGCGGCGGTGGCAATCACCGCCGTCGGCATCGTTCCCGCCGCGTCGGCCACCACCATGGCTGTCACCCAGCAGCACCAGCAGGGCGACAGCGCCCGGCTCGCCCACCAGAAGTGGGTCGCCGTCCACGTCCTCAAGGGCGTGTTCGAGCGTGGCGACACCGGGGTCGTCGACCGGTTCGTCCGCACGGACTACATCCAGCACAATCCGCAGGTCGGCGACGGCGCGGCAGCCCTCAAGGCGGTCGGCCGCTCCTTCCACCAGCAGTTCCCGCGGGCCACCTACTCCGTGAAGCGCGTCATCGCGGAGGGCGACCTGGTTCTCGTGCACTCGAACCTCGTCGCGACGCCGGGCACCCGAGGCAGCGCGGTCGTCGACATCTTCCGCTTCCAGGGCGGGAGGATCGCCGAGCACTGGGACGTACTGGAGGACGTGCCCGCCACCTCCGTCAGCGGCAACGACATGTTCTCCACCCTCAGCCGGCCGCAGACGCCCGTCCCCGGGCAGCGATGGCTCACCGAGCGCAACAAGAAGCTGGCGATCGACTACTACGACCGGCTGCTCGTCCACCAGGACCTGTCCGCCATCGACACCTATGTGGCACCCGAGTACCACCAGCACAACCCCGGCATCGCGGACGGCCCGGAAGGGGCGCGGGCCGGTCTCGCCGGCCTGTTCCAGCAGTCCCCGCAGCTCCGGGTCGAGCCCAAGAGAATCATCGCGGAGGGCGATCTCGTGGCGTTCCACAGCCACTTCATCCCCTCGCCGGGCGACCCCGGCCTGGCCATCGTGGACATCTTCCGCATCCGCGACGGCAAGGTCGTGGAGCACTGGGATGTGATCCAGAGCGTGCCGACGACCTCCGCCAACGACAACACCATGTTCTGACGGTACGACCGCGGCCGACCGGGCAGAACCAGCCGGCCGGGGACCGTCGTTGCCGCGGGGCGGCGAACACCCCGCGGCAACGCCACCCGCACGACCCCCGACGTAAAACCTAGTCATGTTCGGTATTAGCGAGTAGGGTTCCGGCCGACCCCGGCCCGGCCGGCGGACCTCGGCCCGGCCGGCGGACCTCGGCCCGGCCGACGGACGCCGCCCGCGTCCGCCCGGCTCTCCGGTCACATGGATCCGGGCACAACCGGGGCTCCGAGCCGCGTTCAAGGGGAGACCCGCATGTACCGACACAGACACCTGTTCCGCACCCTGTTCGCCTGTGCGACAGCCGCACTCGCCACCGCCGCGGTCATGGTGCCGTCCTCGGCAGCCGCCGAGGACGGCACCGCGAACCGCGGCTGCCGGCTGGAGCCGGGCCGCACGACCCTCACCGTCCGTTCCGGCGGACTGGACCGGGTCGTGGTGGTGTACGCGCCACATCGCACGACGGTGAACGGCCGACTTCCCCTGGTGCTCAACCTGCACGGCAGCCAGGGCACCGCGGCCAATCAGCTGGACGGCAGCCAATTGGAGGAGACCGCCGAGAGCGAGGGCTTCCTGGTGGCCGCGCCCCAGGGCGCCATGGTCGTGGGCGCCGGATACCAGTGGAACGTCCCCCATGTCACCGAGGGGGACGGGCCGGACGACGAGCGCTTCCTGACCGACACCATCACGCAGCTCGTACGCACCGGCTGCGCCGACGCGGGCAGGGTCTACGCAACCGGCTACTCCGGCGGCGCCAGGATGGTGTCGCAGTACGCCTGCGACCATCCGGGCAGGGTGGCGGCGATCGCCGCGGTGGCGGGTCTGCGGGCGGGCGCTCCGACGGCGGAGGCCGACGGCGGCTTCGTACCCGACCCCGAGACCTGTACGCCAGGACGACCGGTGCCGGTCCTGTCGTTCGCCGGCACCGGCGACCAGATCAACCCGTTCGCGGGCGGCGGCGCGGCGTACTGGGGTTATGGCGCCGTCGCCGCCACGAACCGATGGGCGGCCCTCGACGGCTGCCGCCGGGGGCCCCGGGAAACCCGGGTGTCCGAACACGTGACCCGCACCGACCACACCGGTTGCCGCGGGGGCGCGGACGTCACCATGTACGTCATCGAAGGGGGCGGCCACACCTGGCCGGGGGCGACCGTGCCATGGCCGCCCGTGCTGGGGACGGTCACCCAGGAGATCAGCGCGAACCAGCTGATGTGGAGCTTCTTCCAGGACCACTGACATCCCGGAAGGCGTGGAACACACGGCGCCGCACGGCTGTCCCTCGCGAGCCATCCGGCACGGGCCGCCCGACACCGCGGCGACGCGGCACCACCGCACCGGCCTGCGCCGGCCGGTGCGAACGGCACCCGAACGCCGTGGGGGCACCGGAGAACCCGGCGCCCCCACGGCGTGCACCGTTGCGGGCGTCAGCGCCGGACCGGTGTGTTCGGCGGGCCTCCCCAGTTCCACGACACGATCTTCCACTGCTCGCCGGACCTGGTCAGCACGAACGTCCAGGTCCCCCGTGCCTCGACGGCGAGTTCCGGGCCGAAGACGTCAGCCTTGGCGTGGGCGACGGCGTACGCGTGGTCGCCCGCGACGTAGATCCGCTGCCAGTCGCCGAGTTCGAACTCGACCGTGGTCAGGCCCGCCGACCCGATGGCGGCCTGCAGATCCCTCCACCACTTCCGCGTCGGCGAGTCGCCCTCCCAGACGAAGGGCGGGAAGGCGTCGACCAGAATGCCGGAGGGTGCCCAGTCGGCGGCGATCGCTTCCTCGTCGGCACTGTTCAGGGCGAGCACGTGGTGACGGATCACACCTTCCACCGCCGCGTTCTCCTCGTCCTGGGACGGCACCGCCGTCACCGCGGAACCTGTGGCCTCGCTCATGAGTACTTCCCTGTGTTCATGTCTGACAGAATCCGGCGTCCCCGCTGAAACCGACCGTATGACCTGTCGAAACGCCCCACAAGAAGGAACTTTGCCGAGACCAGGTCGCATCCGTGTGACCCTGGGAGGGAACGAAGGGCTCTCGTATGTCACACACCGCGTCGGACTTCCTGGAGAAGCGCAGGACCGCGCTCGATCCCCACTGCGTCGTCCGCGACGTGCTGAACCGGGTCGGCGACCAGTGGAGTCTGCTCGTCGTCACGACGCTCGCGGACGGGACGAAACGGTTCAGTGAGCTGTCGCGGGAGATCGGCGACATCTCGAAGCAGATGCTGGCGCGTACCCTGCGCCAACTCGAACAGGACGGTTTCGTACGGCGCACGATCTTCCCGGAGGTACCCCCTCGCGTGGAGTACGCACTGACCGAGCTGGGGCGCTCGTTCCTCCTGCCGGTCATGGGCCTCGTGGAGTGGGCCGACGCGCACCACGACGCCATCGCCGCCGCGCGACACGACTACAAAGGCCGCACCCAGGACCGGTGAGCCCCCACCAGGGCCGGCCGGAGCCGGAGAGGCCCACGCGAGACGGCTGCACCCGGCCGGTTCGGGAGCCCTGCCTCGGAGGGGGGCCGCCCCGCCCCGGACGCCATCGGTGTCCACTGTTCCGGCAGCCGTCCACGCTGTCCTCGGCATGCGAATGCCTTGCAGCATTCGGTTTTCGCATCTAGCCTTTGGTTGACACATGGAACGTTTCAATCAGTCCACGGGCCGTGCTGTCGCCCTTCGGACCGTATGAACGGCATGCGGGCGGCCCGCGGCCCCGTGTGACCAGAACAGACCGCGAGGCACGGATGAGAACGGTGCGGATCGGCTGCGGCGCCGGGTTCGCCGACGACCGGGTGGAGCCCGCGGTCGAGCTCGTCGAGGGCGGCGCGCTGGACTACCTGGTGTTCGAGTGCCTGGCCGAACGGACCGTGGCACTGGCCCAGTTGGAACGCTTGTCCGACGCCGACTCGGGGTTCAACGAGTGGCTCGTCGAGCGCATGGAGGCCGTCCTCGCACCGTGCGTGGCGCGTGGCGTGCGGGTGGTGACCAACATGGGCGCGGCCAACCCGTCGGCCGCCGCCCGGGCGATCCTCGACGTCGCCCGCCGCCTCGGCCTGGACGGGCTGCGGGTCGCGGCGGTGACCGGGGACGACGTGCTGGAGATCGTCCGAGGGTCGGATCTGCCGTTGACCGGCGCCCCGGGAACGGTCGCGGGGCTGGGCGAGGGGATCGTCGCCGCCAACGCGTACCTCGGCATCGATTCGGTGGTGCAGGCGCTCCGGACGGGCGCGGACGTGGTGGTGTGCGGACGGGTGTCCGACCCGTCGCTGTTCCTGGCACCGATGGTGCACGAGTTCGGCTGGGCCGAGGACGACTGGGAGGCGCTGGCACGCGGTACGGCCGCGGGGCACCTCCTGGAGTGCGCGGGACAGGTCACCGGCGGTTACTTCGCCGACCCCGGGATGAAGGAGGTCCCCGGACTCGCGCGGCTCGGTTTCCCCTTCGCCGACGTCTGCGCCGACGGTTCCTTCAGCGTCTCGAAGGTGCCCGGCTCGGGCGGACGGGTGACCGAGGCGACCGTTGCCGAGCAGCTGTTGTACGAGGTGCACGACCCCGCCGGGTACGTGACCCCGGACACGGTGGCCGACTTCTCCGGGGCCCGCGTCGCGCGGGTCGACGAGGACCGCGTGGCCGTGTCGGGGATCTCCGGCGGACCGCGCCCGGACCGGCTGAAGGTGTCGGTGGCCTACCGTGACGGCTTCATCGGCGAGGGACAGATCTCCTACGCCGGCGCCAACGCGGAGGCCCGGGGGCGCCTCGCGCTGGACATCGTCCGTGAACGTCTTCGGCTGCTCGGTCTGGACAGTGCGGAGACGCGGTTCGACCTGATCGGGGTCGACGCCGTCCACCGCGGCCCCGACGACGGCCGATCGGGCCACCGCCCGGCACCCGAGGTCCGTGTGCGGGTCGCCGCGCGTACCGCCACACTGGCCGACGCCCGCCGGGTGGGGCGGGAGGTGACGGCGCTGTGGCTCAACGGGCCGGCCGGCGGGGCCGGGGCGACCCGCTCCGCGCGGGAGAACATCGCCGTGGCCTCGGTCATGCTGCCGCGCCATCTGGTGCGCACCGAGGTCCACCTGCTGGAGGCCTGACCGATGAGGCTGTACGAATTCGCCGACGCCCGCTCGGGGGACAAGGGCACGTGCGCGGACATCACCGTGATCGCCCGCTGCCCGGCCGACTTCCCGCTGCTGCGCGACCAGGTGACGGCGGACCGGGTGCGCGCCCATCTGGCGGACGTCGCCCGGGGTACCGTGCGGCGCTACGAAGTGGCCGGGCTGGGAGCGTTGAAGTTCGTCCTAAAGGACGCGCTGGACGGCGGGGTGACCCGTTCCCTGGCCCTGGACCCGCACGGCAAGGCGCTGGCCATGTGCCTGTTGGAGATGGAGCTGCCCGACGGGTCGTCGGACGGGCCGTCCACGGTGCCGGCACCCGCGCGAACCCGACCGTGAAAGGCGGAAACGAGATGCCCGATCCCCACACGACCGCGCGCCCGGTGGTGGCGATCACCCACGGAGCGGTCCGCGGAGTCCGTGCCGACGAGGGCCTGTGCTTCGCCGGAATCCCCTTCGCCGCTCCCCCCGTGGGCGGGCTGCGGCTGCGACCGCCGGAGCCCGCCGCGCCGTGGTCCGGTGTCCGCGACGCCGCGGGGTTCCCGGCGGCACCGGCCCAGCATGCCGGGATCACACCCGAACTGGAGGCGCTGGGCCCCCACGCGGTCGGCATCGCCCGGGCCCTCGGCGCCGCCGACGGCACGTTCTCCGAGGACTGCCTGTACCTGAACGTGTGGACCCCCGGCCTCGAAGGCCGACTGCCCGTGCTGATGTGGATCTACGGAGGAGGGTTCGAGACCGGTACGGCGTCGCCGCCGAGCTTCGACGGCGCGGCGCTCTCCCGGCTGACCGGCGCGGTCGTGGTGGCCGCGAACTACCGTGTGGGGGCCCTCGGTTGGCTCCACCCGGCGGGACCGGGCGGCGACCGGTGGGCAGCGAGCGCCAACCTCGGCCTCCAGGACCAGACGGCCGCCCTGCGCTGGATCCGCGACAACGCCGGCCGTTTCGGCGGCGACCCCGGCAATGTCACGGTCGCCGGCGCGTCGGCCGGCGCGTTCTCCGTCGGGGCGCTGCTGGCGCTCCCGGACGCGAAGGGCCTGTTCCACAAGGCGATCCTGCAGAGCGGCAGCGTCACGCGGGTGCAGTCCCCCGACACCGCGCGGGCACTCACCGAGAACTTCCTCTCCGCCGCGGGCATCGAATCCCTCGACGAACTGGCGACCGCCCCGCTCGGCCGCATCCTCGACGCGCAGTCCTCAGTCGTCGACTCCGACATCGGCCGTCGCAACCTGCCGGGCGGCCGCATCTGGGGCGTGGTCCACGACGGCACGGTGCTGCCCGCACGCCCCCTGGACGCCGTCGCGGCCGGAGCCGCCGCCGACATTCCGCTCCTGATCGGCGCCAACCGCGACGAGATCCGGATGTGGGCGGAGCTCGGTGGCGCCGGCTACCGCCCGGCCGACGAGGACGCCCTGACGGCCGAGATGAACCGAGCGGGTGTCGCCGATCCGGCGGCGCTCCTGAGGGCTTACCGCGCGCGGTTCCGGGGTGCGGCCCCCCGGCCCGACCGCCCGGAAGCCGCCGCATCGGACGAACTGCGCGACCTGCGTACGCTGTTGCTCAGCGACGCCGTCTACCGCGTCCCGTCCGCCCGGCTCGCCCGCGCCCAGGTCGCGTCCGGCGGCGCCG
Organism: Streptomyces sp. NPDC047043; assembly: GCF_040644055.1. Lineage (NCBI taxonomy): Bacteria > Bacillati > Actinomycetota > Actinomycetes > Kitasatosporales > Streptomycetaceae > Streptomyces > Streptomyces sp. NPDC047043. Next base: position 18,784 of record NZ_JBEYVO010000065.1, read on the forward strand.
CCCACAGCTACCTCCTGTCCGCCGAACCCTTCGGAGCCGGCACGGGCGCGTTCCACGGCGCCGAGACGTTCTACCTCGGTGACAGGCTCAGGGCCCTGGACATCGACACCCCCGACAACCGAGCCGTCCGCGACCAACTCGCCACCGCCTGGAGCCGGTTCCTGCGCACGGGCGATCCGGGCTGGTCGGCTCACGCCCCCGCCGGCTCGTCCACCGGAACCACCCGGCTGATCGGTCCGGACCCGCGGGATGTCCACGAGCCGCCTCTCGACGTGGCTGCGCACTGGGGCCTCGGCGCATGATCACGCCCGCGGGGACCGCTCGACGAGGTCCCCGCGGGCGGTTCGCCGCCGACTCCGAAGCGAGGCCGACCCCGACGGGGGACGGACTCCACGACTTCCCTGCCGCCACGTCGCCGGGCGGAGAGCCACGGCCGAGCGGGCGGGCCGCCGGCCTTCCGGTCCAGGCGCGACCTGACGCAGTCTCGCCCGACAGGTCGCCGCGCCGAGTCCTCGCTCCCCTACCGCGTCGCGTCGACAAGGGCCCAGCACGGTCCCACACGGCGGTCGTCCTTACGCCAGCCCCCTCTCCCGCTACCCGAACACCCTCCGCTGGATCTCCTGCCGGTAGTCCTCGAGTGTCCTGTCGAGGTGCGCAGCCGTGGCGGCGGCCGCGGCCTCGGGCCGACCGTCCCGAATGGCCTCGTAGATCGCGGCATGCTCCGCGACCGCGACCTCGGAACGGGGCCCGAGCGTGTCGTGCAGCCCGAAGTTGCTCGACTGGCGCTGCAGGCGGCGGGCGTCGCGCACGGCAGCCACAAGGAAGCTGTTGCGCGCCGCCCCCGCGACGGCGACGTGGAAGTCCTCGTCCGCCTGGTTGAAAACCTCGACCTGGCCGTGGACGAAACCATGGCGACATGTCTCCACAGCCACCTCGATGGCCCGCAGATCGGCGGGCGTCGCACGGGTGGCCGCCAGGGTGGCCGCGGCCATCTCCTGCACCCTGCGGAACTCGAACAGCATGAAGATGTGGTCCAGGTCGGTGGGCCGGAAGAAGCCGCCCCAGCGGCTTGCCGTCAGCATGCCCTCGTCGTCCGCGACGAAGAGGCCGCGCCCCTTGTGCGCCCGTACGCGGCCCAGCGCCGAAAGGATCTTGACGGCCTCCCGGACCACCGCCCGGCTGGTGCCCAGTCGCCCGGCGAGATCGTTCTCCGTGGGCAGCCTGTCGCCCGGAACCAGGCCCGACTCACCGATGAACTCGAGGATCCGCTCCGCGACCAGTTCATAGCCCGGCCGGTAGTCGCGCACCGTCCCCTCTCCTGCCGGCGCAACCGCCGCGACCTCGGACGTGTCGCTCATCTGCTCTGCCTCCCCTGGTGGTCTCGAGGGACCACACCTGGCCACCTCGAAGTCGCTCGCATGCTACCTCACCCGCAAAATGAATCGCACTTATAAGGAAGAGGAGAGACACCCACCCTCGAAGATCACCATGCCGAGAACGCTAGATAACGTGCGATTTGGTACATAAGCATCACCGATTCCTTGGAAGTGATGAAAAATGTGACTGCTCATCTACTTGACCCAAGCCAACATGAGGCGGCCTAATTTCTTCCGACAACAGGCACGGATGCAGTCGTCCGTGACGCCTGTGCCCCGACGCCGTCACGCGTGGCGTCACCTGGTCGCCGCCCTTTTCGCTTCTACTCGGGCGCCCGCAACGTAGTGGAGTAACACATGACCGCAATGAAGCAGTCCGGTGCCCGGAGAAGAGCGTCGGCCGGGAAGCGCTCGGCGCTCCTGGCGGGGTGCGTCGCCACAGTGCTGGCGGCGGCGACGGCCTGCGGTGGCGGCGGCACGGCGACGACCACCAAGGACGGCTTCGCCCAGGTCCCGCAGAAGGACGGCGCGTTGACCGTGTGGGTGGACTCGACCCGGGTGGCCGCCGCGAAGCTGTACCAGAAGGAACACCCCGAGGTGAAGATGGACATCGTCACCTACGACGGTGACGCCAACGGGTCGAACTACCTGCAGACGAAGGTCCAGCTCTTCGACCGCACCGGCAAGGGCTGGCCGGACGTCGTCTTCAGCTCGCAGAACAACGAGGCGACGTGGGCGGTCGACCAGAAGTTCCTGGCCCCGCTGAACAAGGGCCTGATCCCCGAGGCGACCCTCGGCAACTTCGCCAAGGGCGCCAACGACGTCTGCACGGTGAACGGCACCGTCTACTGCCTGCGCAACGACCTCTCGCAGGCCGTCCTCTGGTACAACGCCCCGCTGATGAAGAAGTTCGGCTACCAGGTGCCGACGACGTGGGAGGACTTCCAGAAGCTCGGCGACAGGGTGGCCAAGGAGCACCCCGGGTACCTGGTCGGTGACGCGGGCGACTCCTACACGCCGGAGATCTACCTCTGGGCGAGCAAGTGCGGCGCCAACGACATCACCGGCCCCAAGGCCGTCTCGGTGAACACCACCAGCGAGAACTGCACGAAGATGGCCAAGCTCATGGACGGGCTCATCGCGAACAAGTCCATGTCGATCAGCGGGGTGTTCAGCACCGACTTCGGCAAGAACAAGGCCGACAAGGTGCTGATGATGCCCGGTCCGGCCTGGTACGGAGGCGCGCTGTTCCAGGGCACCTTCAAGACCCCGGCCAAGACGATCGCCGCGGCCCCCATCCCGCAGTGGCAGGGCGAGACCTCGCCGTCCACCGGTAACGTCGGCGGCGGCACCTGGCTGCTGTCGCAGCACTCGGCGCACCTGAAGGCGGCGACCGACTTCCTGACCTGGGTCACCACGGACAACGCGTACCAGGGCAAGCTCGCCCCGGGCTTCCCGGCGTACGCGCCGGCCGCCGAGGTCTGGCTCAAGCAGCAGAACGACTCGGGTTACTTCGCGGGCGACATCGGCGTCCTGAAGGACGCCTCGACCCAGGTGTGGCCGGGCTGGGGCTCCGGCCAGTTCAGCCAGGAGGCCATCTGGGCCGCCACCGTCAAGCCGGGCCTGACCCAGGGCAAGAGCATCGTCTCGCTGCTGCCGTCCTGGAAGGACTCGATCGTCAAGTACGCCCAGTCCAACGGATACAAGGTCTCCCAGTGACCCTGACGCACACCTCGGCCGGCTCTGTCCCGCGTCGCCCCAGGGGCGGCGCGCGGCAGGGCCGGGCCGGCATGGCCTTCGTCACCGCCTACGTGGTGCTCCTGGTCGCGTTCGGCATCGTGCCCACCGCCTACGCCGTCTACTTCGCCTTCAGCGACGCCGGAGGCGCCTTCACCGGCTTCGACAACTTCACCACCACGGCACAGGACTTCCGGTTCGTGCCCGCGATCGGCCATGTGGCGCTCTACCTGCTGTTCTGGCTGGCCTCGCTGGTCGTCATCGTGGTGGGGCTGGCCCTGCTGCTGCACCGGCTGGCGTCCGGGGCGGCGAGCAAGGCGCTCCGGTTCCTCTTCTACATCCCCGGCGCACTCGCCGGCGCCGCGAGCGTCCTGGTGTGGCTGTTCATGCTCGACCCGACGGTCAGCCCGGTCTCCGCCCTGCTGGGCGCCCTGGGCTACGACACCTTCGGCCAGGTCATCGCCCCCGGACATCTGCCCGTGCTGTTCACCCTCATCGCCTTCTGGACCGGCGCGGGCGGCTGGATCGTCGTCATCTACGGCGCGCTGAACAACATTCCCAGGGACGTCATGGAGGCCGCGCGCATCGACGGCGCGGGGCCCTGGCAGACCGCGTGGCGGGTACAGATCCCCATGCTGCGCAAGTGGATCGTCTACATGGTCATCCTCGCCTTCGCCGGTGGCGCGCAGCTGTTCGTCGAACCCCAGCTGCTGTCCCTGGCCAGCGTCGGAGTGGCCGGACGCGACTACTCGCTCAACCAGCTGTCGTACGACTTCGCCTTCCAGATGAACAACATCAACGGCGCCGCGGCCGTCTCCGTCGAGCTCCTCGTCGTCAGCCTCTCGGCCGCCGCCCTGTTCGTCGCACGGTCGGGATTCTTCGATGCCGACTGAGACCGCCGGGACGACCGAGAGCACAAAGAACCCCGCCGTGCGTCCGCGCCCCGGAGAGAGCACCGTGAGCCCGAACCCCATGCCGCACAACACACCCCGGCCACGTCCCGCCCTCGCGCGCCGACAGGGGTCCCGGCTGTCGGTGGCCGCCGTACTCCTGGCGTTCACCGTGTTCTTCGTCCTGCCGGTGCTCTGGCTCCTCCTGGCCGCCACCAAGACGGACCAGCAGCTCGTCCACGGCAACCCGCTCTCGTTCGGGTCCTGGCACGCGCTCAAGGCCAACTGGCACGCGCTCGACTCGTTCCAGGACGGCGCGATCCTGACCTGGCTGGGCAACTCCGCCCTCTACGCGGGCGTCTCACTGGTCATCACGCTGTGTGTGGCCGTGCCCGCCGGTTACGCGCTGGCGATGACGGAGTTCCGGGGTCGGCACGTCCTGCTGGTCTCGACGCTCGTCGTGATGCTGATGCCGAACGCGACCCTGGTGGTGCCGCTGTTCCTGGAGATCAACGCGGTACACCTCATCGGCACGATGTGGTCGATCATCCTGCCGTACTCCTTCTACCCGTTCGGCGTGTACCTGACCTACATCTACTTCACCACCGCGGTCCCCAAGGACCTGCTGGCCGCCGCGCGCATGGACGGCTGCAGCGAGTTCGGGGTGTTCCGGCACATCGCCCTCCCCCTCGCCACGCCCGTCGTCGCGCTCGTCGGCTTCTTCAGCTTCGTGGCCAACTGGACCAACTACTTCCTGCCGTACGTGATGCTCCCGGAGAGCGACCAGATGCCGATCCAGGTCGGTGTCGGCACCCTGCTCAGCAGCGTCCCGTCCTTCAACCCGACGGTCGGCTCGCTCGCGATCGAGCGGCCCCAGCTCGCGCTGGCCACCCTGCTGGCCATCACCCCCGTCCTGGTCGTCTTCCTCTTCTCCCAGCGCTTCCTGGTCACGGGGATGCTCGCGGGCGCCACCAAGGAATGACGTTCTGATCCGCAGCCCGGGTCCGGCCGCCACCGCCACCCGTCAGGCGCCTCCCCCACCCGAACGGAGACCGTTCCATGTCCCTCACTCCGGCCGGCCATGCCTCCGGCGAGGCCCCCTCGCCTCATGTCTCGCCAGAACTGCGAGCCCGCGTCCCGCTGCTCGAACCTCCCGGCTGGGCCGTTGCCCAGCGTGCCCTGTTCGACCTGCTCGACCATGCCTGGCGGCGCTTCGCCCGCGACTTCACCGGCCCCGACGGGCGGCTGAGATACGGCGGCGAGCTCACCACCCGCGACGGCGTGGACGACTTCTACGAGGTGTTCTTCAACTGGCCGCAGCTGTACCTCCTCGGCGGTGCCGACGACCTGCTGCCCGCCAGCGAGAGGCACTGGGAGGGAGTGACCCGGCAGCTGACCGAACTGGGCATGCTGAAGGACGAGTACGAGCGCGGCTACGACTGGTTCCACCAGGGCGAGAGCCTGCTGCTGCTCTACTTCCTGTGCATGGCCGCCCCCGAGCGATGGGCCGAACGCGCCCTGCGGTTCGCCGAGTTGTACGTCGACCCCGCGAAGGGCAACTACGACGCCGAGCGGCGCATCATCACCCGCCCGCACAACGGCAGCGATCCCGACCGCACCGGCCTGTTCGAGGGCGACGTCTACCCCTGGCTCCTCAAGGAGGCGGAGACCTACGGCTTCCCGCTCGACTGGATCCTGCCGGCCGACGCGCCGGACCACCCTCTCTCCGAGGATCCCCGGCTCGGCCGGGAGATGCGCGATCGGATGGGGAAGGGCGACACGGCCGTCAACCTCGCCGCCGCCGGGCTGGTCCTCAACGCGTGGATCCTGTCCGGCGAGGACCGCTACCGCGACTGGATCACCGAGTACGTCGGCGCGTGGCGCGAGCGGGCGGAGGCCAACGGCGGGGTACTGCCCGACAACGTGGACCCGGACGGCGTGGTCGGCGGCCTCCTGGAGGGCCGCTGGTACGGCGGCCACTACGGCTGGTCCTGGCCGCACGGCTGGCACAGCGTGGGGCACGCGGCATGCGTGGCGGCGCTCGCCGCCGCCACGGTGACCGGCGACGACGGCTTCCTGGACATGGTCACGACCACCTTCGAAACCGTCGTCGACAACGGCAAGGTGATGGCCTTCACCGATTCCGACTCCAGCCTGCCGTCGAAGTGGCAGGCACAGCTCGGCCCGGACGACATCGGCACACCGACCCTGCACGTCCCGTTCCGCAGGAACGACACGGGGTGGTTCGACTACAACCCGGTCACCCCCGCCGTACCGGTGGCTCTGTGGCACCACACTGCCTCCGAGTGCGACCGGGCGCGGCTGGAGAAGCTGCGTGAGGCCTCCGGCATCGACTGGCGAACAGTTCGCTCCTACCGGGCCAAGGAGGAATCGGGTCACGAGGAAGCCTGGTTCGCCTTCCTCGCCGGTGACGACCCGGACTACCCGGAGCGGATCCTCGCCGCGGCCCAGGCGCAGGTACGCCACCGGCTGGCCCGCATGGAGCGCTACCGCGACCTGGACGTGCCGGAGGCTGACATCCACCTGTGGCAGCAGTCGAACCCGGTGGCGACCGAGGCCCTGGTCCAGCTGACCTGGGGCGGCCCGCAGGTCCTCTACAACGGCGGTCTGCAGCAGGCACGGGTGCGGTACCACGACGCCGACGCCGGCCGGCCGGGTCTGCCGCCGGAGGTCGCGGCCCTGGTCACCTCCATCGCTCCCGAGGCCACCACCGTCGAACTGGTCAACCTCTCCCCCGGGTCCGCCCGCACGGTCGTCGTCCAGGCCGGCGCCTTCGCCGAGCACACGATCCGATCGGTGCGCTACACCACCTGTCAGGACGACGGCTGGGTCGGTGACATGTACGACTACGGCCACGGGGAACCGGTCGTCACCGAAGCCGAGGCCGCCGTCGACGGCAGTCTGCTCGTGGTCGTCCTGCCCGCGTCCACCCGCATACGGCTGACACTCCGCCTGGACCTGCGCACGCACCGGCCCAGCTACGGCTCCCCCTTCGCCACCGACCACCCCGGGACCGCCGCCGAGGCATCCGCCGTCGAGACGGGAACCGAGGAGGACGCGCGATGAGGAGGATCGCCCAGACCATCAGGCTCCGGCCGGAACGCCGGGCGGAGTACCTCGCGCTGCACTCCGCCGTATGGCCCGGAGTCGAGGCGGCGCTGCACCGCGCTCACATCCGCAACTACAGCATCTTCCTCCACCAGGATGTCCTCTTCGCCTACTTCGAGTACGACGGCGAGGACTTCGAGGCGGACATGGCGTCGATCGCCGCCGACCCCGAGACCCAGGAGTGGTGGAAGCTGACCGATCCGTGCCAGGAGGCCTGGCCGGACCGGGGCACCGGGGGTCAGTGGTCGGACATACCGGAGATCTGGCACCTGAGGGATCACGGTTCCGACGGCCCCGCTTGAGGCGTGGACGCGTACGGGCCCCTCCGTCACGCGCCACGCTGTCCAGGTAAGGAGAAACATCGGATGAGACCCGCACGGCTCATCACAGGACTGGTCCAGGTCCTGATGATGGCGACGGCTGTCGTACTGCCCGCACAGGCGGCACAGGCGGCGCCCGACACCACCTTCTACGTCGACCCCTCGGGCGGCAGCGACCACAACCCGGGCACCCGGGTGTCCAAGCCCTTCAAGACGATCCAGCGGGCCCGCGCCGCGGTGCGCGCGGTCAACTCCCACATGTCCGGGGACATCACCGTCTATCTGCGCGGAGGCACCTACCGGCTGTCCAAGCCGGTCCGCTTCTCGACGCGGGACTCGGGGACCAACGGCCACGACGTGATCTGGAAGGCCTACGGCTCCGAGACCCCGGTCGTCACGAGCGGCAAGCGCATCACGGGCTGGACCCCGGCCGGCCAGGGCCAGTACAAGGCGTCGGTCGGTTCCCTGGACTTCCGTCAGCTGTACGTCGACGGCGTGGACGCCACCCGGGCCCGCTACCCGGACATCGGCTCCAACTTCCAGCTCCAGGCCAGTGACAAGCAGAACCAGGTCCTCAAGGTCCTCAGCTCGCAGATAGCCGACTGGAAGCACCTCGACCGGGTCGAGATGGTGCTGCAGTTGCAGTGGGCGGAGAACTACCTGCGGCTGAAGTCCTTCACGAACGACAACGGCATGGCGAGCGTGTCGATCCAGGACCCTGAGGCGGGCATCCTCTTCAAACGCCCCTACCCCCTGCTGAACAACGGCTCCCCGCTGCACTTCGAGAACGCGCGGGAGTTCATCACCCAGCCGGGCGAGTTCTACCTGGACCGCGACACGCACACGGTGTACTACCTGCCCCGTGCGGGGGAGGTCATGCAGAAGGCTTCGGTACAGGTCCCGACCCTGCAGACGCTCTTCGACATCAAGGGCCAAAGTCTTGACTCCCCCGTCCACGACCTCCAGTTCTCCGGGATCACCTTCGCCCAGACCAACTGGACCGAGGCGAGCCGGAACGGACTGCTGAACGCGCAGGGCGGCAACTACAACATCTCCGCCGACACCAGCAACAACCAGTACGTCAACCGCCCGCCCGCCGGCGTCCAGGCCTCGAACGCCGACCGCCTGTCCTTCACCGGCAACACCTTCACGCAGATGGGCTCCACCGCCCTCGACCTGCACCACGGCGTCCACGACTCCACCGTCACCGGCAACATCGTCACCGACGTCGCCGGCAACGGCATCACCCTCGGCAAGTTCTCCGACCCCACCGTCGAATACCACACCGTCTACAACCCGCCCACCTCACCGGCCGGCGAAGACGCACGCGAAGTGGTCAAGGGCATCACGGTCACCGACAACCTGATCAACCGGACCGGCCAGGACTACCTCGGCACCGCCGGCATCAACGCCGGCTTCGTCAACAGCACCACCATCGACCACAACGACATCTCCGACTCCCCCTGGGCCGGAATCTCCCTCGGCTGGGGCTGGCAGTCCGCCGCCAACGCCGAAGGCGCCAACTCCGTCAGCCACAACCGCATCGGCAACACCGTCAACCAGCTCTGCGACACCGCCGGCATCTACCACCTCTCCAACGACCCCGGCACCGTCATCAACGAGAACTACATCCACGACGTCGTGCGCTCCCCCACCGCGTGCCCCGGGTCGGCCGTCTCCGGCATCTACCTGGACGAAGGCTCCAACAACATGACCGTCGCCAACAACGTCCTCTCGCGCACCGACGGCTTCATCCAGCGCAACGCCAACGGCTCCAACGTCACCCTCAGCGGCAACACCACCACCGGAACCTCCGTCATCCAGGCCTCCGGACTCCAACCCGCCTACCAGGGGCTGCTCGCGAAGACCAACCTCGCCTACGGCAAGGCCACCAGCTCCTCCAGCGACTACAGCTCCGCCTGGACCGCCGACCGGGCCAACGACAACAACCCGGCGACGGGCTGGTCCCCCACCTCCGGCGACTCCTCCGCCTGGTGGCAGGTCGACCTCGGCAAGGCCTACGCCCTGGGCCAGTACTCCCTCACCACACGGCAGGACATCGACCAGCCGGCCACCCGCGTCAACTTCGAGGTCCGCGGCTCCAACGACCCCGCCTTCGGCAGTTACACCGTCCTTGGCCGCCAGGACGACACAGCCGTGCCCTACACGGGAACGCTGACAGCCAAGATCGACGTGCGGCAGAAGTTCCGCTACATCCGGGTCGCCAAGACCGACGGCGGCTACTTCTTCATCGGTGACCTCAGCGTGCAGCGGGCAGACGGCGCACTGGACGGGTCCGCGGCCACGCCGGCCTTCGACCCGTCGACCAACTACACGATCAAGAACGTGAACAGCGGCCTGCTGGCCGAGGTCTACAACAGCTCCACCGCCGACGGTGGAACCGTGGACCAGTGGGCGGGCAACTCGGGGACCAACCAGCAGTGGAACATCGTCCGCGTCAGCGGCAACCTCTTCAAGATCGTCAACCACAACAGCGGCAAGGTCCTCGACGTCTACTTCAAGTCGCACAACAAGGGGGCGTCCCTGGTCCAGTGGACCTACAACGCCGGCAACAACCAGCTCTGGTACTTCGAACCGAGCGGCAACGGCTACGTCATCCGCAACTTCGAGACCAAGCAGGCCATCGAGGTGTACAACAACTCGACGAGCAACGGCGCGGGCCTCGACCAGTGGATGGCCCTGAACCAGACCAACCAGCTCTGGACCATCCAGTGACACACCCCGCGTGACCTCGGCAGCTCCGCTGCGACCGGTATGCCACACCGACCGGTCGCAGCGGTGGCCGGTCCGGTCCACCTGAGCCGAACCAAGAGCCACCCCCTCTCCCTCGTCCCTCCCGCACTTCCGTGGAGATCCTGTGTCCGGCCCCCCTCCCCCCGCCCTGGTCGACGCCCACCACCATGTCTGGGACCTCTCCCACCGCCCGCAACCCTGGCTGGAGGAGGCCGGACTCGCACCGATCCGTCGTTCCTTCAGCGCGGACGACCTGCGCGTCCAGGCCACGCGTCCGATCGCGGGACGCAGCCTGACGACCACCGTGGTCGTGCAGTGCACGGCCTCCGTACCCGAGACGCAGGACCTCCTCGCCCTGGCCGACGAGCATCCCCTGATCGGCGCCGTCGTCGGCTGGGCGGACCTCACCACCCTCTCGATCGGGGACATCCTCGACGCCCTGCTCGCCGGACCGGGTGGCGCGTATCTGCGGTCGCTACGCCACCTCGTCCAGGCGGAGACCGACCCCGGGTGGCTGCAACGTCCCGACGTGACCCGGGGTCTGCGCGCGGTCGAACAACGGGGACTCGCCTACGACATCCTCGTGCGAGCGCACCAACTGCCTTCCGCCGTGCGACTCGCCGAGCGCCATCCGGAACTGCGGCTGGTGCTGGACCATGCCGGCAAACCGCCCCTGGCGGAGGGAGACCTGGCCGACTGGGAGAAACACCTGCGGCGCCTCGCCGCCCATCCTCTCGTGATGTGCAAGGTGTCCGGTCTCGCCACCGAGGCCGACCACACCACCTGGTCGTCCCGGGACATCCGGCCGGTGTGGGACACACTGCTCTCCGCGTTCGGCCCCGAGCGGCTCATGTTCGGTTCGGACTGGCCGCTGTGTCTGCTCACCGGCGGTTGGAACCGCTGGGCCGGTGCTGTGGCGGAGCTACTGGCGGGATTCTCCGCCGCCGAGTCCGAGTCGGTCCTCTCGGGTTCCGCCACCGCCTTCTACCGCATCTGAACCATCGAAGGAGTTCCTTTCATGACAAGCGCTCTTGCTGTTCGTTATGTGTCTGCTCGTGTGTTGGAGGCGGCTGTGGTGGAGGGGGTGCCGCCGGGGCGGGGGGAGGTGGTGCTGGCTCCGGCGTTTGTGGGGATCTGTGGGACGGATCTGCATATCTTCCACGGGGACATGGATGCGCGGGTGGGTGCGCCGGCGGTGTTGGGGCATGAGATGGCGGGCCGGATCGTGGCGGTCGGGGAGGGCGTGGAGGGCTGGCAGCCGGGCGATGCGGTGACGGTGATGCCCTT
>NZ_JBEYVO010000066.1:0-30004 GCF_040644055.1 Streptomyces sp. NPDC047043
TTCACCCTGTGCGGACTCCGTGTCGCCGTGATGATCAGCCCGTCGGAAAATGAACCCTTTGGCAACCACAACTGCAACCTGATTCGACAGTAGCATGTCCCGCGCTCGGCCATGTGTGACAAATAATTCCGCTCCGGTGGCCGGGCGGGGGAATAATCCCCAATCCCGTGCCTATTTCCCGGAGCCGGGGACGGCTGCCCGTTCCGTTCGTTTCGTCACAGGGCCAGGACCGCGCGCACCCTGTTGCCGCCCCCGCTGACCGGATCGATGTCGAAGCGCTGTGCCAGGCACCGCACCATGGCGAGGCCCCGCCCGCTCTCGCCCCAGGTCGTCAGCGGTCGCACATGGGGCCGGCCCGGGCTGTCGTCGTAGACCTCGACGGTCACCCGCGTATCGGACACGTGCAGGCGCAGGCGGCAGGTGCCGCCGTGCCGCGTGGCGTTGGTGACCAGCTCGGAGACGACGAGTGTCGCGTCGCCGATGTGCTCGGCGTCCAGCCCCGCCGTCCGGCGGTCGGGCCGGGCGAGGAACTGCCAGGTCAACCTCCGTGCCCTGCCCGCCGATTCGGCCTCGTCGGGCAGCAGGTACTCGACTCGTACGGAACGCCGCCGGGTACGCCGATGCGTACGCATCGCGGATCACTTCCCCTCCTGGGCCCCCGACCACTGTGGCCGTGGCCGCCGGCCGGGCCGCGGATCTCCTGCCCGGCCGGGCCTGCCCGGTCGTGATGCCCCGTGAGGGTGATCGCCAACCGGGGCAGTGGCGTTGGCTCGCTCAGAACAGGGCCTTGTAGCCCTGCCAGCCGGTGGCGATCTTGGTGCGGCCGCCGAAGGAGCCCTTGCCGTTGCCGTTGTTGCGCCAGACCGTGCCGGAGGTGTCGCGGGAGACGATGTCGGCTCTGCCGTCGCCGGTGATGTCGCCCACGCCCACGATCACGTTGTACGAGGGGCCCCAGTCGTCGAAGACCTTCACGCGGCTCTTGAACTTGCCGGTCGCGGTGCCGTCGTAGCGCCACAGCTCGTTCGACTTGTCCTGCACCAGCAGATCGCCGTGACCGTCGCCGTTTAGGTCACCCGCGCCCACGATCTTCTTGTAGCTCGTCCACGCGGACGCGATCTTCACCCTCGCCGAGAGCTTGCCCGTGCTCGTCGCCTTGAAGAGGTAGACGTCGCCGGTCGAGGACTGGCGGGCGATCAGGTCCGCCCGTCCGTCACCGCTGATGTCTCCCGGTGAGGTGAGCACGTTGTACTGGTTCCAGCCCGTGCCCAGTGACGTGTACGCGGTCGACGGTGTCACCGCCGCACCGCACGCGGGCCGGTAGGCGCGCAACGCGCCGCTGCTGAAGCGGACGAGCACGTCGTTGCACCGGTCACCGCTCAGGTCGCCGAAGGGCACCGCCTTCACCGTCGTCGGCCACCCGGAGCCGGTCTTCCTGCCGGTGAACGTCCCCTTGCCCGTCCCGTACTGGTACGTCAGCCCGCCCGAGCCGTTCAGCGTCATCAGTTCGCCGAAGCCGTCCGACCCGACGAAGTCCCGCCACGCCGCCGCCGCGCCGGTGACCTTCGCCGTCCCCGTCTTCGTCAGCGCCGCGCCCTGCCCGTCCGCCGGGGTGACGGTCAGGGTCCAGGTGTAGGCACCGTTGGGCACCAGCCGGCCGGAGTCGTCCTTGCCGTTCCACGCCGGGGTCACCACACCGCGCGCCGGACCGCCGGAGAGGGTGTGGACGGCCGTACCGGTGGCCTTGTTGCCGATCGCGAGTTTCCAGGAGGCCGCGGGCTTGTTCAGCCACCACTTCGGGCTCCACTGCGCGGCGCCGCCCTTGACGTCCACGGAGGTGGCGACGGTGGCGTCGCGCTGGACGAGGGCGGAGACGGGGACGTCACTGGAGGTCAGACGGATGGTGTTGTCGGAGCGGAGCTGGGCGATCACACCGGTGTAGGGGTCGACGTCCCAGGCGTTGCCCTCGAACTTCCCGGCGGTGTGCGAGACGGGCGTCCCACTGCGTACGTCGATCACCTTGAGCTGTCCGGACTCGACGGTCGCGACGAAGCCGTCGCCGAGCTGCGCCTGTTGCCAGTCGGAGCCCGCGAGTGTCAGGTTCCGCTTGGTGACCGTGTCGTAGACGCCCTGGCCCTCGGAGTTGAGCACGCAGTTCCACAGCAGCCAACGGCCCACCGCCTGGAAGTCGTTGAGCAGGCAGCCGCGCCCGAACCACACCGACTCGCCCTGCTGTCCGGTCAGCAGGTCGACGGGGACCACGGAGTCGTTGCCGTCCTTCAGCCAGAGGGTGGTGCCCCAGAGCGCCCGCACGGTCTCCGCCGTCGTGTACACCGTCTTCCCCGAGTCGAGGTCGACGATCCGGGTCTCGGCCACGCCGGCGCTGTCGTACGGCCTGGTCAGGGCGGCGAAACGGCCGTTCGCGGCGGTCGCGGTCTGGTAGCTGCGGGAGCTGTCGATCCGGGTGCCGGGCAGCGACCGGTCGGCCCCGAGGAGCTGGGGCTGCTGGGCGGTGCTCGTGCCGTAGCCGGAGATGACCGTGCGGCCGTCGCCGGTGTCGAGGAGGCGCGGGCGGCCCTCCGAGTAGTCCTCCAGTGCGATACGGCCGCGGGTGGTGCGCGCCCCCGCCGTGGGGGAGTCGGCCACGCCGGTCTCCCGGGTGTGGAGATACGACCAGTCACCCACGGGGTCCAGCTCCACGGTGGTCAACCGGCCCTGGGCGAGGGTCAGTTGGGAGACCGTGTGGGCGGTCTGCCGGGGGTACGCGTCCGCGATCCGCCGCACGGTGACCCCGCCGGCCTCGGTGGCCTCGATGAGGTTGACGCCCCAGTGGTTCGTGTCGGCGCCGCCCGCGACCAGGAGCCCGCCGTCCGGGGTCGCCACGGCCTGCCGTGAGGTCCTGGCCAGCAGCGTCCGGGGCGCGGAGCCGTCGAGGGGGACGGCCTCGACCCGCGAGACCGCGCGGCTGGTGTCATAGCGGCCCAGGGAGGAGTCGTACCGGGACACGATGACGGTGTCGCCGACCAGGCCCAGCACCTGCGAGATGTCGCCGACCGCCACGGTCCGCACGGCGGCGGACGGGTCCTGGCGGGAGGCGACGTGCAGGGTGCCGTCGTAGCACCAGACCAGGTGGGTGGGGCTGAGCGCCACCATGTCGTACCAGGGCAGCACGTCGTACGGCAGCGCGGTGAAGCGCCCCTGCTCGATGTCGAGCCACCCGGTGACCATGTCGTCGCCCTTGCGGTACCGCACGACCTGCCCGCGCGCGTCACCCAGCCCCGCGGCGGCCTGAAGGTAGACGCCGGAGGGGATGCCCTCCACCGTGCGGTCGGTGACGGAGCCGTCGGGCTGGGCGTCCAGCAGATGCCATACGGCATCGGTGCCAGGGGTTCCCGCGGTCGTGACGACCGTCGAACCGAGCGTGCTGAAGTACGAGTGTCCGTCGGGGAGTGCGACCGTAGTGACCTGACCGGACGTCATGTTCCGCAGCGTCACGGTCCTGGCGGAGCTGTCGTGGTGAGCCACCACGTCCGAGCCCGCGCCGGCGCTCGTGACGCCGTACGCGTCCGTGCCCGAGGCGTCGACGACCGTGTCGACGCCGTCGTACGTCGTCCACAGCTGGCCCCGCCCGTCCTCGTACCGGAGGAATCCTGAGGGCCCCGCGCTCAGCAGCCCCGTCCGGGGAACCATGGCCGTGGTGGCCGGCACGACCACCTCTCCGGTGACCGTCTCCCCATGCGCACTGCCGGCCGTGAGCGGGCCGAGCCCGAGGGCGAGCGTGAAGGAAACAGCGGCGGCGGTGGCGCCTCGTACGAGCGCACGTCTGCCCATGCAGGACCTCTCCGGGGGCGGTGGGTGAAGGCTTGGAGAGGTATGCGCGTGCAGCGCTGAGCCACGGGTCATGGACCCGCGGCACGGATGATGTTCCGACAACCCCCCAGGCAAGTGGCCGGATCCTAGCATTTTACCTGTGCATGACCAGCGGGCTCCTGACGGTCACACGCGCACCAAGCGGTACTTCAGGTGGGTGGCGAGGGGCTTGTCGCCGACCCTGGAACGGCAGGGCGCCGACACCGTGGTCCCGGGCACGTCCGGAGCCTCCCCGACCACCACGACCCTGTCGAGCGCACACCTCACCGACTGAACCGCACCGGCAACCTGCCCTGCTGTGCACCCGGCCCGTGCAACACGTGCGGCACCGCCGAATTGATGTTCTGGTTTGATGCGCTGTGTGTCGATGCACGAACTGCGCATGACGGTGCTCGGTGAAGTCGGGGCCGCGTTCCGGGCCCGCTCGCTGGAGCTGGGCGGGCGGCGGCAGCGCGCTGTCCTCGCCCTGCTGATCGTCGCCCGGGGTTCGGTGGTCACCCGGGACCGGCTCGTCGAAGGTGTCTGGGGTGGCAGGCCGCCGCTGAGCGCCGCCGCCTCGCTGCAGGCCCACGTCTCCCATCTGCGCCGCTGTCTGGAGCCCGAGCGGGAGGCGAGGGCGCGCGGAGGCGTCATCGTCAGCGAGCAGGCGGGGTACGCGCTGCGGCTGCCGGACGATGCGGTGGACGCCTGGCGGTTCGAGGAGGCGCTGCGGTCCGCCGCCGTGCACACCGACGGGGGCAGGCCGTCGGAGGCCGTGTCCGTCCTGGAGTCCGGGCTCGCGCTGTGGCGGGGCCCGGCCTACGCGGAGTACGCCGACGAGCCCTGGGCACACCAGGAGTCGGCCCGCCTCGCCGAACTGCGCGAGCTGGCCCGCGAACGGCTGCTCGCCGCCCGCCTGGCCCGGGGCGAGGACGCCGTCCTCGTTCCGGAACTCGAAGCGCTGGTCTCCGATGACCCCCTCCGCGAGGAACGCTGGCGTCTTTACGCCCTCGCCCTCTATCGCGCGCACCGCCAGGCCGACGCCCTGGACGCACTCCGCCGCGCGAGGCGGCAGCTGCCGGCCGGATCCGGTACGGCCCTGCGCGACCTGGAGGCCGGGATCCTGGCCCAGTCGCCCGACCTCGACGCCCCTGCCCGACGAGTGCCGGACACTGCCCCGGCGCCCGCCCCGCTCGGAGTGCCGCTGCCGTCCCCCGCCCTTCGAACCGACCCGCTCGTGGACCGCGACCCCCAGCTCGCCGAGCTGCACGACACCCTGCGCTCGGCCCTGGACGGCAGACCCCGCGTGGTGATCGTCGAGGGGCCGGCCGGCATCGGCAAGAGCCGCCTGCTCAGCGAGGTGTCGGAGGCGGCGGCCGGGCAAGGGGTACTGACCCTCACTGCGAGGGGCAGCCAGCGGGAGAAGGACTACGGCTACGGGGCCGTACGCCAGTTGTTCGAGCGGGTGGTGAGCGCCGGCGAGGAGTCGCTCCTGGCCGGGACCGCCGTGGCGGCGGGGGCGGTCTTCGGAGGGGTGCGGGGGCAGCAGCCGCAGAGTTTCGCGGTGCTGAACGGGCTGTACGAGCTGACGCGGGAGCTGGTTCGGGCGTCGGGACCGCTGGTGCTGGCGGTGGACGACCTGCAGTGGTGCGACAGCGGCTCGGTGCGGTTCCTGGCGTATCTGGCGGGCCGGCTGGAAGGGCTGCCGGTGCTCATCGTCGCCACGCTGCGGACGGGGGAGCCCCAGCAGGGCGAGGAGTTGCCCGGGACGTTGACGACGGACCCCTCGGTGGTGCGGATCAGGCCCACGCCGCTGACGGCTGCCGGGGTCGCCGGTCTCGTACGGCAGACGCTCGGCGAGGAGCCGCACGAGGAGTTCACCGCGGCCTGCCATCGCGCCACGGCCGGGAACCCGCTGCTGCTGCGGCAGTTGCTGCGGGCGCTGCACTCGCGCGGGACCCGGCCCGATGCCGCGCACAGCGGGGAGGTCGCGGAAACCGGGGCGCGGGCGGTGTCCGGGCTGGTCCTGGGGCGCCTCGCACGGCTGCCCGAGGGGGCACGTGCGGCTGCGCGGGCGGTGGCCGTGCTGGGGGACGGGGCGGCGACGCTCGCCGAGGTGGCGGCGCTCATGGAGGAGGGGGAGACGGAGGCGGCAGCGGCGATCGTGCCCCTTGTACAGGCCGAGATCCTGCGCGAGGGCCACCCGTACGCCTTTGTGCACCCGCTCGTCGGGGAAGCCATCTACCGCGAACTGCCTCCCGGAGAGCGGCAGTTGTGCCATGAGCGGGCGGCCGGTGCGCTGTCGGCGGCCGACGCGCCGCCCGAGCGGACGGCGGCCCAGCTGCTGCTCGCCCCGCACCGGGGCGATCCGCACGTCGTGGACATCCTCTGCGCGGCGGCTCGGGAGGCCGCGGGCCGGGGCGCCCCCGATGCCGCGGCCACGTACCTCACCCGCGCGCTCGACGAACCGCCCGCTCTCGAACTCCGACCGGAGGTGCTGCTCGGACTCGGACGCGCCGAGACGCTCGGCAACGGTCCGGCCGCCGTGGAACATCTGCGCCAGGCGTACGACACGCTCGCCGACCCCGGTCGCAGGGCCGCGGCCGCCCTGCTGCTCGCCCGGATCCTGGTCTTCGCCGGCGGCCACGGCCAGGCGACCGAGTTCGCCCGCCGGGCGGCGGCGGACCTGCCCGCCGAGCTGAGCGACGAACGGCAGGGGCTGCTGGCCCTGGAGCGGATCAGCGGGTTCATGCACGGCCTGGACCAGAAGCTGTGGCGCACGGTCGAGGACCCGGTCGTCGAGGGCGAAGGGCCCGGCGCCCGGATGCTCGCCGCCAACCTCGCCCGGGAGGCGGCGTCGGACGGCAGCGACCGGGACCGGGCCGTCGCGCTCGCTCGCTTCGCCGTCGCCGACGGAGTGCTTCAGGCCGCCGGTGAGGAGATGCTCTGGTACACCGCCGGCATCGTGCTGCACCTCGCCGACGAGGAGGTCGGCGAGCTCTGGGACGCCGCGGTGGCCCGCGCGGTGGAACGCGGCTCGCTGTTCTCCGTCCTCGCCACACATCTGTGGCGTGGCTTCACCCAGTGGAACCACGGGGCCCTGGACGCGGCACGGCGCTCACTGGAGACCGCGGTCGGACAGTCGGAGATCTGGGGCCTCGCACCGGGCGCCCCGCAGGGCCGCACCTTCCTCACCGCCGTCCTGCTGGACCTGGGCGACACCGCGGGGGCTCGCGCCTGCCTGGAGCGGATGCGCCGCTGGGTCCGGGGCGCGGAGGGACAGCGACTGCTCGGGGAGAGCGAGGCCCGGGTGCTCAACGCGGAGGGGCGCTACGAGGACGCGCTGGCAGCCCTCGACGACGTACGGCACCTCCAGCCCGCCGTGGCCAACCCGGCGTGGTGGCCGTGGTCGCTGCTGCGGGTGCAGGCGCTCGCGGGCTCCGGCCGGCGGACCGAGGCGCTGACCCTGGCCGAGGAGCAGCTGAAGGTCGCCCGGGGCTGGGCAGCACCCAGCACGCTGGGGCGGGTGCTGCGGATCGCCGGAGAGCTGCGCGGGCCCGAGGGCGAGCCCGAACTGCGCGAGGCGGTCGCCCTCCTCGCAACCGGTCCGGCGCGCCTGGAGTACGCCCGTGCGCTGTACGCACTCGCCGGGCATGCGCCTCAGGACGAGGCCGTCGACCTGCTGAGCCGGGGGCGGTCCATCGCGTCGGAGTGCGGGGCGGCGGGTCTCGTGGCCGCCATGTCCGGCACCGGGGGCAGCCCTGCGTGAAGCCGGTGGTCAGGAGCAGTCGTACGTGAAGCCGGCCGAGGCCGTCACCCGGTTCGGCGAGAGGACTTCGAGGGTGGCGGTGGCCTTCATGGTGCCGCGGCCGTCGAAGCTCCAGCGCAGGACGACCTCGGAGCGCTCGACGTTCCTGCCGACCTTCTGGTGGAGGACTTCGGACTCCGTGCCGTCGCTGCGCTTCCACCGGTAGTCGACGGTGCCGGGGTGACCGTCGGTCTTCAGGACACCGGTGACGACGACCGTCTTCGCACAACGGCCGACCTTGGGCACGGTGACCGAGGCGTCCAGCACGTGCAGCGGATCGGAGCCCGCGCAGGAACGCAGGCCCACCAGCACGGCCACCACGACGGCGACGACCACCAGCAGGGACCGCAGCTCGCGCCGCCACCACGGCCGAGGGCGCCGGGCGCTCGCCTCGGCGGTCCGGTCCGGGGTGAGCGTGCCCGTCCAGATGCCCGTGGCGCGGTCATCGGCCGTGCCCGTCGCGCCCGGCACCCCGGGCCCGAAACGGGTCTCCCCCTCGGCCGCTTCCGAAGGCGGGAGGTGAAGGGTCGCGGTCGGATCCGCCGGTGGGAGGGTGGCGGTGAGATCGGGGTCGTCGGGGCGGGCCGCCGGATCGGTACGGGCGAACCGCAGTCGCGGGTCCTCGGAGGGTGTGCTCATCGGGGCGGGTCGCAATCGACGGGTGCGGCGGTGGACTGGAAGGAACCGTTGCCCGAGTCGGCGGCGGGGTCGGTGGTGACCTGAACGCCGAGGTAGTCGTAACGCGTCGGGATGGCGAAGGCGTGGGTGTAGCGGCCCGCGACCTGCGTCTTCCCCTTGGGCAGCGCGACCGGTTCGGTGGCCACGACGGTCCCGACGGCGCCGGGCGAGTCGCTGACGTACCAGTTGAGGTAGAGCGTGCCGTCGGCGGCGCCGTCGGTCGTCACGCTGACGGAGGCCACGATGGTGCAGGCGGCCGAGGTCGGGCCGACCGCGTTGATCTGTACGGACTTCACGTCGAGGGTGGGCGCCGGTGCGGACGTACTGCCGCCGCTCGTCGTCGAACCGCCACCGCTCGTCGTGGTGCCGCCGCTCGAGGTGCTGCCACCGGTGGTTCCCGTGCCGCCGCCCGTGGTGCTCGTACCGCCCGTCGTGGTCGTGCCTCCCGTGCCGGACGATCCGCCGCCCGTGCCGCCCGTCCCACCGGACGCGGACCCGCCGGACGGTCCGCCCGCGTCGGGCGAGGCGCTGTCGTCCCCGGACGCCGACGCGGAGGGCGACCCGGTCGCCGAGGGCGACGAGGACCCGTCCGACGCCGAGGGGCTCCCGTCGGGGGAGTCGGCCGATCCGCTCGGACCGGTCCCGTCGGCGGATCCGTCCGTCCCCGGACCGGACCCGGCCGCGTTCGTCGTGTGGTGCCCGCCGCCCCCGCCCGTGGCGACCGCCGTCACCGCGACCCCGCCGATCACCAGCACGACCCCCGCCGCCAGTCCGGCCAGCACCTTCCCCCTGCGGCCGGGCAGCCGACGGGCGCCCGGCCCGAGCGTGGTCGTGGCCAGGGCCGTCGTACCCGAGGCCGTACCGTCCGCCAGCGGGAAGAGGAGGAGCAACAGGGCGGCGAGCGCGGCGAGTTCACGCCGGCCGCGCTCCTCCCACTCCTCGCCGTACGCGGCCGTGGCGACGGCCTCGAGCTCCTCGACGAACGCCGCCGCGCTCTCCGGGCGCTCCTCGGGCGTCTTGGCCAGGCCCCTGCGGATCAGCGGGCGCACCGGTTCGGGAGCCAGCTCGTCCGGGATCGGCGCCTCGATGTGCTGGATCGCCAGCTCGGCCAGTGTCTGGCCGGGGTAGGGCTTCATGCCGGTCAGGCACTCGAAGAAGGTCGCGGTCGCCGCGTACACGTCGGTGGCCGGTCCGGCCGCACCGCCGGTCCACTGCTCGGGCGCCATGTAGGTCGGGGTGCCCGAGGCGTTGGCCGCCACCCCGCTCGGCACGGCGATGCCGAAGTCCACGAGCTTGGAGGAGCCGTCGGCGGCGACCAGGACGTTGTCCGGCTTGTAGTCGCGGTGCACGACCCCCGCCGTGTGCGCGGCCGCGAGGCCGAGCAGTGAGCCCTTGAGGACGACGAGCGCGGCCTCGGGGGTCGTGGCGCCGTGCTCCCGGAGCAGCTTGCGCAGGGGTACGCCGTCCACGAGCTCCATGACGATGGCGGCGCCGCGCGGGCTCTCGACGTACTCGTACAGCTCCACGACATGGGGGGAGTGCAGCTCGCCCAGCAGCCGGGCCTCGGCGCGGAAGATTTCGCGGAAGGCAGGGTCGTCACGGAGCTGTTCGGCGAGGTACTTGATCGCCACCTGGGTGGCGGTCGTGTCGTGCGTGGCCAGGACCACCCGGCCGCTCGCCCCGGAACCCAGCTCCTTGATCTGTGTGTAGCCGGGGATCGCCCACTGGTCCCCGTCGCGCTTTGCTTCGCTCATGTCCGTCGCCCCCCGGCCCGTCCCCCGGGCCGCCCCCGTTCGTTCTGCGTGGTGTGTCTGACGCGTGGTACGTCTGATTCGGTTGCGGCCTGGATGATGCTCCATCGGTCTTGCGAACCGCTTGCAAGCCGATCGCAAGTCGGCCGTCGGATTCTCGTGGCGACGGGCCGTCGGACGCCGGTCACACAGGGGGGAATCGGCGTCCGGCGGTGTCGTGAGCGGTGTCCCCGCAGGTCAAGGCGTGCAGGGACTGCTGGGCACGCGCCTGCTCGAGACGGGCCGGGCCGTCGGCCAGCAGGGCGAGCGCCTCCCGGAGTTCGGGTCCGCCGTCGGGCCCGCGCGCCTCGCCGAGCAGCCGCAGCACCCGGCCGACGGTGCCGGGCGCGCCCCATCTGCGGGCCATCAGCAGCTGGTCCCGTGCCAGCCGCTCGGCCTGCTCCCGCTCACCCAGCCCGGTCAGCGCCCGTACCCGCAGCAGTTCCCCGTCCCACCACACCGGGTTGACCACGGCCGGCTGGAGATGCCGTACGCCGCCGAGCACGGCCAGCGCCTCCGCGCAGCGGCCCTCGGCGATCAGCACCCGCGCCTCGGTCTCCCCGCGCAACCGCGCCCCCTCGGCGCCCGCGGCCCGCGCCCTCATCCGCTCCAGACAGGCACGCGCACCGGCGGTGTCCCCGAGGTCCAGCAGCACCCCGGTCAGAAACGCGCGGCACTGCGGGGCACCGGGCGTGACCCCCCACGCGCCGAACTGTTCGAGCGCGGTCTCGAGCGACCGGCGGGCCCGGTGCAGCTCGCCGTGCCGCCACTGCGTGAACCCGTTCCACAGGTGCGCCGAGAGCGTCCCGATCAGCGACCCCCGCTGCCCGGCGTACGTCAGCGTCTCCTCCCACAGCAGCCTGACGTCCTCGTCGGCCAGGTGCAGCACGACACCCGCCGTGCACCACGAGAGCACCTTTCCGCTGCGCAGCAGCACCCGGTCCGTGAGCGCGAACCGGGCCGAGGCGACGGCCGCCGCGCGGTCGAGGCCCCACACGGTGGCGTCCCTCGCAGCCTCGGCGGCGAGCATGCGGGCGCCGGGCCCGTCCCCGACGGGAGCCGGCGCCGGGACGTCCGGGCCGCTGGTGCCCACGGTGTACAGCCCGTGCGCGAAGGCACCGAGCCGCGCCAGGGCCAGCAGCCCCTGCCGCTCGTCGTCCGTGTCGGCCGTGCCGTCCGCGGCGGCCTGCCCGGTGGGCAGCTCCGCCGCGGCCCGGGCCGCGAACTCGGCCGCCTCGCCGGGATTTCCGGTGTAGATCAGCGTCTGCGCGAGCAGGCGCGCGGCGCCGACCCGCAGGGGCGACGTCTCGTACGCCTCCCGCAGGTGACGGGCCGCCGCGGGCCCGTCCACGAGTGCTTCGGCCCGCCCCAGTTCCAGCAGCACCTCGGGCCGGACGTCCGGTCCGGGCGGCTCGAGCAGCGCGCGGGTGAGCAGCGTGGCGGCCGCGTCGTTCGCGCCGGCGGCGCTCGCGCGGGCCGCGGCGGTGCGCAGGACGCCGACCACCCAGGGGTCGCCCCGGTAGGGGACCAGGAGCAGATGCGCGGCGGTCCGCTCCTCGGCCGCACCGGCACGGTCGAGGAGCCTTGCCGCCCTTTCGTGCAGGGCGGGACGCTCCCGCGGCGACACCGTCCGCAGCACGGCCTCGCCGGCCAGGGGATGGACGAAGGCCAACGGGTACCGGTCACGGACCACTTCGGCCCGTACGAGGGCCGCCGTCGCCGTGGCCACGTCCTGCTCGGACAGTTCCGTGAAGGCGGCGACCGTCGGCAGCGAGGCCCCGCCGTCGCCGCTGCCGCCGTCGAGAACCGCGACCGCCCGTACGACGGCCGTGGCGGCGGACGGCAGCCGGTCCAGCACGGTGCGCACGAGGTCGGAGACGGCTCGGACGCCTGCCTCCTCCACGGAGCGCGGGTCCGTCCCCGTCGTCGGCGGCGCCCCGAGCACGTGTGTCAGCAGCAGCGGCAGACCGGCCGAAACCCGGTGACAGGCACGTTCGACCTCGTTGTCGACCGTGGCGCCGAGCCGCCGGCGCACCAACTGGGCGACGCCCGCCGCGCTCAACGGCCCGGGCCGGATGTGCACCACCGTCGGGTCCTGCACGATGTCGGCCAGCACCTGCTCGTTCCCGTGCAGGGCAGGGGGCTCACCGGCGCGCAGTGCGGTGACGACGAGGACCGGCAGGGTCTGGATACGCGGCAGCAGATGGGCCAGGAAACGCAGGGACGCCGTGTCGCAGGACTGGAGGTCGTCCACGAGGAGGAGCAGAGGCCGTGCAG
Source organism: Streptomyces sp. NPDC047043 (assembly GCF_040644055.1). Classification (NCBI taxonomy): domain Bacteria; kingdom Bacillati; phylum Actinomycetota; class Actinomycetes; order Kitasatosporales; family Streptomycetaceae; genus Streptomyces; species Streptomyces sp. NPDC047043. Next base: position 12,400 of record NZ_JBEYVO010000066.1, read on the forward strand.
GGTGGCCGTCGGTGACCAGGCGCTCGACGATCCGGTAGAGCCCGTGCAGGACGTCGAAGCCGTCGGGCCCGTCGGCGGCCCGCCCGTCGACCATCGCGTCGAGCAACGGGCGTACCAGGTCCTGGGGATCGTACGAGCGGATTCCCGGGGAAGCCTCGGCCTGCACGAGGGCGTCCGGACGGCCGTCACCGACGTCCAGCACCCGTACGCCCCACTCCCTGCCCAGCCGCCCCGCCTCTGCCACCAGTGCGCTCCGCCCGATCCCGGCAGGGCCCTGAACGCACACCAGCCCGCCGCGGCCCGCGACCGCGTCCGACAGGCAGTGCCGCAGCTCGGCCAACTCCTTTTCCCTCTCGACGAGTTGGCCGAACACTGGGGCGGGCGCGGAGGTGGGCGGGGCAGACGGCAGGGGTGCGGCGAGACGCGGCGTGTGGGACAGGACCTCGGCCTCGACGCCGCGCAGGGCGGGGCCGGGGTCGATGCCCAGCCGGTCGGCGAGGGTGCGGCGGGCGCGGCGGAGCACGGACAGGGCGTCGGCCTGGCCATGGGCGCGGTAGTGGGCGAGGGCCAGCAGGGACCAGCGCTCCTCGCGCAGGGGCTGTGCGGCGACGAGGTCCCCGGCCTCGGCGAGCAGCGACTCGGTGCGCTCCCCGCACTCCAGGCGGGCGGCCAGCAGCTGTTCCCGTACCACCTCACGCAGTTCGCCCAGGCGCGCCGCCTCCGTCCGTGCCCACGGCCCGTCCGCGAACCCGGCGAAGGCCGGGCCCCGCCAGAGGGCCAGCGCCTCGGTGAGCAGGGCCACCCTCTCCGCCGCCGTCGGCACGGCCCGCCCGGACTGCCCGGCCCGCTTGAGCAGCGCTTCGAACCGCCAGGCGTCCACCTCGTCCGGGTCGAGACGGATCGCGTAGCCGGCGCCTTCCCGCACGATGACACTGCTGCGGGCACCGGCCGTCCGGGCAGGTTCCAGCACCCGCCGCAGCCGCGAGACATACGCCTGCAGAGCGCCGACCGCACTCGGCGGCGGCTCCTCTCCCCACACGACGTCGATCAGCCGGTCGCCGGTGACCACGGTGCCCCGTGCCAGCACCAGCAGCGCGAACACCGCACGCGGCCTGGGCCCGCCGAGGCTCAGGTCCCGTCCGTCGTGCGTCACGGTCAGTTCACCGAGGACACCGACCCGGAGCCCGGCCGCCCTGCGGGGGCCCGGTCCCGGGGCGCTCGGTCTCGGCCCCTCTCCGGCAGAGTGCTCCATACGTCCCCACTCACTGTCGGCCGTTCGACCGATTGGACCATGTCAGGGCGCCGACGGACATGCCCCTGTTCGCATCGGTATGGCCGTACATACGGCGCTCCGTCTCCAGCCGGGCCCTCTCCGCTTGTCGCGGGGCGCCGCCACCGCCCACGCCGAGCCTCGGCGCCCGCGGACCGTAGGCGAAGCAGGCCCGGGTGTTATTGAATGAGGTGTGCGGTCAGGATTTCGGGGCCCTGTCGCCCGGGTTCTGGTACGGCCCCGGCGCTGTGTCGGGGTTGGCGAGCAAGCTGAGAGAGCCGCATGGACTCCACCCCCTCCCCTTCGTCGCCGTTCGACATGGTCAGCAGCGCTTTGGGGAATTACATGCCACGCAGCGGAGCGGCAGCGGCCGCCGGTTCCGCCGACCAGCAGGGGGACAGCGCCGCTCGCCGACGCGTACCCGCCGATCCGGCCCCCGGCCGTCAGGAGCAGATCCTCGGCGCGGTCAACCTGGACCGGGATCTGAGAATCACCCGCTGCAATCTGGACGCCCCGGTATTCGCGGGGGTGGAGGCCGTGACCGGGAGCCCTTTCGTCGATCTTCTGCCTCCCTGGGACGTACCGACGGTCACCCGGCGGTTGCGCCAGGTCCTGGAGACCGGTGAGCCGCACGTCGCCCGGGTCCAGCGCCTGCGGCGCCGCGACGGGTCGGAGCTGGTGGTCTCGATGAGCATCCTGGCCGCCGCGGCGCCTCAGGAGGGCCTGACCGTGTCTGTGATCGCCATGGCCAGGAGGCTGCACCTGTACGCCGCCGAGACCGCGATCGGCACCTCGCTGGACATCGGCGAGACCGCGCAGTCACTGGCGGAGTCCCTGCTGGCCTGGGGAGACGTGACCGCCATCGACCTCGACTTCGCCGTGTGGACGGGCGAGGTGCTCACCGAGCAGCCGCAGGGGCGCATCCATCTGCGGCGGGCGGCCCTGGTGCCGGACCGGGTGTGGCCCGACGGCTACGTGACTCCGGGCGACGATCTTCCCGGCGATGCCAGTCGCCTGCTGTCCCAGGCGATACGGCGTGACGATGCCGCGCAGGCCATCGTCATACCCGACCGGGAGGCGATCGAGCGGGTACTCGGCAGTCCGCGGCTGGTACGTGCCCTGGTGCCCGGTGACCGGGCGGCGGGTGTCGCGTGCATACCGCTGGTCCTGGACGGCACTCCGCCCGTCGTTCTGGGGGTGGCGGAGGTCTGGCGGCGGGCGGACCGCCCCTTCGAGGACAGCGAGCTGTTCGACCTGCAGGAGCTGGTGGCCAGGACCTCTCATCACGTCGACCTGGCCCGTCAGCACCAGCGCGAGCACACACAGGTGCTCGCGTTGCAGCGCCGACTGCTGCCCCGGTCCGGCGGTGACACCATCGAGACGGCCAGCGTCTACCAGCCCGCCACCCCCGACAGCGCGGGCGTCGGCGGTGACTGGGTGAACAGCTTTCCGCTGCCGGACGGCCGTACCGCGCTGGTGGTCGGTGATGTCGTCGGGCACGGCCTGGGAGCCGCGGCGACCATGGGACAGCTGAGCATGGAGGCCCGGGCTCTGCTGTCCGCGGGGCTGGCACCCGACGAGGTGCTGGAGCACCTGGACGAGACCGTGTCACTGCTGGACGACGCGGAGTCCGGGCTGGCGGCCGGTTACAGCGCCCTCGGGTCGACCTGCTGCATCGCCGTCTACGACCCGGTCAGCCACCGCGTGACGCTGGCCAGCGCCGGCCACCTCCCCCCGGTCCTGATGCCCCCGGACGGACGCGCCGGCCCGGTCGCCGTACGCCCCCACCCCGGGCTGGGCGCCGAGTTCGCACTGCGGGAGCCGTACGACGTGTACGCGTTCGCCGCACCCCCGGGCTCACTGCTCGCCCTCTACACCGACGGCCTGGTGGAGAATCCCGCCCTGTCGATCGACGAGGGCATCGGCAGGCTGGCGGACGCCGTGTCCACGGTGCACCCCTGGGACGCCCTGCCGCAGGCCGCACGGCGCCTGGTCTCCGCGCTGGCGCCGGTGCGCCGGCGCGACGACGTGACCCTGCTGCTCGCGCGCATGATCGGCCACCGCAAGGGGGACACCGCGACCTGGCGGCTGCCCGCCCGCGGCGACGCGGCGGCCCGGGCCCGCACGCTGGTCTCCGCGCTGCTGGCGCAGTGGCGCATCAGGGACCACACCCGGGACAGCGTGCTGCTGGTGGTCGACGAACTGGTCGCCAACGCGGTCCGCTTCGCCGAAGGACCCATCACGGTACGGCTGATCAGGACCGGTCACGGGCTGCTGTGCGAGGTGGGCGACACCGGCAACGGCAGACCACGGCTGGGCCGGGGCGGACTCCTCGACGACGGTGGCCGTGGCCTGCACGTCGTGCACGGCCTCACCTCCCGGTGGGGGGTGCGGTGGACGGACACCGGCAAGGTGGTCTGGGCGTCGGTCGAGAGATGAGGCGGCCCGGACAGGCCCTACAGCCACTCCCCTTCCAGGGCGGTGGCCGTGAGGCCCGGGGCCGCCGCGTACAGGACGGCACGACTGCCCTTTTCCTGCCCGGCGTCGTACGCCCTCCGCATGATGTCGAACACGGCGGCGCCTCCGCGGTTGCCGCTGGTGTAGCTGTCCCGGCTGTAGTCCAGCAGCCCCGACGGCCATCCGTCGGGCATCGTCTGCTCCATGTACTCCAGCACCCGCGTCCCGCCGGGGTGCGCGAGCAGGACGTCCGGGTGCCAGGAGTCGGGGTCGTCCTGGTAGCGCAGGCGCAGCCACTCCCACATCGCGGTGACCGTCTCCTGCACGGCGCGCGGTCCGCGCCGGTCCATCACGAAGTGGGTGCCGTCCTCCCGCGTCTCCAGGCGGTGCAGGTCCTGGGTGCCGGGCAGAGTGTGGTTCCAGGCGGCGTCCAGCCGTAGCGCCGACTCGGGCCTGGGGCGGCCCGTGACCACCACGGCGACCGCGGTGTCCGCGAACAGCAACCGTACGATCAGGGACTCCAGAGTGTCGTCCGCGGGCTGGTAGGTCGTGCTCAGTGCCTCCGCGATCACGACCAGGACCACCCGGTCGGGGTCCGCGGCCACGAGATCCGCCGCCAGTGCCAGGGAACGGGTCCCGGCGATGCAGGCCCACTGCGTGGCCGGCAGCAGCAGCACGTCGCTCCGGAGCGGGAGCTTGTTGGCCAGGGCGACGTCCAGCCCCGGCAGCGCCGGGGTGGTGGAGTGACTGGTGATCAGGCAGTCGACGTCCGCCGCGTCCAGCCCGGCGATCTGCAGGGCCCCGCGCGCGGCGCGCTCCCCGCATGACTGCACGGCCGCCCAGGCCGGCGCGGTGCGCTCCTGGACGGTCTGCGGCGCGGGTATCGACTCGAGCGCGGCGATCACACGGTCCACGTCCTGTTCGCTGAACCCGTCGCCGGCCAGCGCCGCTCGGGCCGGCCCGACGCGCGCGGCCGGCAGGCCGCTGCCGTTGCCGGGCGCGACGGCGGTCTCCAGCGGCAGCATCCAGCCGCGGCTCTCGATGCCCGTACTGGCCGCGATGCCGTCGATCCGCGGCGCCCACGCCGCGTGCGGGTGACGATCGCGTACTTCCGACACGATCTGGCTGGTCTGCACGGTGTGCTCGCCGTGTATCACGGCAGGCGGGCACAGGTAAGCGGCCATGATTGGCACCTTTCTGCGGGTTTCTGCGTGTTTCTACGGATTTCTGCGGGGACCGAGGCAGAACGTCACGAACGCTGTGTCCTGGGCCACTTCGGCGCGGCGCAACCAAATCAATGGCGGTGCGCTCCACTTCGCGCTTCTGCATTCGTCTCGAGCATGGACGCCAAATGGGCATTTGCGCTGTGACCTGGGCAACTTGGGAGGATTTGCAATTCGTGACACCGCGCACACTGCTGGCCGACGGGGCGCCGCGCCTGCCTGACATGCCGTCAGCCGCCTCCTCGGCGGCCCGCCGCGGTTTCGAAGCGGCTGTGCCGGCGCCTCCCCTTACGGTGTGCCCATGACTCCTGAGCTGTGGGACCGGTTAAGTCCCTTCCGTGACAAGGCGATTGAGCGGGGCATACCGGCCGACGACACAGAGCGTTGGCTGGCCACCGCCCGCCCCTGTGCGACGCTGGCGCGTGACGGGGACGGGCCGGTCGTGGGACGGTTCGGCGGTCCGCTGCTGCTTCCGGCCGACACCCCGGACCCCGCCCACCCCTTCGTCGCCTCCATCGACCTCGCGGCCCTGCCCGCCGACGTGACGGACCTGCCCCTGCCTCCCGACGGCCGGCTGCTGCTCTTCGCCTTCCCCGAGACCGAGGGCGATGACGAAACCATGGGCAGCGTGGTGTACGTCCCCGCCGGAACGGCCGTGGTCGAACGGGACAAGCACGCCTGGAACTCCTCCGACTGGGACGACTACGAGGCGATGTTCAAGGAGTTCCCGCAGGGTCCGCTGCATGCGACGGCCAATGTGTCGCTGCCGTGCCACAAGTCGGTCATACAGCCCGGCATGCCGTGGGGCGGGCCGCATCCCGGGCATCCCCGCTCCGAGGAACTCGTCGCGGTCTGGGAGAGCACCCGCGCGGACATCGCCCCCGAGGGGCCGCTGCAGATCGGGGGATACGCCGATGAGGAGGCCATCGACAACGACCCGGTTGCCTACGCCGTGGACAGCGCGGTGAAAGCCGCGGAAGCGGGCTGGGGGGACGGACCGGTTTCGGGTGACGTCTCGGACTGGGTACTCCTGGCCGACTGGGTGGCCGGCATGGACGTGCAGGGCTGGGAGAGCGCCACCGTCCACTGGGTGATCCAGCGCGAGGACCTGGCCGCGCGGCGCTTCGACCGCGCGTTCACCAGCGTCTACTGGAACCCCTGACCCGTTCCCGGGGCGTTTCGTGGTGAGCGGCGCGATCGCAGGGGGCTGGTGACCTGCTCCGGCGCGACTTCACTGCGTCACGCCCCAACGAGCGGTTCCTTGGAGTCTCGCAACAGCCGTGCGAGCGCCTCTGTTTCCTCATTCCCTGCTGCCCCTGACACCCGTTTCCCGCAGTCCCCGCATCCCATTCGGCCGTTCCAGGGGGACTGTGTTCTCCCTGGTCAGAGTGCATTTCGGCGTTCCAGCGTCCCCAAAACCCTGCTGGGCGTGGCGGTTGGGACGGATCACCTCACAAGCTTCGGTCATCCGATCACCACCGCCACCCGAACACCGAAGGGGCACAGCAACATGTCCAAGTACCGCACCTCCCGCACCCGTCTCGTCGCCGCCGCCGCGACCACCGTCCTCGCCGCGCTCTCCCTGACCGCCTGCAACGACGGAGCGGGCGCCCACGACGAGGGCGCAGCGGCGACCACCTCCACGACCCCTTCGTCCGGTGCGGCCTCGTCGGGTGCGGACTCCACCGGTTCGACGGGCTCCACGGGTTCGACCGGCTCGACGGGCTCCTCCGGCGGCAAGTCCACCGCCGGGTCCACCACCGCGGGTTCGAAGCCCGCCGCCTCCGCGTCGAAGGCGCCCGGCTCGTCAGCCAGGCCGGTCACCTGCGAGGGGTCCAACACCAAGACAGTGGCGGCCCCGCTGAGCCGCCCCGTGAACCACATGCTGCTCACGGTGACCAACACCGGCAGCAAGACCTGCTTCCTCTACGGCTACCCGAGCGTCCAGTTCACCGACGCCCAGTCCGAGCCGCCGGTCATCGAGGACTCGCAGCCGCAGGCGGTCGTCACGCTCGAGCCGGGTCAGTCCGGATACGCGGCCGTCAGCCTGTCCGCCACCGACGGCAGCAGCGGCAGCGGCCGCACCGTGAAGTCCCTGGCCGTCTACTTCTACGGTCGCTCCATGAGCGGGAACGCCGGCGCCGGCGCCCACCCGTCGCTGCCCGCCAAGGGCGTCTACATCGACGACTCGATCAAGGTCACGTACTGGCAGCAGTCGATGAGCGACGCCACCAACTGGTGACACCTGAGCGCCCGTTCGTCGAACAGCACCTCATGGACCCGGAAGGCAGGCAACCCGTCATGCGCAGCAGCACCCGCAGGATCTCCCGCTTCGTGACCGCCTACTTCGGCGCGGCCTTCCAGGTCATCGTCATGGGCAGCACGGGCCGCCTGGCGGAGGAGGCGGGGGTCCTCCGCCGCGGCCACGCGGTCTGAACTCTCCATCGCCGACGGTGAGTTGTACGCGCGTCACCGCGGGCGACCACCTGACCTACGGATGTCCTGGTTCTGTCACGCGACAGCCATCACGTGGTCTCACCGGTAACCACATGCGGCACTGCGTGCTCTCCTCTGACAGCACCGGAGCGGACCGCACCCATGAACCATGAAGACAGGAGCGCCTTGTGGCAACGGACACACGCCGACGAAATGCCCTGATGGCCTGTGCGGCCCTGGTCGTCGGTGCCCTCACCCTCACGGCCTGCGGCGGCAGCGCCACGGCGGACGGCTCCGGCCGGCGGTCGAAGGCCCAACTGGACCTGACCGCCGACTCGGTCACCACGAAGACCGCTCGGGCGGGGACCGCCTCGACCACGGCGGCCGGTCTCGACTACGTCGCGATGGGCAGCTCGTTCGCCGCGGGCCCGAGCATCCCGCCGGTGCAGTCGAGCAGCGGGGCGGCGGCGTGCAGCCGGTCGGACAACAACTACGCGAGCATCGTGGCCCGTGACATCGGGGCGAACCTGACGGACGTCACCTGCAGCGGCGCCACGACGGCGAACATCCTCACCGCCAACCAGGGTTCGCAGCCGCCGCAGATCAACGCCGTGAACAGCGGGACCGACCTGGTCACGATCACCATCGGCGGCAACGACGTCAACTACCTGGGCAGCATGGTCACTTACTCCTGCCAGAACAGCGGCGGCACGAACTGCGGCACCGTGGACCAGGCCGCGATCAACACCGCCCTCGGCACGGTGGGCGGGCGGATCGAGAACGTCGTGAACGCCGTCCACGCCAGGGCCCCGCAGGCACGCGTCCTGCTGGTGAGCTACTCCACCCTCCTGCCCGACACCGGCGGTTGCGCCGGTGTACCGCTCACCGCCGGCCAGCGGATCTTCGAGCGCAACGTCGCCCTCCGCCTGTCGCAGGCGTACATCGCCGCGGCGAACGACACCGGGGCGACCCTGGTCCGCTTCGCCACCGCCAGCCACGGCCACGACGCCTGCGCGGCCGACCCGTGGGTGGAGAAGTACAAGCCGGCCTCGGGCCGGACCACCTACCACCCGAACGAGGCCGGCATGAAGGCCGCGGCCTCCTTGGTGAAGTCCGCACTGGGATGAAGCCCGGGCGCGGGCACCGACATCCTGCGCCCGGGCTTCGACCGGTGTGCGGACGAGGGCGGTAAAACGCAAACCCCAGGCCACTGACCTGGGGTTTCAAATGGGGCGGTTGACGAGGTCGAACTCGCGCCACAGGGCGTCTACATGTGCACCACGGGCGCCTTGTCGGGGTCGGCGACCGGTGCGCCGCGGCGGTACAGCAGCACGCTGACCACCAGGCCGGCGGCGAAGAAGGCGGCCGACCACCAGTAGGCGGTGGAGTATCCCTCCAGGCTCGCGTGGGCCAGGACCATCGGGTCCTTGGGGTTGCGGCCCGCCAGGTAGTCGGTGACGGCGCTGGTCGCGAGGGTGTTGAGGAGAGCGGTGCCGAGGGAGCCGCCGACCTGCTGCATGGTGTTGACGGCGGCGGAGGCGACACCGGCGTCCTCGGTGCGCACCCCGTCCGTGGCCAGAGCCATCGCGGGCGCCATCACGAGTCCGAAGCCGAGACCGGCCACGATCAGCGGCGGCAGGATGTCGGTGGCGTAGGAACTGCTCAGGTCGAGACCGGTCAGCCAGACCATGGCGGCGGCCGCGATGCCCATACCCAGCGGGACCACCGGCTTGGGGCCGATACGGGGGACGAGGACGGTGGTGGCGAGGGTCGAGGTGAGCATCAGCCCGGCGATCATCGGGAGGAAGGCCAGTCCCGTCCTGATCGGGCTGTATCCCAGGCTCTGCTGCAGGTAGTAGGTGAGGAAGAGGAAGACCCCGAACATGCCGGCGCCGATGACCAGGACGGAGAGTAAGGACGCGCCGCGGTTGCGGTCGAGCAGGACGCGCAGGGGCAGCAGGGGATGGGCGGCCCGGGTCTGCCACCAGGTGAACACGGCGAGCAGTACGGCCCCGGCGAGCAGGAAGCCCCAGGTGGCCGGAGAACTCCAGTCGTGCGTCTCGGCATTGGAGAAGCCGTAGACCAGGCAGAACAGTCCGCCGGAGACGAGGACCGCGCCGGGGATGTCGATCCGGGCGCTCTTGTCGCGGGTGGTGCGCCGCAGCAGGAGGGCGCCGCCGACGAAGGCGACCGCCGCGAAGGCGACGTTGACGTAGAGGGTCCAGCGCCAGTCGAGGTGCTCGGTCAGGACACCGCCGAGCAGCAGGCCGATGGCGCCGCCGGCACCGGCGATCGCGCCGTAGACGCCGAAGGCCCTGGCGCGTTCCCTGGCATCGGTGAAGGTCGTGGTCAGCAGCGACAGAGCGGCCGGGGCGAGCAGTGCGCCGAAGGCGCCCTGGACGGCGCGGGCCCCGACCAGCATCTCGAAACTGCCGGCGGCACCGCCGAGCGCGGAGGCCCCGGCGAAGCCGACCAGCCCGACCAGGAAGGTGATCTTGCGGCCGAACAGGTCGGCTATCCGGCCGCCGAGCAGCAGCAGGCTGCCGAAGGCGAGGGCGTAGGCGGTGACGATCCACTGCCGGTCGCCGTCGGAGAAGCCCAGGTCCTTCTGGGCGGAGGGCAGGGCGATGTTCACGATCGTCCCGTCCAGGACCACCATCAGCTGGGCCACACCGATGACCGCGAGGATCCACCAGCGATGGGGAGGTGGTGCGTCCGCGGAGGGGAGGGCGGAGACCGTGTTCTCCCCCGGTGCCGGGGTGGAGGTTTTGGGCATGACGAAGCTCCTGGAGAGGTGAGGAGATATGAGCAGAGGTGAGCAGAGGCCGGGTGGCGAATCCCCGGTCAGGCCGCGGGGGCGCTGATACGCGTGGCCCGCGTGTGCGCCGGGCGCCGCGGCAGGTACGTGGTGGTGCCGCGCAGGACGCCGGCGACCGGTTCGGGTCCGGGCTCCGCGAGCGCGCGTCGCCGGGCCTCGCCGGCCGACGACGCGGAGAAGGTCTGCCAGTACCGTGCCTGGCGGTTGAGTTCGCCGATCAGCGGCATGAGGTCGGTCGTGGCGGGAACCGGAAGCCCCAGCCGCTCCGCCGGTCCGTCCCCGAGGGACTGGTGGAGCACGCGGTGGATGAGCGTCCGCAGCTGCTCCTCGGACAGGGCCATGCCCGGCGCACCCGCCATCGCACGGGCCTGTGCGTCGACCGTCGCGGCGGTCAGCGCACGGGAGTTGTCGTCGGGGCCGGCCGTCAGGGACTCCACCAGGTCCCGCAGCCGACGGGCGTCGGTATGGGTGGCGACGCTCTGGTGAAGGCTGTCGTCGATGCCCAGGAGATGGGCGACGTACGACCAGTACGCGTACAGCCGGCGCTCCTCCTCGTCGCTGATCTCGATGCCCACGGCCGCCAGCGCCTCGTACGCGACGAGGGTGAAGCCCAGCCAGAGGCGGGCCGTGTCCGCCTGGCTCACCGGCGCTCCCCCGAGGGATGTGTCCCAGCCGCAGGCGATCGCCGAGGCCCGTAGCCGGGCATGGCGCAGCCGGAGCCGGACCGTGGCCACGTACCCCGGGGCGCCGCGCAGCAGCCCGCCCGGCCGCAGCGCCTGCCGTATCCACACCCCGGTCTCCACGAGGCGGCGCGTGGCCAGGTCCTGCGGACCGCCCGTGCGGACCAGCGGCCCCGCGACGGCCGGGGACGCGTAGAGGTGGGCGAGGGCGGCGGGAATCGAGCAGAGCTGGAACCACAGGGGCGGCACGGACAGGGTCACGATGTCGCCCCGGTGCGGCGTCAGCGGGTCGACCCCGGCCGGGGCGGTCTCCAACTGCTCCAGCAGCGCGGTGACGGCTGCCGGGGGAGGTGCGTCCAGGACGTCCGGACCGGCCGGGCCGTACCGGAGTCCGGTGTCGAGGGCGCGCCGGGCCCGGTCGCCGTGGAGGTCCAGCTCGGCGATGACCGCGTCGGCGAGCGGATCGCCGTCGGCGAGCGTGAGCACGGGCGCGGGTGCCGTGCGGCGGTCGGGCTGCGAGGGGTGTGCGGTCATGGCGTTCTCACTTCCGGGAGGGGGCTGCGGCCGTGCGTATCAGGCAGGCGCGCATCGCACCGGAGCACTTCCTGACACCTGTCAGATTACCGAGAATCTGACAGGCGTCAAGTAAGGTGGGGTGCGCGTACGCGGGCACGATCGAAAGCAATGGAGGCAAGAGTGGGAGCAGCAACCGGATCCGCTCGGCGGCCGGGACGTCCCGGCGTGGACACTCCCGCGGTGCCCGAGGAGGAGAGCATCCTGCAACGCGGGCTGGAGGCCTTCGCGGAGCTGGGCTACGACCGCGCCTCGGCCCGCGAACTGGCCCGCCGCCTGAGTGTGAGCCACAACTTCATCAACGACCGCTACGGATCCAAGGCGGCCTTCTGGCGTGCCGTGGTGGACCACGCGCTCGGGGCGCAGATGGCCCTCCTGCCGGAGGCGGATCCCGCGGCCGACGGGGCCGAGCGCCTGCGGCGGGTGATCGCCGGCTTCTACCGGTCGGCGGTGGAGAGGCCGCTGGTGGGACGCATCATGGTGGACGAGTTCTCCCGCGACAGCGAGCGTCTGGACTATCTGTACGAGCAGTACATCGCGCCGCTCATGCAGCGCCTCCTGCCCGACGTCGAGAGCCTCGTGGCCGCGGGCCGCATGGCACCCGTCCCGGCGGACGTACTGTTCTTCGTCATCGTCGGCCCCGTATCGGGAATGCTGGAGGTGCCCCTGGCCCGCCGCCTGGGCAGGCCCGAGGCCACTTCACCGGAGCAACTCGGCGCAACGGCAGAGCTGTTGGCGTCCCTGGTGGTCAACGGCCTGCTCGCGACGGCTGCGGGGGGCGGTTCCCCGGAGGAGGCGTGAGAGGGGTAGTTGCCCGAACTGGCCGGCCGCCCACCCGCGCCGGGAACGTCTGCAGGATTCAGGTGCCGCCCAGGCGGTGGTCGAGCCAGACCCGGTCGCGCAGTTCGATGCCGTCGATCAGGGTGCCGGGCTCGTAGCCGGTGCGGCTGGTGAAGGCATCCCGTTCGATCGTCCGCAGTCGAAATCCCTGTCGCTGGTAGAAACGCAGGTTGCCGATGTCGGCCGCGGCGGTGGCGACCAGCAGGCATCGGCCCGACTCGCGCGAGACCAGGTCGATCGCAGCATGCACCAGACGCCTGCCCACTCCGGTGCGCCGACGGTCTTCCCGTACGGCCATGTTCTTGATCTCGAACGTGCCGGTCTGGTCGGATGCCACCAGTTGCAGATGACCGACGACATCCGTTCCTCGCAGCGCGACGAGCACACGCCCGTCCTCGATGTAGGAGTCGAGTTGCGTCGGTGAGTCCTCAGCCAGTTCGAACAGCGTCCTGATCTTCTCGCGTGCGCCGTCGTACTGCACCACGCGCACCTCGTCCGGGGCCTGCCTCACCTGCCTCACCAGAACGGCACGGGTGTACAGCAGGTGGAATCCCCGGCGCTGCACGTTCTGCTGCGACTTGGAGCCCGGTTGGGTGGTCACGACGGCGATGTCGCAGCCGGCGGCAGCGGCGGCGGCGAGCCGGGCCGAGAGCAGGGCCGTCTGCACGCCGCGTCGGCGGTACGCGGGGGCGGTCGCCGCACCCGTGAGCTGTGCGACGCCGTCCGCCGTGCGGAGGCTGCCGCCTCCGGCGACGGTGCCGTCGCACACCGCGATGTAGTGCACCACGCCGGCCGCGGCGAAGTCCCGCTCGGCGTTCGCGAGCACCTGACGCGGAAATTCCTCGTGCGAGGGAATCCCCTGGTCGTCGGGGTGGGCGAAACCTTCGACCACGGCGTCCAGCCACGCCTCGAACTCGTCGTCGCGACACACCCGGACTTCGATTCCGGGGGGAGCCACCCGCTCGTACGCGGGGTCGAGGGCGAGCCCGAGCACGTTCTCGAACGAGGCCAGCCGGTATCCGCGATCGGTCAGCAGAGCACCGACCGCCGGGTCGGCCAATTCGGACACCTCGGCCTGGACCGGCGCGCCACGATCGGCGAAGGCCCGCTCGATCCCGTCGAGTACGGCCGCGTCGGGCACACCGTCGAATCCGAGCCCGGCGATCTTGTTGAAGGGCGAGCCGTCCTCGGCGAACGTGGCCACTCCGCCCGCCACCCGCATCACGAAGCCGCCGTCGTCTGCCCGGCGAAGACAGGCGGCCTCCGCGGCCGCGGTCATCAGCTGCGCCTCCACGCGTTCGATGCGCTGCGCCGAGGCGACATCACAGAAGAGCGGCAACCGATTCATGGCCGCCCGCATCCCATCTCCGTGCCCATGGCCCGAGGCTAGCCGTGGCTCCCCGAGCGCGAGCGATCGAGGCTCTTACGGTTTCGGGAACTGTTCTGCACCCCGATGCCTCCGAACTTCCGTCTCTCGGTGATGTTCCGGGCCAGCCCGCAACCGCTCCCGACTGCGTTCGGTCAACCCTTCGTCGTACGCCGTCAGGCGCATGCATGGGCATGGGGCGGCCGTGGCCACCAAGTCCAGCAGCCGCGGCGGCTCGTGTGCGGCCACACGCCGGACGCAGGCGATCCGCCGGCCGAGGAAGTACGCGGCACGAGTCACCTCGGCGCCCACCCCGACCCGCCGCCGACGGTTTCCCGGCTCGGCTCCGCTCTGCGGATGCCCCGGGTCCACTCGGTGTCGTGGCGTCAGTCCATGCCGTACCTGACCACCTGCTGGGAGGGCAGCGGGATCACGCGCCGCTCGACATCGGTCGGAATGATGACGAATGGTGGATAAAGGCGACAAGCGGAGATCCACGCGAGAGGCTTCAGCTGGGTCCGTCACCGTCCCGGGACGAACCGCCATCTCGCGCCGAGGAGCCGCCGTGAACGCCACCGACGACAGCTACCGCTTCGACGACCTCACCGCCCTGTTCATCAATTGCACGCTCAAGCCGTCGCCCCAGGTCAGCCACACCCAGGGGCTGATCGACAAGAGTGCAGAGATCATGATGTCGCGCGGCGTCACCACGTCCGAGATCCGGGCCGTCGACCATGACATCGCCCCCGGCGTCTACCCCGACATGACCGAGCACGGCTCGGCGAGGGACGAGTGGCCGGCCCTGTACGAGCAGGTGATGGCTGCGGACATCCTGGTGCTCGCCGGACCGATCTGGCTGGGCGACAACAGCTCGGTCACGAAGAAGGTCATCGAGCGCCTCTACAGCTGCTCGGGGCTGCTCAACGCCGAAGGCCAGTACGCCTACTACGGCCGTGTCGGCGGCTGTCTGATCACCGGCAACGAGGACGGCGTGAAGCACTGCGCGATGAACATCCTCTACAGCCTCCAGCACCTGGGCTACACCATCCCGCCCCAGGCCGACGCCGGCTGGATCGGACCGGCGGGCCCCGGTCCCTCGTATCTGGACCCCGGATCGGGCGGGCCGGAGAACGACTTCACCAACCGCAACACGACCTTCATGACCTGGAACCTGATGCACCTGGCGGCCATGCTCAAGCGCGCCAAGGGCATCCCGGCCCACGGCAACCAGCGCTCCGAGTGGGACGCGGGGTGCCGCTTCGACGCGCCCAACCCCGACTACCGGTGAGCCCGATCGCAGGTGGAACCCGGGAGCCGACCACGTGAGCGCTTTCGTGTGTGAACACCGAGCCTGACCACCACGCGACACCAGCATCGCTGGAGCGCGACCGGGCCATGAGCAGTCGGCTATGAAGCGCGTCTTCATAGCCGGCGGTGCCTCTGAGCTCACAAATGTGCCCACCGACGCGGCTCAGCAATGGCTGGTTCGTCGAGCCCGTAGGCGGCAAACTCCGTGTCGTCGATCCGGTCGGCTCCACCCAACCGTGCTTGAAGCTCCCAACCCTCCGCGCCCGCCTGGGCGTTCCCGCACCCATGGCCGACGCCATCGCAGCCCGACTCTGAAGGCGGGTTTCACCGGGAGCCGCTACCTCTTCCGCCGCACCCGCTGAATTCCTGCGGTGGCCAAAAGAAGCAGCAGGGAAAAGCAGCACATCGTGATCACGGTGGCCCAGGACTCGTCCAGCCACCACCGTCCCCCCGCGGCCGCGAGCCCAAGTATCAATGCGATCCCGCTGAAGGCGATGAGCCCCCGTGTTCTTCGTGACATGCCGCCTGTCTACACGCCCTCGCACCCCTCGGGTCAGCGATCAACGAAAAGGAGATCATCCGTGACCGCCAACCGCCGCTTCCGAGACGTCACCCGCATCGGCCCCGTCCAGGTCGCCACCGCCTACGACGACCGGGGCCGCGAGAAGCCCACCGCCGCCTGCACGGCTGCGCGCTGCGGCTTCTCCACCGACTACGACAGCCGAGCCGCCGCCGAACTCGCCGCCCGCACCCAGTCGCGATCCGGTCGAACTCCTCGTCCGTCGGCCGCTCGCCGTGGTTGGGCACGTCGATCGCGGCGACCGCGAACCCGCCCTCGGCGGCGAAGCGATGCGCGCGGGCCAGGATGCCGGGGGCCTTCTTGTGTTGCCCCCCGCCGTGTCCCATCAGGAGCAGGGGGCGAGTGCCGTGGGCGTCTTCCGGCGTCCACAGCACGCCGGGATCTCGTCGAGGGTGAAGAGCTGTTCGGTCACGCCGCCCGACGACGTCTTGGAGACGAAGCGCACAGCGTTTCAAGCCTTTCGGGATACCTCTGCAGGCGCTCCCCAGGCGCCATGCGAGGGAGGGAGCCCCAATCTGTCACAGCGTTGATCGGTCTCAGCTCCTCGAGTGCGCGGCGATGAGGCTTCATCGTGCGCATGGCGCAGGTGGGCCCCGACGGTTCGACCGCAGCGGCATCGAGGCCGACGCGCCCGCATCCGGCCCGCTGCTGTTAGTCGGAGAGCAGGGGTCGTGACGACGCCGTACGGCTGCCGCATGGGCGTCTGGCACGGCTGCCTCGTGCCTCTGCTCGACGGCCGTGTCCGCGATCTGCGCACCGGTGAACTGCACGGAGAACCCGGCGAGTTGATCCAGACCTGCGTCAACGGAGCCACGGGTCCGTTCGTCCTGGACATACAGGACCTCCCGAGGAGGCCCCCTCATGGCCGCAAGTGCCCCTGCTGTCAGTCAAGTCGCCCCGCGCCCGCACCCGGTGCGGGCCTCCTCCAGGGCGTGCGCCAGGGGTGCCACGGTGGTCGGGTCCAGCTCGCCGCGGGCGCGCACCATCCGGCATTCGTCCAACAGTTCGGGCGCACGGCAGGGCTCGGGCGGGTCGGGGCGAGGGCACATGAGGCCCATCCCCTCTGTCCGCTCGGAGTTTCACGGCGGTCGGCCCGACGCCGCCCGCCGCAAGGCGTCACGCGTCCTGCGGGCCGGGGCTCCCGAGCAGCTCCGAGGCGGCCTGGAGGGGGGTGCGGGCACCCGGGGCCGAGGGTGGGACGGCCTCGGGGCGACCGTGGCAGGTGAAGCCCAGGCGGGCCATGGACCGGGTCACCTCGTCGCCGGTGAAGTCGCGGCGGTCCTGCCGGGTGATGACCTCGCCGACCTGCTTCACGGGATAGCGACGGCGGCCGATGGTCACGGAGTCACCGGTGACCAGCTCGGGTTTGACACCCGCCATAGAGGCCAGCACTCCGTCCCTGGTCAGTTCGAACGGGTATCGGGCGATGACACAGCGCATGATGATGCCTCACAGGGAGAAGTCACGGGCAGAAGGAGACGGAACCGGCGACCGGGCACGGTGCGCCGAGGATGTCCCGCAGGCGGACGCGGTCCGTGTAGGCGGAGCTGTCGCGGTGCACGACGAGTTCGGCCCGGGTGACCGAGCCGGTGCGCTCGTCGTCCCCGTCGCACAGGAGGAGGTACTCCACCCCCGCACCGGCCATGACGGACAGGGCGACCTCGACGGTCATGTCGTCACGTACCCGCAGCTCGGTCGTGTCCCGGTGGTCGGCCCTGACCGTGAGGCCGGCAGTGGTCGGGCTTCGATGCGTCTGAACCGGTGTCACGGCTGCCTCCTGCGATACGGGTGGACGTTCTGGTCGAGATGGCTCCGGACAGGCCGTCGTGTCGACGGGGGACCGCCGATTGTCAGGTGGTGCGGTGTTTGCCCGTGGTCCGGCCTCGGGTGGTGCGTCCGCGTCGGCCTCGGGCCGAGGCGGACGCGCCGGTTGTGGTGCGGCGGGCGGGCTCGGGGGTGGGCGGGGTGATGGTGACGGGGATGCCGGAGGGGGTTTTGGCGCCGGTGATGCGGCTGAGTTCTGCCTCGCCGGATCGCACCGCGGTGATGGTCGG
>NZ_JBEYVO010000067.1:0-29620 GCF_040644055.1 Streptomyces sp. NPDC047043
ACCGTCCACGTCGTCCCGGTCGACGGTCAGGTCATCGGCGAAGTGCCGGTCGCCAGTGGCGTCGGGCACGTACTTCACAGTGACAACGATCCTCAGACTCAACTCTCTCTCCTTCATCAATCAATGACGATCACTGACCGCTGCGCCGCAGCCGCACGCGGTACGAGTAGTGCTCGGGCAGGAAGTGACTGATGGCCAGCTCCACGAGCTGACCGGCGACCGTCTGGTAGACGCGGTCGATGCGCAGCAGCGCGCGGCCCGGTTCGCAGCCAAGGTGCTTGGCGAGCTCCGGGGTGGCCTCGGCGACGGTGATGCTCTGCTCGGCCTCGGCGATCGGTTCGGGCAGCCGCTGGTCGAGCAGGCCGATCACGGTGAAGGCATTGGGCGTACCCGGCAGCATCAACTCCTCGACCGACTCCAGCAGTTGGCCGACAGCGGGCGGCAGCCACACCGACGTGTGGCAGAACGCCACGTCCTCGTGCAGCCGTAGGAAGGCCAGCTTGTGCACCCGGTCGGTGTGCAGACCGAGCCGTCCGGCCGCATCGACGTCGACCCGACGGTGCAGGGGCGTGACGACGTCCATGCGGGTGTCGATCGACAGCCCCATCAGGTCGTCCACCGAACCGAACTGCCGCAGGTACTGCTCCTCCCGGGGCGTCGCGAACGTGCCGCGCCCCGGCACCCGGTACACCAGCCCCTCCGTGACGAGGTCCTGGAACGCCCGCCGCACGGTCTGCCGGCTGACCCCGTACGTCTCGGCCAGCTCGGCCTCGGTGGGCAGTCGGACGCCGTCGGGGTAGTCGTGCCGCAGGATCGCCGCCCGCAGCTCCCGCGCGAGCCGCAAGTAGGTGCTCTCCCGCGGGATTTCGCGCTGAGTCTCGCGCTGGGTCTCCCGCTGTGGTTGCTCAGCCATCGAGACCGCCCCTCGCCACCAACTGCGCGGCGATGACATTGCGTTGGATCTCGTTCGTACCCTCGCCGACGATCATCAGCGGCGCGTCCCGGAAGTACCGCTCCACGTCGAACTCCGTCGAGTAGCCGTAACCGCCGTGGATCCGCACCGCGTTGAGCGCGATCTCCATCGCCGTCTCCGAGGCGAACAGCTTGGCCATGCCCGCCTCCATGTCGACCCTGCGTCCGGCATCGGCCTCCCGGGCGGCGTACAGCACGAGTTGGCGGGCGGCCGTGAGCTTGGTCGCCATGTCGGCCAGGTAGTTGCCGATCGACTGGTGGCGCCAGATCGGCTTGCCGAAGCTCTCCCGCTCCTGGGCGTAGCGCAGCGAGTCCTCCAGGGCCGCCCGTCCCACGCCGAGCGCCCGCGCGGCGACCTGGAGCCGGCCGGTCTCCAGCCCCTTCATCATCTGGCCGAAGCCTCGGCCCTCCGCGCCGCCCAGCAGCGCCTCCACCGGCACCCGGTAGTCCTCGAAGGACAACTCGCAGCTCTCCACGCCCTTGTAGCCGAGCTTGGGCAGGTCACGGGAGACGACCAGGCCGGGTCCGTGCTCGGCCAGGAGGATCGAGATGCCGCGGTGGCGTGGCTCGGCGGCCGGGTCGGTCTTGCACAGCAGCGCGATCAGGCCGGAGCGGCGGGAGTTGGTGATCCAGGTCTTGGCCCCGTTGACGACGTACTCCCCGCCCTCGCGGCGCGCGATGGTCGTCATCGCCTGCAGGTCGGAGCCGCCGCCGGGCTCGGTCAACGCCATCGTCGCGCGGACCTCGCCGGTGGCCAGGCGGGGCAGATAGCGCTGCTTCTGCTCCTGAGTGCCGTACAGGAGAAGGAGTTTGGAGACGACCGTGTGCCCGCCCATCGCGCCTGCCAGGCTCATCCAGCCCCGTGCGAGTTCCTCGGTGACGAGCACGAAGCAGGGCGTGGAGACCGGGTTGCCGCCGTACTCCTCGGGGATTGCCAGTCCGTAGATGCCGAGTTCCTTCATCCGCTCAATGAGGTTCTCGGGATAGGTGTCGGAGTGCTCCAGCTCCTGGACGACCGGCTTGACGTCCTTGTCGACGAACTCGCGCACGGTGCGGACGACGAGCTGTTCGTCGTCGGGCAGGAGGTCCAGGGCGCTCATCGGAAGGTGCTCCACATCGTCGTGGTCAGATGACGGCGTCGGCGCGCAGCGCCTCGATGTCGTCGCGGCTACGGCCGAGTTCGGCGAGGATCGCGTCGGTGTGCTCGCCCACGTCCGGTACGGGATCCATGCGGGCGGGCAGGCCGGCGAGGTCGGCGGGCGGCAGCAGCGCCTGCATGGTGCCGCCGGGCACGCCCACCTCGGCCCAGCGTTCGCGCGCGGCCAGCACCGGGTGGTCGAGGAACGCGGTGACGTCGTTGACCCCGGCGCACGCGATGCCGATCTCCTCCAGGTCCTTCAGCGCCTCCTCGGCGTCGGAGCGGGCGAGGCGTTCGGCGACGATGGCGTTGAGTTCGTCGCGGTGGGCGGCGCGGTCGGAGCCGGTGGCGAAGCGCGGATCGTCGGTCAGCGCGGGCCGGCCCAGGAACTCCGCGCACAGGGCGGCCCATTCGCGCTCGTTCTGGATGGAGAAGAGAACCTGCTTGCCGTCGGCGGTCGGGAAGGCGCCGTACGGTGCGATCGTCGCGTGCTGGGTGCCGAGGCGGGCGGGCTGGGTGCCGCCGTAGCGCGTGTAGTAGGCGGGTTGGCCCATCCACTCCGCCAGCGCCTCGAACAGGGACACCTCCACCGGATGGGTCCGGCCGGTGGTGGCCCGTGTGTACAGGGCGGTCAGGACACCGGTGTAGGCGTACATCCCGGCGGCGATGTCGGCGACGGAGATCCCGACCCGGGCGGTCTCGTCGGCCGTTCCGGTCAGCGAGACCAGGCCGGTCTGGCACTGCACCAGCAGGTCGTACGACTTGCGGTCGGCCCACGGGCCGGTCGTGCCGTAGCCGGAGATCGTGCACGGGATCAGCCGCGGGTAGCGGTCGGCGAGCGCGTCGACGCCGAGGCCCAGGCGGTCGGCGGCGCCGGGCGCGAGATTCTGTACGAACACGTCGGCGCCGTCGAGGAGTTGGTGCAGGATCTCCTGGCCGCGCGGGTCCTTGAGGTCGAGTGTGAGGGACTCCTTGGAGCGGTTGAGCCATACGAAGTAGCTGGAGAGGCCGTGCACCGTCGTGTCGTAGCGGCGCGCGAAGTCGCCCTCGCCCGGCCGCTCCACCTTGATCACCCGGGCGCCGAGGTCGGCGAGCTGCCGGGTGGCGTAGGGCGCGGCCACGGCCTGCTCCAGGCTGACCACCGTGATGCCCGACAGGGGAAGCTGCTGCACCGTCATGCCTCCTGGTCCTCGTACGGGAAGCCATCGTGCGGGAAGTCCTCGTGCGGGAAGTCCTCGTGCGGGAAGTGCTTGCGCAGCACCTCGCCCGCGCCCGCCCACGTCAGCCCCTCCAGCAGCGCCGGCACATCCGCACCACAGGAGGCAGCCTTGGCGCGCAAGTCGGCCTCGGACAAAGGGCGTTGAGGCGCACCCGGCGGCAACTCCAGCTCGCTGTACACCTCGCTGCCGTCGGCGAGATCGACGCGCAACGCGACCCGGCCGTCCAGCAGAGTGCTGGTTTCGCCGGGCAGCAGGTCGGCCCGGACCAGACCGAGGAGCCTCTGCGCCTCGGGCCGACGCACCGCCGCGTCCGTGAAGCTGTCGAAGCCGGGATAGTCGTCGAGCAGCGCCGCGGCCACCGCGTACGGCAGTGAGAACTTGCTTTCCAGACCGGTTCCCGGACGGTCGTGGATGAGCGGCTGAACGGTTCCGGCAGGCGTCGTAACCGTGACCGCCGTGATCTCGCCGCGGATCTGGTCACGCACCGTGCGCAGGGCGGCGATGGGCCGCTGCATGGCGTAGCAGCAGGGGAAGAGCTTGACGGCCAGCCCGCCCGGGACGGCCGGGGAGACGGGGAAGTCGTCGGCGGGTGTGCCGCCGACCCGCTGCAGCCAGGCGTCCAGGGCCCGCGGGTCCGCGGTGGCAGCCGAGCGCGCCAGCCGCGCGGCCCGTACGCCCGCTTCCGCGGCGAATCCGACCTGCAGCGACTTGCTGTGCGTCCCGAAGGCCTCCTGGACGCCCCCGGCCGCGGGCACGGCGAGCGCCATCGCGGTGGCGAGCCCCTCCACGTCCAGGCCGAGCGCGACTCCGGCCGCGACGGCGGCGCCAGGCGCGCCCGCGGTGCACGTGGCGTGCCAGCCGCCCGCGTAGTGCTCCCAACCGAGCATCGCCCCCAGCCGCGCGATCACCCCGGCGCCCGCCAGGTACGCGCGGGCATCGCCGCCCACCGCCAGCACGGCCGGGACGGTGACCACGGAGATGTGGGTGGTGGTGTCGGTGTGCAGGTCGTCGAAGTCCAGGACGTGTGCCATCGCCGCCCACCTGGCCGCGTCCGGCAGCGGAGCGGAGACGGCGCGCAGGGGATGGCTGCGGGCGGCCAGCGCCACGGCGACGGTGTCGGCCAGCGCCCGCTCGGCGAGCGCCAGGTCGTCCGGCGTCGGGCGGTGGTCATGGGCCCACTGGGCGAGGGCCCGGGCGACGGTCAACGGTCCCCCAAGAGTTCGATGCCTGCCTCTCGTAGCCTGCTTCTCGTGCGATCGGCAGGTCCTTTCCGCAGATTTGTACGGCCAAATCCGCAGCCCTGTCAACGGCGCGCCCGCCGCGGTGACCTGTGTCTTGCCGCACTGTTTTGATGTGGCGAAGGCGACATCCATGCGATGTCGACGGTTTGCACGCAGCTTTGTACGCAATTTGTGCGCAACAATGCGGCACCTGGTCAGGCACGCCCTCGGGAGTCCCGTTGCCCCACTCCGATTCCGCCCCTGTCTCTTCCGCCTGCGCCGCCGACTTCGCCGTCCTCGAAGAGATCGCCCATACCTGGCGCCCCGACGACGCCCGTACGACCGACCCCCTCGACCCGGCCCCGACAGCGGCCCTCTCGGCCGTACTGGACCTGCCCGCCCCGGCCGCGCTCGACGGCGAGCCGCTGCCGCCGCTCTGGCACTGGCTGCACTTCCTGTCCTGGCCGCGGCACACCGAACTCGGCCCCGACGGACACCCGCGGGACAGCCGCTTCCTGCCCCCGCTGCCGCAGCGGCGGCGGATGTTCGCCGGCGGGCGGCTGGAGGTGTCCGCACCGCTGAGGCTGGGCCGCCCGGCGGAGCAGCACAGCCGGGTGAGCCAGGTGCGGCCGAAACGGGGCCGCAGCGGCGACCTGCTCTTCGTCACCGTACGCAGCGAGTACCGGCAGGACGGGCGGCTGTGCCTGACCGAGGAACAGGACCTGGTGTACCGCAGCGGCGGCCGGGCACCCGCTCCCGCCGTGCCCCTCCCGGAATCCGAGAACGGGCCTCTCGCCGACGCGTCTCCCTGGCAGCAGACCTGGTACACCGACCCCACCCTGCTGTTCCGCTTCAGTGCCCTGACCGCGAACGCCCATCGCATTCACTACGACGCCCCGTACACGACCGGCGTCGAGGGCTACCCGGGGCTGGTGGTGCACGGCCCGCTGCTGGTGCTCGCCATGCTGGAGCTGGTGCGCCGACAGCAGCCGGATCGGCAGGTGCGCAGCGTCTCCTACCGGCTGCTCAAGCCCGTCTTCTGCGGCGAGCAACTCCTGGCCTGCGGCAGTCCGGAGGACGACGGATCGTCGGCACGGCTGCGCATCGCGAGCCACCGCGAGGAAGCCCACGCCGGGGCGGACGTGGGCTTCGCCTGAGCGACGGCCTTCAAGGCCTCTCAGGACCCCTCAGGATCAGGACGCCTCGGGACTCCTCAGGATCAGGCCCCCTAGGGACCCGTCAGGACTCCCGGCTGGGATCGCACAGCACCATCACGGCGCGGGCGACGAGTTCGCCCGCGCCGCCGAGTTCCTTGCGGTAGCGGCCTGTTATGCCTCGTACGGTCTCCGCGAAGGCCGGATCAGCGGCACGGGCGCGGGCCGGGTGCGGGAGTTCCTGGGCCATCGCGCGGCGGCGTGCCAGCAACGCGATGATCTCGTGGTCGAGGCGCTCGAGCTGGTCGAGTGACAGGTCCGCCTGGTCGAGTGACAGGTCCGCCGTCAGGCCGGCTGCGTGGTTCGTCGTCACGGTGGATCTCCGTTCGCCTGCGGGAGCCGGGTCGCGGCTCCCGTCCGTCCTCATCGCAATTGGTCCTTCATCACTTTGCCCGTGGCGTTGAGCGGCAATTCCTCGCGGAACTCCACGGATCGCGGGACTTTGAACCCGGCCATGCGCTCCCGGCTCCAGGCGATCAGCTCGTCCTCCGTCACCGGCCGGTGCCGTACGACGAAGGCCTTGCCGACCTGGCCCAGCCGCTCGTCGGGGACGCCGATCACCGCGACCTGCGCCACCGCCGGATGCCTCAGCAGGAAGCCCTCGATCTCGGCCGGGTAGGCGTTGAAGCCGCCCACCAGGAACATGTCCTTCTTGCGGCCCAGGATCCTCAAGTGCCCCCGCTCGTCCAGGATTCCGAGGTCGCCGGTGTGCAGCCAGCCGTCCGGGTCGATGGTCTCGGCGGTCGCCTCGGGGTCGTCGAGGTAGCCGCGCATCACGCTGTAGCCGCGTACCAGCACTTCGTGGTCGTCGGCGATGCGGACCTCGACGCCGTCGCAGGGGGTGCCGACGGTGGTGGCGATGTCCTCGAAGGAGTCGCCGGGACGGGAGGCGGTGACCGTGCCGGCCTCGGACAGGCCGTACCCGGTCATGATCGACCGGAAGGGGAGTTCCTTGCGGATACGGCGGATGAGCTCGACCGGGATGTCGGCGGCACCGGTGACCGCGGCCCGCAGCGAGGACAGGTCGCGGCCGCCCTTCTCCTGCGCCTCCAGGAGGGAGTGGTAGAGCGTCGGCGGTCCGGGCAGCATCGTCACCCGCTCCCGCTCGATCAGGTCGAGCACGAGGTCCGCGTCGAAGACCGGCACGGGCAGGATCGTGGCGCCGCGGATCAGGGCGGCGATGCAGCCCGCCTTGTAGCCGAAGATGTGGAAGAACGGGTTGACGATCAAGTAGCGGTCGCCCTCCCGCAGATCGGCCAGGTCGCACCACTCCGCGTAGAGGCGCAGCGTCTGGGCGTGCGTCATCAGCACGCCCTTGGGCCGGCCGGTCGTGCCCGAGGTGAAGACGATGTCGGCCACGTCGTCGCCGCTCACCTCGCGCTCGAACGGTGCACCGCTCGCCAGGAAGCCGGACTTGAGATCGATCACCGGCACCCCGGGCGGGCCGGTGAACTCCAGCCCCAGGAAGCCCTGTTGGACCAGCACCGCCTTCGCACCGCTGCGGACGACGATGTCGTGCGCCTCGTCCGCCTTGAACCGGGTGTTGACCGGGACCAGCACCCCGCCGGCGGTCAGCAGCCCGAACGCGGCCACGATCCACTCGGCGGAGTTGGGCGCCCAGATCGCCACCCGGTCGCCCTTGCCGACCCCCAGCGCGGCGAACGCGCCCGCCGCCACCCGTACTTGCTCGGCGAGCTGGGTGAATGTGAGGCGGAGCGGGCCGTCGACGACCGCTTCGGCGTCACCGAAGCGGTCGGCCGCGCTCAGCACCATCCGGGGGATGGACCCCCACGTCATGCCGGCATCAGCCGGGACAGGTTGCCGCCCATGATCTTCGCCTGGTCGGCCTGGCTCAGGCCCTGGATGGAGTCGACGTACGAGGTCGGCTGGGCCAGGCCCTCGGGGTGCGGGTAGTCCGAGCCGAACAGCACCCGGTCGACGCCGATGAGGTCCACCAGCCCGCCCAGGTCCTCCTCGTAGAACGGGCTGACGTGAATGCTGTTCTTCACGGCCTGCACCGGGTCGCCGAGGAACTGCTCCGGCATCTTCTTGTAGACGTCGGCCAGTTGGTCGAGCAGCGGGGCCACCCAGGAAGAGCCGTTCTCGATCAGCGCGATCTTCAGTTCCGGGAAGCGGAACAGCGCGCCGTGGCACACCCAGGACGCCACCGCGTCCTGGATCGGCCGCCACTCGTTCACCTGGCGGAAGGCGTTCGACTTGAACGGCAGCATCTCGGCGGAGGTGCCCTCCCAGTCGTTGGCGTACCGCGAGTACCCGCTGTCGGAGGAGTGCATGGCGACCAGCACCCCGGTCTCCACGACCCGCTTCCAGAACGGGTCGAACTCCGGCAGCGCGAAGGAGCGCGAGCCGCCGTGTCCGGGAACGGGCGCGGGCCGCACGAGAATCGCCTTCGCGCCGCGCTCCACGGCCCAGTTGAGCTCCGCGATCGCCTTCTCGACGATCGGCAGAGTGATCACCGGGGTGGTGAAGATGCGGTCCTTGTAGTTGAACGACCAGGTCTCGTACAGCCACTCGTTGAGCGAGTGGATGACGGCGTGGATGAGCTCCGGGTGGTGCCGCATCCGCTCCTCGATGAGGCTCGCCAGCGTCGGGAACATCAGCGTGCGCTGCACGCCGAGCTCGTCCAACAGCTCCAGCCGCGGCCCCGGTTCACGGTAGGCGGGGATCGACCGCATCGGCTCACCGAAGATCTCCCGGCGGCTCTTGCCGTCCGGGTTGCCCACGCGGAAGTACTCCTCCATCGCGCCGGGCCGGGCGACCACCTCGAAGGTCGGGTTCGGGATGTACTCGCTGATCTGACCGAGGATCGCGATCTTCGTACGGCCGCGGATCTGCACGTACTCGATCGCTCCCGCGTACTGCTTCGGGAGGAACTTGGTCAGCGCCTCCTCGGTCTCGTACAGATGGTTGTCCGCGTCGAAGAGCGGATACGGCAGCACACGCGAAGACATGAGACCCTCCTTTGCGATTTGAGAGAATGCTATTCTCTTCACGTGCGTACGGCAATGTCCTGACGGAGCCGGAACTTCTGCACCTTGCCGCTCGCCGTCCGCGGGAAGTCCTCGACCCCGTGCAGCTCCTCGGGCCACTTCTGCCTGGCCAGACCGGCGCGTTCGAAGTGGGCGCGCATATCGGCGAGGATGGGCAGAGAGTGCCCCGGCAGCATCCGCAGGAAGCCCGCCGCGTGTTCGCCGAGCCGAGCGTCGGGGGCGGCCACCACCGCGGCCTCCGCCACGCCGGGCAGCGAGAGCAGCACTTCCTCGACCTCCACCGCGCTGATGTTCTCGCCGCCCCGGATGATGATGTCGGCCTTGCGGTCGGTGATGGTCAGGTAGCCGTCCTCGTCCAACTCGCCGATGTCGCCCGTGTGATACCACCCCTCCTCGTCGAACGCCCGCTCCGTCAGGGCGGCGTCGGTGTAGCCGAGACACAAGTCCGGTCCCCGGCTGAGGATTTCGCCGTCCTCGGCCAGCCGTATCTCCACGCCCGGCAACGCGTCCCCGTCCGTGAACAGCCGCTTGGGCTCGGGCGCGGTGTGCCGGGACGACGTGATCGAGGGGTGCTCGGTGCTGCCGTAGGCACGGAAGACGTGGATGCCGAGAGCGGCCAGCCGTGTCGTGACGGCGACCGGCACGGACGAGCCGCCCAGACCCGCGTGCCGCATGTGGCGCAGATGATCGACCGTGAAGTCGGGGTGATCCAGGAGGCTGGTGACGTAGTACGGCGCCCCGCCGCCGATGTTCAGTTCGTGACGGGTCATCAACTCCAGTGCCTGGCCCGGGTCCCACACGTCGGTGAGGTTCACGGGTGTGCCGTCCAGGACCGGGATCAGGAAGGCGTTCACCATGCCGATGAAGTGGCCGACGGGGGCGGCCGTGAGCTGCTTGCCGCGGTCGGGCGGGTAGCTGGCGGCGAGTTGGCGGGTCTCGTGGCCGAGGCTCTGGTGGCTGTGCACGACGCCCTTGGGGTCACGGGTCGTGCCGGAGGTGAAGGCGATCAGGGTGGCCGACGTCGGTTCGGTCGGGAGCGTCCCGGTCAGCGGTTGGTCGCTCAGCAGGTCCTCGAAGTTCTCGACCTGCGAGTCGTGTCCCGTCGTGGAGCCCACTACGCCCACCACGGGCACCTCGGCGCACAGGTCCGGTTGGAACTCCAGCCGACCGAACCGCCCGGCGCTGACGAAGACGCTCGGCCTGACCGCGTCGAGGATGTAGCCGACCTCCTTGCGCCCGTAGAAGTGGACGATCGGGACGGCGGCGGCCCCGAGGAGCGCGGAGGCCCAGAAGACGGCGGCCGCCTCCATCCAGTTGGGCAACTGGAAGGCGACCGCGTCGCCGGGACCCACGCCCCGCTCGCGCAGCCCGCCCGCGAGCCGGCGCGCGACCTGTTCGACGTCCCGGAAGGTCCCGGACCAGGGGCGGACGGCCGAGTGCACCCGGAACTCGGTGTCCGGCGCCGCTGCCAGACCTCGCGTCAGCAGGTCACCGATGGTGTCCCGGGTCCACCAGCCCTCGGCTTCGTAGCGCTCGGTCAACTCGGCGGGGATCTTTCGCATGTGCGGCTACCTCCACTGCTGAGGCACTAGTGAGGCACTACTGGGGGCGGCTCTTCGAGGCAGCGCGCTTGCGGCGGCCAGCCGTGCATACGCTATTCTCGCGAATGGAGAATGCCAATATCCCCCGAGGGGAATCGAGTGGTCGACCTCGAACTGGACGACGGCCTGGCCGTCCTCACGATCAACCGTCCCCACGCCCGCAACGCCATCTCGCTCGCCACGATGGACGAGTTGGAGAAGGCGCTCGATGCGGCGGCCGGGGCCCGGGCCCTGGTGATCACAGGGGCGGGTGACCGGGCGTTCGTCTCCGGGGGAGACCTGAAGGAACTCGCCGCGCTCCGCACCGAGGACGACGCGGCGGCGATGGCCTGGCGGATGCGCGGCATCTGCGACCGCATCGCCGGCTTCCCCGCCCCCGTGATCGCCGCGCTCAACGGCCATGCGCTGGGCGGCGGGGCCGAGGTCGCCGTCGCCGCCGACATCCGCGTGGCCGCCGACGACGTCAGCATCGGCTTCAATCAGGTGACCCTCGCGATCATGCCCGCCTGGGGCGGTGCCGAGCGGCTCGCCGCCCTCGTCGGGCGGGGCAGGGCGCTGATGCTCGCCGGCACGGGGGCCGTACTCGACGCCACCGAGGCGCAGCGCCTCGGACTGGTGGACCGCGTGCTGCCGCGGGCCGCCTTCGCGGAGGGATGGCGCTGCCTCGCCCGCTCCCTCGCGACCGGTCCGGCGGCGGAGGTCAAACGCGTGATGGGAGGCGGCGCTTCGCCGGACGAAGCGGTGCGCGCCTTCGCCCGGCTGTGGGCGGCGGACGCGCACTGGGAGGCGGCGGACCGGGCGATGAACCGGCGTTCACGAAGGTGAGCGGGCACATCGCGCACCGCCGCCGTGATCCTCACCCGCTGGAGGACCAAGGCGGCGGCTCCCGGAACAACCCAGGTGCGGGCAACGACTCAGGTGCCGGGAACAACTCAGGTGTTCCGCCCCCCGTTCACCCCGAGCACCTGCCCCGTGATGTACCCCGCCTCCTCCGACACCAGGAACGAGCAGGCGGCCGCGATGTCCTCCGGCCGCCCCGGCCGCCGTACCGGTGTGCGCTCCGCGTGGTAGTCCACCGAGCCGCCCAGCAGCCCGCGTTCCTCGGAGGCGCGCAGCATCGGGGTGTCGACGAAGCCCGGCGGGATGGTGTTCACCGTGATGCCGTCCGGACCGAGCTCCAGGGCCAGGGACTTGGTGAGGCCGACGAGCCCGGCCTTCGAGGCGACGTAGTGCGTCATGTACGGCTGCCCCGAGTGCGTGCTCGACGAGGAGATGTTCACGATCCGGCCCCACCCGGCTTCCTTCATGTCGGGCACGACCGCCTGGCAGCAGTAGAACGGCCCGCTCAGGTTCACGGCCATGATCCGGTCCCACGTCTCGTCGGCGATCTTCAGGAACGGGTCGAAGCCGGTCACCCCGGCGTTGTTGACGAGCACCAGCACCGGCCCGCCGAGCACGTCCCGCACCCGCTGCACGGCGGCGTTCACCTGCGCACGGTCGGACACGTCGACGCCCCCGAAGGCGACCGCCTCGTGCCCCTTCTGCCGTGACTCCTCGGCGACCTGCCCGGCCGACTCCTCGTTCAGATCGAGTACGGCCGTCGCGAAACCGTCCTCGGCCAGCCGCTGCGCGATCGCGCGCCCGATGCCCGAACCGCCGCCCGTGACGATCGCCGTCCGCCGCTCGCTCATGCCACCGCCTCCTCACCCAGCAGAGAGGTGCGGTGCATCAGCCGAGAGGAAGCCTCACCGTAGGGAAGAGCGCGGTGCAGCATCCCGGTGTTGTCCCAGATCACAAGGTCGCCCTGGCGCCAGCGGTGGCGCAGGGTGAACTGCGGCTGCGTCGCATGGGCCAGGAGCCGGTCGAGCAACTCCCGTCCCTGCGCCGCCGATTGACCCACGACCTCACCGGCGGTGGCGCCGATCAGCAGAGACCTGCGGCCGCTGCGGCGGGTCCAGACGAGGGGGTGCTCCCGTGCGGGATTGCGGTCCCAGGCCGCCCGCTCCCTGGGCGAGGGGTGGGGTGTCACCAGGAGCTGCGAGGCGGTGAAGCTGTGCACCACGCGCACACCCTCCAGCTCCTTCCTCTCCGCCTCGGACAACGCCTCGTACGCGGCGAAGGCGTTGGCGAACTCGGTGTCGCCGTCGTCGTTCTGCGAGATCTGCCGTGCCGTCAGAAGCGTTGCCTTGTTGGGCACTTGCTCCGTCGTACCGTCGATGTGCCAGTGGAAGGTGGACTCGCGGTAGGCGGCCAGCGGGCTCTTCGACGGGTCGCGGGTGATCCGCTGGATCTCCCGGTGGGTCGGGTGGCCGCCCATCGGCAGCGGGACGACCTCGCCGAGCAGCCGGCTGAAGGCGACCAGATCGTCGTCGTCGACGTCGGCCTCGCGGTAGATCACCACCCCGCGCCGCTCCAGGGCGGACAGACACTCCTCGGCGACACCCCGGTCGACCAGGCGGCTCCCGGACAGGCCGGTGATCTCGACGCCGGTGGTGGGGGTGGGTTCGGTGACGGTGACGGGCATTCGCGGGCGGCCCTTCTCTCGATTCCGTCAAGCATCTTCTCTGTGAATGAGAATGACGTTTCCGGATCAGGCTACTCCGTCGGCGTGCACCTGCGCCATCTCCGCGGAGGGTGTGATGCGGCGGAGGAGGAGAAGCGGCGTGGCCAGGAGCAGGGCACCGGCGATCGCGATCGCCGTACGCGGTCCGGTGAGGCCGGCCAGCAGCCCCCACAGGGCGGTCAGGGCGGCGGTCGTCGCCTTTCCGGTCACCGACCAGGCCGCGAGGACACGGGACACCCGGCCGGTGTCCGTCTGCTGGAGCCGGTAGGTGGAGTACACCGGGTTGAAGACGGCGCAGGAGGTGATCACCCCCAGCTCCACGGCCATGACGAGCACCAGCCCCGGGACACCGGGCCGGACGAAGGCGAGGCCGATCGGCCAGCACGCGCGCACCACCCCGGAGGTGACCAGGACCCGGTGCTGCCCGTACCGCGTCACGAGCCGGCGGGCCAGCCGCGAGCCGGCCAGGCCGCCGAGACAGGGCACCGAGAAGGCGAGCCCGTACTGCCAGGGCGCGAAACCGAGATCGCCGACCATGACCACGGCGAGCAGCGGAACCGCCACCATGATCAGGCCGTTGACCAGCAGCACGTTGAAGAACAGCGGGCGCAGCACCGGGTGGGCCAGGATGTACCGCCAGCCTTCGAGCAGTCCGCCGGCCGATGCCGGGCCGGTCCGCGCCGGGGGGTTCTCCGTCCCGCCGACCTGCCGGATTCCGAGGGCCGACAGCAGGTAGCTGACCGCATCGGCCAGTACGGTCGTCACCGGCCCGAGGACACCGATCGCCGCACCGCCGAGCGGCGGTCCGAGCACGGTGGCGGTCCACTGGGTCGCCTCGAAGCGGGCGTTCGCACTGAGCAGGTCGTGCGAGGGAAGGAGTGACTTCAGGAAGGCTCCGCCGGCCGCCATGAATCCGATGTCGGCCGCGGCGACGACCACGGACACAACCAGTAGTTGTACGAAACTGAACCCGCCCAGTGCGAACGCGGCCGGAATCGTCAGCAGCGCCGCGAACCGGACCAGGTCCATCCCGATCATCACCGGCCGTTTGTGGCGGAACTCCACCCACGGCCCGAGCGGCACCGCCACCGCGGCCCCCACCGCGAGACCCACGGCCTTCAGCAGCGCCACCTCGGTCGCCCCGGCGTGCAGAACGATCACTGCGATCAGCGAGAACGCGTCGAAGGCGAGCTGGGTGCCGAGCGTGCTCACGGTGTACGCCGCCCACAGCCACCCGAACCGCCGCCCCAGTGATCGCCCGGCCCCCATGCCTGCCTCCCCGTCCCGCCCGATTACCGACCGGCGACATCAAAGCGGGTCACGCGGCGACGGATCAAACAACCGACGCGCGCGGCACTCCACAACCAGAAGTTGTGCGAGAGGCCGGTGCCGGAGGTTGTAGAAAGGGCCCGTGGATCTCGACGCAGTACGCACCTTCGTGGCCGTCGCGGACGCCGGACAGTTCCGGGAGGCCGCCCTCGCCCTGGCGGTCACCCAGCAAGCCGTCTCCAAGCGCGTCGCCGCGCTGGAGCGGGAGCTCGAGGTACGGCTGTTCACCCGCACGGCACGCGGAGCCCGGCTCACCGTCGACGGACAGGTCCTCCTGCCCCACGCCCGTGAACTCCTGCGCGCCGAGGAGCGGGCGGCCGCTTCCGTGCGCCCCGGCCGCCGTGCCCTGCGCGTCGACGTCATCGGCCGCCGGCTCGCGCCCGCCGACCTGGTCCGCGACTTCCATCGCGCCCACCCCGAGGTCGCCCTCGACGTCGTGACCCTCTTCGACGCCGACGCGGCCCTCGCCGCCGTACGCACCGGCACCATCGACGCGTCCTTCCGCGCCCTCACCAGGCCCGCACGCCAACTCCCCGACGGCATCGAGGCGGCCCGCGTCCACGACGAACCCGTCGAGCTGCTCACCGGCCCCGCCCACCCGCTCGCCGCCGCCCGCACACTCACCCCGGCCCAGCTGGCCGGGCACCGCATCTGGATGCCGGGCAACGTCGCCGGCACCGAGTGGGCCGCCTTCTACGACGACCTGGCCGCGGCCTTCGGCTTTACCATCGAGGTCACCGGTCCCGACTTCGGCACCGAACCGCTCCTCGACACCATCGCCGACTCCCCGCTGCTCGGAACCTTCGTCGGCGAACAGACCCGGGTCGTCTGGCCCGCCGACCACGACCTGCGCCGCATCCCCCTGCACGATCCGACCCCGGTCTACCCCCACTCGCTGATCTGGCGCGCCGACAACCCGCACCCGGCCCTGACCGCACTGCGCACCCACCTCGGCACCATCGGGTCCGAGCGCGACACCTGGACCCCGAAGTGGGTCCAGCCATACGCCTGAAGCGGATCGCCCAGCCGTAACAGAGCGTTCCCCGGCGGGAGTTACGTCACCGCCCCCGCCGCCTTCAGCGCCAGAATCCGCTCCCAGTCCAGCCCCAGCTCCAGCAGGATCTCCTCGGTCTGCGCCGCGAACTCCGGAGCCGCCCCCAACTCCGGCGCGGCGACGTCGAACTGCACCGGACTCGCGGCGAGTTCGAGCTGACCGGCCCGCACCAGATACTCGTTGGCCCGCACCTGAGCGTCCGAGCCGACCTGCAGGGAATCCTGTACGGGCGCCCAGGGCCCGGCCAGTGTGGCGAACCGCTCGGTCCACTCGCCGAGCGTGCGGGTGGCGATCACCTCCCGCAGGATCTTGACCGCCTCCTCGGTGTTTGCGGCGATGTCGGCGCCGGTCGCGAACCGCGGATCCTCGGCCAGCTCGGGCCGGTCGATGTGCCGGCACACGTCCGCCCAGAACTTGCCCGGCTGCATCATCACGAAGGCCAGATAGCGCTCGTCGGCCGTGCGGTACAGCCCGGACAGCGGGTTGGTGGGGGAGCCGTGGGCGCCGAGCGGCGGCGCCACCATCGGCCTGTCCAGGTGCACCGAGAGCGCGATCCCGTGCCCCAGGGCCCAGACCCCGCTGCCGAGCAGGGAGACGTCGACCACCGACGCCTCGCCGGTCCGCTCCCGCTTCAGCAGGGCCGCCGCGATGCCTCCGGCGAGGTTCGTGCCGGAGATGGTGTCACCGTAGGCGGGCCCCGGAGGCGGGATCATCCCCTCCGTGCCGGCCGGGGTCAGGCTGGCCGCGGTACCCGCCCGCGCCCAGAACGCCGTCATGTCGTACCCGCCCCTGTCCGACTCCTGCCCCCGCGGACCGAGAGCACTGCCCCGGGCGTAGACGATCCGTTCATTCACCGCGCGGAGGTCGTCCACGTCGATGCCGAACTTCCGCCGTGCGGAGGGCAGGAAGCTGGTCAGGAAGACGTCCGCCTGCCGGGCCAGTTCGTACAGCACCTCCCTGCCCTCCGGGCGGGCCATGTCGAGGCCGATGCTGCGTTTGCCCCGGTTCGCATGCTCGACGTTGGGGTTGGGATCGCCCTCGACCTTGAACGTGCCGGTCTGCCGCAGCCCGCGCTGCGGATCGCCGGTCACGGCATGCTCGACTTTGATCACGTCCGCGCCCCAGTCGGCGAGAACCGCGCCGGCGGACGGCACGAAACCGTACATCGCCACTTCGAGAACCCGAATCCCGTCCAGCGGACCGCCGCCGCTCATCCGACGACCTCCCCGAAGGTCTTGCGCTGCATGAACTCCTCCAGACCTCGACGCCCTTTTCCCAACCGATGGAAACAGAGTTCTCGATTTTGAGAACCATAGCCGGTGGACGAGTGGGCGTCACGGCCTCGGAAGGGTGACGCTCTGCCCTGTCGCGGCGTGACACGAAGTCCCTACGCGGGACTTCCGGGCATCGCCAGCTGAAAGTATGGTTCTCGCATTCGGAAGGGAGATTCTTGTGATCGGAGTCGTGGGCGCCGGTCGGATGGGCCTGCCGATGGTGCGACGGCTCGCCGGGGCGGGCCACCGGATACGAGTGGCCGGCCGCACGGCCGAGGCCCGCCGCGCCCTCGCCCAGGAACCCGCACAGGTCGTCCCCGAGGTCGCGCAGGTCGGCGAGGGGGCCGACGCCGTGCTGGTGTGCGTCCGCACCGACGAGCAGGTCCGCGAGGTCTGCCTGCACGGCGGACTCCTGGATGTGATGTCTGCCGGAGCGGTCCTGGTCGTCCACACCACCGGCAGTCCCCACACCGTCGAGGCCGTCGCCGCCCGGGGGGAGCGGCGCGGCATCATGGTGCTCGACGCCCCGGTCAGCGGCGGACCGCCCGACGTGGCGGCCGGCCGCGTCACCCTCTACGTCGGCGGCGCCGACAACGCCGTCGCCCGCATCCGCCCCGTGCTGCGCAGCTACGGCGACCCGGTGCTGCACGTCGGCCCGCTCGGTGCCGGCCAGCGGGTCAAGCTGGTCAACAACACCGTCTTCGCGGCCCAGATCGGACTGCTGTCCCACGCGGTCCGCCTCGGCGGCGAGTTGGGCATCGACGAACATCTGCTTCTCGAGGCCCTCACCCACGGCAGCGCCTCGAGCCGCGCGCTCGCCGGAGTCGTACGACACGGCTCGGTCACCGAATTCGCCCGTACGACAGGGGAGTTCCTCGGCAAGGACCTGGACGCCGTCCGCACGGTCGCCGATGAACTCGGCGCGGACCTCGGCGCCCTCGCCCCGGCCCTCGACGCCCTCGCCGACGCGGTGGCACCCGCGGGCGCGGGCTGAACAGCACAACCACACACCACAGGAGGGACACCCCGATGGGACGAGTCGATGGCAAGGTCGCCTTCATCACCGGCGCCGCGCGCGGTCAGGGCCGCAGCCACGCCGTACGGCTGGCCGAGGAGGGCGCCGACATCATCGCGGTGGACATCTGCCGCGACTTCGAGACGGTCGGCTACCCGATGGCCACCCCGCAGGACCTGAAGGAGACGGTCCGGCTGGTCGAGGAACAGGGCCGCCGGATCGTCGCGCTCCAGGCCGACGTACGCGACGCCGCCCAGCTGCGCGAGGCCCTGAAGACCGGCCTCGACCAACTCGGCGGCCTGGACATCGTGGTGGCCCAGGCCGGCATCGCCCCCCTGCGCGGCGAACCCAAACTCCAGGCCTGGTGCGACGCCGTCGACGTCGACCTCATCGGCACCATCAACGCCATCCAGGTCTCGCTGCCCCACCTGCGCGAGGGCGCCTCCGTCATCGCCACCGGGTCCACCGCCGCCCTCATGGAGTTCGGCATCGTCCAGGAGCCCGGCAACAACCCGGGCGGCGCCGGCTACGCCTTCGCCAAGCGTGCCCTGTCCGAGTACGTCCACGAACTCGCCCGCAATCTCGCCCCGTTGAAGCAGCGCGCCAACGTCGTCCACCCCACCAACGTCGACACCCGCATGCTGCAGAGCGAGCCGATGTACAAGTCCTTCCGCCCCGACCTCGAACACCCCACCCGCGAGGACGCCGAGCCCGGCTTCGCCGTACAACAGGCCATGCCGATCCCGTACGTCGAGCCGCTCGACATCAGCAACGCCGTTCTCTTCCTCGCCTCCGACGAGGCCCGCTACATCACCGGCACCCAGCTGCGCGTCGACGCCGGCGGCTACCTCAAGTGGTACGACTGGCGCCGCTGAACCGCAGGAACCCCACCGTGACAGGGAGGCAAGCCGTGAAGGTCCGCGTCGATCCGGAGCGCTGCCAGGGCCACACGCTCTGCTGGATGACCGCTCCGAAGTCGTTCCGGCTGGACGAGGTCGACGGCCACTCCTCGGCCGTCAGCGAGGACGTACCGGCCGATCAGGAAGAGGACGTGCGGGAAGCCGCGCACTCGTGCCCGGAACGGGCCATCCAGATCTTCTGACAAGGGAGGCCCCATGAGCGAGGCACTCAGCGACGACGACCGCAAGAAACACCGGGTGCACTTCGACCGGCACACCCCCGAATACCGCCACGAGTTCGAGGAGATCACCCACGAACTGCACGGCAGGTGCCCCATCGCCTGGACCGACACCCACGGCGGCCACTGGGTCGCCAGCGGCAACCGCGAGGTCTTCGAACTGGCCCGCTCCGCCGAGTTCCTCTCCAACGACCACGACGTGAAGGGCGAACGCCGCGGCTACAAGGGCATCACCATCCCCTCCCCGCCGCGCGCCCGCGAAGTACAGGGCGGATTCCTGGAGATGGACCCGCCCGAGCAGCGGCACTACCGCCAGACCCTCAACCCCTACCTCTCCCCGGCGGCCGTCGGACGCTGGATCCCCTTCGTCGACGAGGTCGTACGCGCCTGCCTCGACGAGAAGATCGAAGAGGGCCGGATCGACTTCGTCGACGACCTCGCCAACATCGTCCCGGCCGTCCTCACCCTCGCCATGATGGGCATCCCGCTCAAGGACTGGACCGTCTACAACGAACCGGCCCACGCCTCCGTCTACACCCCGCCCGACTCGCCCGACATGCCGCGGGTCGCCGAACTGAGCCGCACCATGGGCATGTCGCTGTACATGGCGCTCCGCGAGATCCGCGAGAAGCCGCGGCCCGGCCTGATCGACGCCCTCGTACGCGCCGACATCAACGGAAAGACCCCGCCCGACGAGGAGTTGACCGGCGTACTGGCCCTGCTCATCGGCGGCGGCTTCGACACGACGACGGCACTCACCGCACACGCGCTGGAATGGCTGTCCCGGAATCCCGGTGAGCGGGACCGACTCAGCCGAGAACGGGATTCTCTGCTGGACTCGGCGACCGAGGAGTTCCTGCGGTACTTCGCCCCGGCCCCGGGTGACGGCCGTACGATCTCCGCCGACTGCGAGATCGCGGGCCAGCGGTTCGAGGAGGGTGAACGCCTGTGGCTGTCCTGGGCGATGGCCAACCGCGACCCCGCCGTCTTCCCCGACCCCGACCGCGTCGACCTGGACCGCAAGGGCAACCGGCACAGCAGCTTCGGCCTCGGCATCCACCGCTGCATCGGCTCGAACGTCGCCCGTACGGTGTTCAAGCGGATGGTGACCGCCGTACTGGACCGCATGCCCGACTTCCGCTGCGATCCCGACGGCACCGTCCACTACGAGACCATCGGCATCATCCAGGGCATGCGCCACCTCCCGGCGACCTTCACACCCGGCAAACGGCTCGGGCCTTCACTCGACGAGACGTTGGAGGCGCTGCAGAAGGCCTCCGACGAACAAGGCCTCGCCGAGCCGGTCGTGCGCACGGCCCGCCCCGACTCCGCGCTCTGAACGGAGGAGAACAGGTGGCCGCATCCGCCGCATCCCCCGGCTCCCAGAGGCGCCGCCCCCTGCCCCTGATCACCGACCAGAACGCGTTCTTCTGGACCTCAGGGGCGGACGGCCGGCTGCGGATCCAGGAGTGCACCTCGTGCACCGCCCTGATCCACCCGCCCCAGCCCGTCTGCCGCTACTGCCGCGGACGGGAGCTGGGCGCACGGGCCGTCTCCGGCCGCGCCACCCTCATCGGCTTCACCGTCAACCACCGCTTCGGCGTCCCCGGACTCCCGTCCCCGTACGTCGTCGCCCAGGTCGCCCTCGAGGAAGACGCCCGCGTCCGGCTCACCACCAACGCCGTGGAGTGCGATCCCGGGCAACTCGCCCTCGGCATGCGGATGGAGGTGGTCTTCGAGCGAGCCGGGGACGACGTGTGGCTGCCCCTGTTCCGGCCGCTGGCCGAACAGGGGGAGCCGGCCCCGCTCCCCGTCGACGAGGTCGAACCGGGCTCAGTGCCATGTCACATACGACCGATGGCCGCCCCGGACAAATTCGAGGACAAGGTCGCCCTCACCGGCATCGGCGCCTCACGCCTCGGCCGCCGCCTGATGGTCCCCCCGCTCGCCCTCACCGTCGAAGCCTGCGAAGCCGCGGTCGCCGACGCCGGCCTCACCCTCGACGACATCGACGGCCTGGCCACCTACCCCGGAGCCGGCGCCTACGGCGGCTTCGCCGAAGGCGGCATCACCGCACTGGAGTCCGCCCTCGGCATCCGCCCCACCTGGCACAACGGCGGCGGCGAGACCTTCGGCCCCGGCGGCTCCCTGATCGCGGCGATGCTGGCCGTGGCCGGCGGCCTCGCCCGGCACGTCCTGTGCTTCCGCACCCTGTGGGAGGCCAGCCACGGCGAACTGGTCAAACAGGGCAGGATCCCCGTCCCCGCCACCTCGGACGCGGGCTGGCTCAAGCCCTTCGGCGCGATCTCCGCGGCCCACACCCTGGCCCAGAACGCCGGGCGCCACTTCCACCGCTACGGCACCACCCGCGAAACCCTCGGCTGGATCGCCCTCAACCAACGCGCCAACGCCGCCCTCAACCCCACAGCGATCTACCGCGACCCCCTGACGATGGACGACTACCTCCAGGCCCGCCCCATCACCACCCCCTTCGGCCTCTACGACTGCGACGTCCCCTGCGACGGAGCCGTCGCCGTCGTCGTATCGGCCGTCGACACCGCAGGCGACCTGGCCAAGCCGCCCGTCCTCGTCGAGGCCGTCGGCACCCAGATCACCGAACGCCTCGAATGGGACCAGAGCACCCTCACCCACGAACCCCAGGTCCTCGGCCAGTCCGCCCACCTGTGGACGCGCACCTCCCTGCGCCCCGCCGACGTCGACGTCGCCCAGCTCTACGACGGATTCACCTTCAACTGCCTTTCCTGGATAGAGGCGTTGGGCTTCTGCGGCATCGGCGAGGCGAAGGACTTCCTGGACGGCGGAAAGAACATCGCCCGCGACGGCGTACTGCCCCTCAACACCCACGGCGGCCAGCTCTCCCACGGCCGCACCCACGGCATGGGCCTCGTCCACGAGGCGATCGTCCAACTGCGCGGGGAGGGCGGGGCACGCCAGGTGCCCGGGGCCCGCGTCGCCGTGGTCAGCTCCGGCGGCCTCACACCCAGCGGAGTCATCCTCCTGAGGACGGACACGTGAACGAGCGCCACCACGTCGTGCCCGGCATCGTCGACATCGACGGCATCTCCCTGTCGTACAGGGCGACTTGGGTACGCGGCCCCCGGGCCGTCGTCCTCGCCCTGCACGGCGGCGGCACCACCTCCACGTACTTCGACTGCCCGCACCATCCACGGCTCTCCCTCCTGCACACCGGCGCCGCCCTCGGCTTCACCGTCATCGCCCTCGACCGGCCCGGCTACGGCGCCTCGCTGCCCGACGCCGCCCAACTCACCGACCCGGCAAGGCGAGTCGACCTCGCCCACGCGAGCATGGACCGCCTGCTCGCATCGCGCCCGACGGGAGCGGGCATCTTCCTGATGGCCCACTCCGCAGGCAGCGAACTCGCCGTACGCATGGCCGCCCACGCCCGCGGAACCGGCCTGCTCGGCCTGGAGATCGCCGGCACGGGCCGCTACCACCACCCCCGCTCCGTGAGCTTTCTCGAGAGCAACGAGGAAGACCTGCGCCGGGAGGGTCGCGCTCGCGCGCGACTGCGTGAAGCCCTCTGGGGACCGGGCCACTTGTACCCGCCCGACGTCCTCGGCGGCGCCGGCATCGCGGCCGCCTCACCCGCCTACGAGTCCGCCGCACGCGAATGGCGTTACGAATTCCCGGAGTTGGCGGCACGGGTGCGCGTGCCCGTGCAGTTCAGCCTGGGCGACCACGAGGAGGTGTGGAGCTCGGGCCCCGCGGCCCTGGCCGACATCGCCTCCCTCTTCACGGCCTCACCCCGAGTCCGCGTCAACGAACAGCCCGACACCGGGCACAACTTGAGCCTCGGCCACTCGGCCCGGGCCTACCACCTGAAGGTGCTGGCGTTCGCCGAGGAGTGCGCGGTGACCCGGGAGGCCACCACCGCCGCACCCCCACGACAAGGGAGAGCCGGATGAACGAAGCGGATATCGTCGCCCTGCTGCTGCGCCTGGTCCTGGGCGTCGTCATGATCGCGCACGGCCTCAACCACTGGCGCGGCGGCGGCCGCATCACCGGCACCGCCCGCTGGTTCACCGGCCTCGGCCTCACCCACGGCACGCTGCAGGCCTGGCTGAGCGTGGTCACCGAGGCCGGCGCGGGCGCACTGCTGCTGGCCGGCCTGTTCACCCCGCTGGCCTGCGCGGCCGTCATCTCGGTGATGCTGGTCGCGGGCCTGCTGGCCCACCGGCCCAACGGGTTCTTCGTCTTCAAGGAGGGCTACGAGTACGTCCTCACGCTCGCCGTTATGTCACTGGCGCTGGCCGTACTGGGACCGGGCAGCGCCTCGCTGGACGAGGCGGCCGGCATCGACCTCACCGGCTGGGCGGGCGGCGGCATCGCGCTCGGGGTGGCCGTGGTGGCGACCGCCGGGCTGCTCGCCACGTTCTGGCACCCGAAGCCTGCGCCTGAGCCCTCGCCGCAACCGGCACAGAGCCCCGAACCCGTTGAGCAGGAGGCCAGTTGATGCGCGTCGGATTCATCGGCCTGGGCAGCCAGGGCGCCCCCATGGCCCGCCGCATCATCGACGCGGGCCACGAGACGACCCTGTGGGCGCGGCGCCCAGCCACCCTGGTCCCCTTCGCCGACACCCCGGCCAAGCGGGCCGCGTCCCCAGCCGACCTGGCCGCGAGCAGCGACCTGGTCTGCATCTGCGTCGTCGACGACGCGGACGTCGAGGAGGTGATCACCGGCGAGCACGGCGTTCTGGCCGGTCTGCGCAGGGGCGGTGTGATCGCCGTACACAGCACCGTCCACCCCGACACCTGCCGGCGCCTGGCCGACCGCGCCCGCACCCACGGGGTGACGCTGATCGACGCACCGGTCAGCGGGGGCGGTTCGGCAGCGGCCGAGGGGCGGCTGGTGGTGATGGCCGGGGGAGAGCCCGGCACGATCGCCTACTGCCGCCCGGTCTTCGCGACCTACGCCGACCCGGTCGTCCACATGGGCCCACTCGGCACCGGACAACTGGCCAAGCTCCTCAACAACGTGCTGTTCACTGCCAACTTGGCGACCGCCGCCGACACGCTCGCCCTCGGCCGGGACCTCGCGATCGATCCGGCCGCCCTCGCCCAGGTCCTCGCGAAGGGAAGCGCCGGCAGCTTCGCGCTGACCCGGCTCGCCTCCGCCGGCGGCACCCTGGAGCGCATCGCCGCCCACGCCGAGCCCCTGCTGCGCAAGGACGTCCGGCTGGTCACCGATGTCGCCGCGGCCGCCGGTGCCGAGCCGGACATCGTCCTGTCGGCCGCCGGCGCCGCGCTCGCCGTGATGAACCACCAACGCCCGGCGGTCAGTTGAGGGTGTCGGGGTCCGGGCCGGTGCGCAGATCGCGGTCGAGGGCGGCGATCGCGGTCATCTCATCGTCGCCGAGGGCGAAGTCGAAGACGTCGATGTTCGCGCGGATACGCGCGGGCGTGGCGGACTTCGGGATCACCACGTTGCCGAGCTGGAGGTGCCAGCGCAGCACGACCTGGGCGGGCGACCTGCCGTGGCGTGCGGCGATCTCGGTGATCGCTTGGTAGGCGAGCACCGCACCCTGGGCGAGCGGGCTCCAGGCCTCGGTGACGATGCCGAGCTCCGCGTGCAGTGCACGCAACTCGCCCTGCTGCAGGCCGGGATGGAGCTCGATCTGATTGAC
The DNA here is from genome assembly GCF_040644055.1 of Streptomyces sp. NPDC047043. NCBI lineage: Bacteria > Bacillati > Actinomycetota > Actinomycetes > Kitasatosporales > Streptomycetaceae > Streptomyces > Streptomyces sp. NPDC047043. The sequence continues at coordinate 24,415 of NZ_JBEYVO010000067.1, forward strand.
GGCCGGTACGAGCGAGCTGCCGTCCAGCAGCCGACGTAGATGAGCGGGCTGGAAGTTGGAGACACCCGCGGCGCGGATCCGCCCGTCGGCCACCAGCTTCTCGATGGCCTGCCACGACTCGCGGTACAGGTCGCGGGCCGGAGTGGGCCAGTGGACGAGATACAGGTCGACGTACTCCAGACCCAGCTTGGCGAGGCTCGCGTCGAAGGCCCGCAGCGTGGCGTCGTAACCCTGGTCGGCGTTCCACAACTTGGTGGTGACGAACAGCTCGGCGCGGCCGATGCCCGAGGCGGCCAGGGCGGCGCCCACGCCGGCCTCGTTGCCGTAGATCGCGGCCGTGTCGATGCTGCGGTAGCCGGCTTCCAGGGCGGCGGTGACGGCGGCGCCGGTCTCGGTGTCGGGGACCTGGAAGACGCCGAAGCCGAGCTGCGGGATGCGGACGCCGTTGTTGAGCGTGACGGTGGGGACGGTGGGGGTCATGTGCGGAAGTTCCTTGCACGGGAGGGAGGTTGGGTCAGTGCCGTGCGGCGGCCGGCGAGTTGTCGGCCGGTGCGGAGGCGGCCACGACGCGGCCGGCGGTGGACCGGGTGCGGCGGTCGAGGAAGGCGGCCAGGAAGGACAGCAGCAGTGCGGCTGCGGCGAGGAGGGCGCCGATCCAGTTGGGCGAGGTGTAGCCGAACCCGGCCGAGATGACGACGCCGCCCAGCCACGCGGCCAGTGCGTTGCCGAGGTTGAAGGCGCCGATGTTGGCGGCGGACGCCAGCGTCGGCGCGGCCGAGGCCTGGTCGAGCACCCACTTCTGCAGCGGCGGCACGGTGGCGAAGCCCAGTGCACCGATCAGCGTCAGCGTGATCGCGGCGAGGACCTTGTTGTGGGCGGTCGCCGTGAACAGCAGCAGCGCCAGGGACAGTGCGCCGAGGGCGGTGAACAGCATGGGCATCAGCGCCCGGTCGGCGAACCGGCCGCCCACCAGGTTGCCCAGGAACATCCCGACCCCGAACAGGACCAGCAGCCAGGTGACCGCTCCGGCCGAGTAACCGGCGACCTCGGTCATCATCGGCGTGATGTAGGTGATCGCGGCGAAGACGCCGCCGAAGCCGAGGATCGTCATCGCCATGGCGATCCACACCTGGACGTTGCGGAACGCGGCGAACTCGCTGCGGATGTCGTCGCTCTCGGGCCGGCCCGTCTCGGGCACCAGCTTGGCCACACCCAGGAGGCCGACGATGCCGAGCGCGGCGACGGCCGTGAAGGTGACCCGCCAGCCGGCGGCCTGGCCGATGTACGTACCCAGCGGGACGCCGACGATGTTGGCGACGGTGAGCCCCGTGAACATCAGGGAGATCGCGGAGGCCTTCTTCTCCGGCGCGACCAGGTTGGCTGCGACCACGGATCCGATGCCGAAGAACGCACCGTGCGCGAGTGAGGAGATCACCCGGCCGATGAGCATGACGCCGAACGCGGGGGCGAGCGCGGACAGCGCGTTGCCCACGACGAACAGGCCCATCAGGAACATGAGCATCTTCTTGCGGGAGAACCTGGTTCCCAGGACCGTCAGCACCGGTGCGCCGAGGACGACGCCCAGGGCGTAGCCGGAGACCAGCCAGCCGGCCGTGGGGATGGAGACGCCGAAGTCTCCCGCGACCTCGGGCAGCACGCCCATGATCACGAACTCGGTGGTGCCGATCCCGAAGGCCCCGATGGCCAGGGCCAGGAGGGCGAGAGGCATGGGGAGTACCTTCCAGCAGATTGCGTGTGACGCTTACGAGCATCGACAATAATTGCAGACGCGGGATAAGTGCAAGCGAAGTGAGTGCCTGAAGCGGGTAGGCGTCGCATGCAAGCATTTGGGCATACGGCAGCCCCCGCGACGATCGTGCTCGCGGGGGCTCGGTGTCAGACGGGCAGGCTCAGCGTCTCGACCGCCTTGACCAGCGGCGCGAGCTCGGGATTCCGGGCGGCCTCGTCGAGGGCCTCGCGCAGGGCCGCCTCGTTGGTCGGGCGGGCCTCCTCCAGGAGCTTCAGACCGGCCTCGGTGACATTGGTGTAGATGCCGCGCCGATCCGTGGGGCACAGGTACCGAGTCAGCAGCCCACGGTCCTCCAGGCGCGTGACCAGCCGGGTCGTGGCGCTCTGGCTGAGGACGACCGCGTCGGCGACCTGCTTCATCTGCAGATGACCGCCGTCCCCGTCGTGCTGCCTGCTCAGCACGTCCAGCAGGGAGTATTCGCGCACGCTCAGATCATGCTTGGCCTGCAGGGCGCGCTCGATGTGCGCCTCGATCCGGCCGTGCAGCAGCGAGAGGGCGGACCAGCCCGAGGCGAGCGCGGTGAGCGCCGGGTCCGTAGCAGTCATGGGCTGGGTCCTCCGTCCGGCAGTGGCTGGGACCCAGGATATGGCATCCGTGAAATTGTCGGCGGCTGCAGGTATTCCGCGTACACAAGTGGTGTCCTGTCGCGGACACCGGGCTCCGGCTGGTACACCCGAGGCATGGCAGACGGAGAATCCGTTGGTTTTGTGGCAGGGCAGACGGCGCTCGTGGTGCCCGTGCCGGAGGCGGAGCCCTCGGTGCGGGTGTGGCGGGACCGCTTCGACCCCGCGGCACGCGCCGGTGTCCCGGCCCATGTCACCGTGGTCTTCCCGTTCCTGCACGCGTCCCTGGTCGACGCCGGGACCTGCGCCGTCCTGGACGAGATCTTCGGACGTCATGAGTCCTTCGACGTGCGGTTCGAGGAGTGCGGACGGTTTCCCGGCGTCCTCTACCTCGCGCCCGTCCCGGACGCGCCGTTCCGCCGGCTCACCGAGGCGGTCGTCGACCGCTGGCCCGAAGCCCCGCCGTACGGCGGCAAGTACGAGCCCCACCCGCATCTGACCGTCGCCCAGGGGCAGGAGGACGCCGTACTGGACGAGCTCGAGGCCGACCTCCTCCCCGGCCTCCCCTTCGCGGCACGTGTGCCGACGGTCGACCTGGTCGTCCACAACGGAATCGACTGGCAACACCGGGCGTCCTTCGCCCTCCGCTAGGTGATCTGGTCCAAGGGGTGTTCGAGGTCAAGCTGTCCCTTGAAGGTCTCGTTGATCGATTCGATTACCTGCCGCAGCGGCTCGAACAGGGCTGCGCCAGGCCGTTCCCGTTCACCTTTACGGGCCGGCCGCAGTAACTGGACTCCATGCTCGGACCGTTCGCGTTCGAAACCACGGTCGAAGTAGTTGTTGTCGCGCTCGCGTTCGTCGGCCTTGGCCCCGGTCAGGGCGAAGGCGATGGGCCTGCCCTGAAGGCTGCAGACCAGGTGCAGGCGCAGGCCCCAGAAGCAGCGGCTGCAGCTGGCGCAGTAGCCGTGATTCGGCCCAGCCTGCCGGGTCGGAGCGTTTGACGGTGTCGCGGGAGCGGCCGCATTCCACCGGGGTGGAGTCCCCGACCCATACGTCGTCGCTCCACCCCGAGGTGGTGGTGGCCAGGATCCGGTTGACGCCTCGCAGCAGACCGGCGGCCTTGCGCAGCCGCTTGTCGTAGCCGGGCTGTTGGGGCAGGTAGGGGAAGAGGTGGCGCAGGTGGGCACGGGCATGGCGGAGCCATTTGGCCTCGGAGGTGTAGCCGGGTATGGCCTGCATCGTGGCGAGGGTGACCAGTTCGGCATCGCTCGGGCGGGGCGTAGTGCCGACCGGCGGGCGCCACGGCGCCGGGTCGGGATGCTCCGTCAGCGTGTCGCCGGTCGTCGCATAGAGTGCTGTCGCGAGGGTGTCCACGTCGTTCGTCACAAAACGATCTTGGACACCCTCGTTCTCGTCTCCGCAGGCACCCCTTGGACCGCACCACCAGGAGGAACCAGTGTCATACCCGCAGCTGCTCACCCCCGCGGAGAAGCTCGCCGACGCGAAGAAGCTGTTGAGCCTCCCGCGTATCGTCGTGATCTGCGGCTCCACCCGCTTCATGACCGAGATGAACGAGGCCGATCTGCGGGAGACCAAAGCCGGAAGGATTGTCGTCAAGCCGGGCTGTGACATGAAGTCGCCGCACGCACTCTGGTCCGATCCTGTCGAGGCCCAGGCGCTGAAGGTTCGACTCGACGATCTGCACCGGGCGAAGATCCGGCTCGCTGATGAGGTGCTCGTAGTCGGCGACTACATCGGAGACAGCACCCGAGCCGAGATCGCCTACGCGCGGTCGCTGGGCAAGCCCGTGCGGTTCACGCACCCCGAAGTCGACCCCGACGCCTGACCGCCCGCTGCCACCTCGACAACCAGGGCCGGCAGCCCGCCGCCTGCCCGTCTCGCGGTGACTTCGGCCGCCGCCCACCCCACACCCTCCGCAGGCATCCCTTGGAATTGATCATCCAGCGGAGCCGGAGCCGTCCGCGCCCACGAAACCCCTTGGCCGCCATGCCTGTTGGGCCGGTATCGTCCGGACTCCCGACCGGCCGCACCGGCGGCCGACCCGCGCAAGAGAGCGAACCCATGACCAGCCCCCGACCGACCACGACGCTCTGGCGCCCCACCGGACCCAAGGAGCTGGACCTGGTCCGGGAGCTGGAGTGGCGCGCCTGGCCGCCGCGTCTGCCCGAGCAGCCGATCTTCTATCTTTGATCTTGGCCAGTGCTCCGGCCTTCAGGCCGGATGGTGACGGCCATCTCAAAATGGGGGTGACCCGCACCGGAGTACGGGTCTGCACTGTTTGCCTCAGCCCACGGGGCGTTTCTGCCGCTCGATGTACTGCTGTACGACGGTCAGGGGCGCCCCGCCGCAGCTTCCGGCGAAGTAGGAGCCGGACCAGAAGCGTCCGCCCCACAGGTACCGGCGTACGTGCGCGTCGTACTCCTTGCGCAACAGGCGGGCGGAGACGCCTTTGAGGGAGTTGACCAGCTTGGAGAGCTGGACCTTCGGCGGGTAGTGCACGAGCAGGTGGACGTGGTCCTCCTCGCCGTTGAACTGCTTCAGGTCGGCCTCGAAGTCCGTACAGACCTCTCGCATGATCTCTTCGCAGCGCGTCAGCATCTCGTCCGTCATGGCCTTGCGCCGGTACTTGGTGACGAACACCAAATGGACGTGCAGGTGGTAGACGACGTGACGGCCGGTGCGTACGTCGGGGTTGGGATTCCAGCGTGGTGACATAGACCAACGGTAGTAGAGTGATCGTCATGAGCGAACTCGGTCTGGTGAAGCGGCAGTTCGGGCATCGCGCCCGACTGGCACTGAGCCCTGCCGAGAT